>RDYJ01000117.1 GCA_004293145.1 Nostocales cyanobacterium | reverse complement strand
GACACGGCCTATCATCCCTATGATGTAACTGGTGGAAATACAAGATTTTCGAGAAAAGCCCGGTCGTTGTTTCCCAATGCACAGCCAATTAAGCCTTGGTCTGCGGAGGGAGATTCTTTCAGTGAGGTTTGTAGCACTTTACGTCAGCAAGTAAATAGTTTCTGGGTAGAATCATCAAATTCAGCAGATGACTCAGAAGATTGCCCTAGTCCTAGTTCTAAAACTGATCACAAATCCTTAGAGAAGGATGAAACTCCAACATCAACACCATCAAATCCCTTATTAGAAGTTAGTGAATCTATTGTTGAAGTAGCAGATGCAGATGTTTCCTCACCTCCTTTATCTTTAGATCGACAATTGGAAAGCCTGATTGAAATGTTTTTTGCTTCCCAGGCTTCATCATCAATTTCACCTACAGTCAATCATACAAACAGTAATTCCGCTGATGGACTCATCTGGAAAACCCCAGTATCGAATATTGAGAATAATGAAACATCGGAAACAATCATAGAACAGCCGTTAGTCAGGGAAACTGATTCCGCCAATACCAATAATATTTATGCTCCTCAAAGGGCAGAGTTTGATCTGTCATCAAGCAATGAATCGCCAATAAATACTCCTGTTGCTGAAAAAAATACAAGCAATCCAAAAATCACCGATTATTGGCAGGAATTACCCATAAATCAGGTGATAGCAGAACCTGGGGGATATCATCTTGATCCACAATCACCTTCCCCACTGATTTATCCCCAGCGTCCACCCAAGGGACGGAAGTCTCTAGCGTCTGTGGAACTACCTAATTTCCGCCCCAACGGTAATCAATCCCAGGTGAAGAGTCAAGAGACTAATAACCAATAACTAATGACTAATAACCGGTTTTTGGTTAA
Source organism: Nostocales cyanobacterium (assembly GCA_004293145.1). Classification (GTDB taxonomy): domain Bacteria; phylum Cyanobacteriota; class Cyanobacteriia; order Cyanobacteriales; family Nostocaceae; genus RDYJ01. The sequence goes on along the minus strand of RDYJ01000117.1, from coordinate 15,191 downwards.
GTGTGACTACTTGCTCCCGTAATCGCGGTTTGCCGGTAGAAATGGCGTAATTGGTAGCCAGGAGATTTAACCACAATCCTGGATAGCGGGGTTCTAGCCAAGCTTGAATAGATTTGAGGAATTGGGGAAACCATTTACCTAGTAAAGCACTGACAAAGGCATGACGACCAAAGTTGAAGTAATTACCCAACCACCGGACTAAATCCCTAAACCCGGCCATTTGCCAAATCCATATTAATAAGGCGGGATTTTTCCTGGCTGCTTTGAGGGCTAGACGGTTAAAGGTGAACCAATCACAGCGATCTTTAATGAAATTATCTGCTACTTCTGGGGGTTCATCTGCTAATAAACCAAAGAAGGTATTAAGCATGGCATTTACCCGTTGGGATGGAATAAATTTCCCTGTGGGAACCATCATTCCTTTGGAAAATAGCCAGGTGACGGAAACGTTACTTTGATAAGCACGAATTTTATTTAAGTGCTGGAAACTCAACAGGTCGTGTTTAAGGGCAGTGTTCAAGAGAGTCGTTAAACGTTCTAAGTTACGAACGAGGGAACCAAAACCAGTGAAAACAAGAGGCGATTGCAGGGATGCAGCATCACCAATGGCGATTAATCTATCAAAGGCAATGGTGCGATCGCTACTACTCACACTAAAATGCCCTGGTATATAGCCAAATGTGGGTTTTTTCCACACCAGCTTGTCAAGGTCACAGCGCCGATATTCTGGCAAAATTGTGAAGAAGTCCTCATACATCTCCAGCAAAGAACCGGGATTTTTCCCATTTACTTCATGGTAATGAAACAGATAAATTGTTAATTCTTCCCCTACTCCAGGAAACAATTCCCAAATCAACTGTCTACCTCTAGAAATATCCCCGTGACTATAAAGAACATCCCCATACTGTGCATCCCATACACCAGGTGCAAACCCTCTATCTATAACTGCTCCCACCGTTGGACAAACACTATCAAAGGCTCTACCACCGTTTAATTGCCAAGCGATGGGAGAAGCAGTACCCATTGCATCTATCAGCAATCTTCCACTAATTTCCTGCTCCTTTTCAGTAGATAAACGCTTGACAGTAACATAGATTTGTGTTTTGCTGATACCTGCCCGGATAAATTCTGTCTCATCCCAGATATCACCACCGGCTGCTTGGAGTTTTTCTCCGCATATTCGCAGCAGCTTTTCTGAATCTAAGGCGATATTTAGCACCGTTGGCGTGTATAAAATCGGGGCTTTCAGATGGGGCGGGTTATTCGCATCAAAAAACTTATTGAAGCCGTCTTTATACTCCCTAGCAATAATACTTTCTAACTCAGCTGTTGTCAGCAAACCCAGATTTACCAAAGTTTGAATTTCATCACGAGAAATATTCCATTCCCGGTTCATGCGTCCAAAGGGTAATCTTTCTATCAGTAGGACTTTATAGCCTAATTTTGCCATGAGTGCCGCATGAATTGAGCCTAAAGCCCCACCGATATAGATGATGTCATAGGTGGGGGAAACTTCGCTGGCTAGGGAGGCTTTGTTCTCTTTCTCCCCATCTCTTCCCCAAGTAAACAGTACCTGACGGGGTTGCTGAGGATTTCTCACGCCTTCACGCCAACGTTGTTCCCACCAGTAAGCACGCTTGAGGTCATATTCCCCATTGGGCATTTTCTGAAAATACTTGACAGTGAGAGGATAATATGGTTCTAACTCTGCAAAAATCGATTTTTGCGGGTCAATCTTTGGTGGTTCTGGGTACTGATGAGAAAAGCGGCTACGGATTGCTGTAGTCAGTCGTTGTAGAATTTGACCCTCATTAGCAAAGGATTGATTCGCCCAACGGAATACTTTCAGGTAAGTAGTGCGTTGCACTGACCAGACAAATACAGAAAGTTCATTTGCTAAACTTTCTGTTTCCGACACCAGGGGGTTTCTCAGACGAAAACCATCTGGGGTAGGTAATTTTTCTCCATACCCAGGTGCAAAGTCTGCTTGTAGCCAGTCGCGGACAGCGCCACTATCTGGAGTAGGAATTTCTAAGTAAAGAATCTCTTTCATCTGCTGCTGACTTCTCCCATCGATTTACTCACTAAGAATGATTTAACTAAGGCAGAAAGTGCGTTAGACTCCGCCCTATCAGTTGTTTGAAGATTTAATTAAGAAATTTTAATAGTTTGTTAAATTTATTATTCATGTTGGAACTTTTGTAAACTCATGCCATGAATTATCCTATCCCAGACAGTCCCCAAGAAATTGCTGCACTTCGACAACAGCCAGTTGACGAAGAACTGGTAGCTGCGGTAATTGCCGGAGTCATCAAGCTTGTTCGCGCACAAGGTCAATCTTTGGAAGAGTTAACGAAGCAAGTGTTAGAGGATGATCCGGTGTTAGATAGACAACAACGACGCTGGTTGAGTAAGTTGGTTGCCCAAGCCTGGGAAAGTTTCCCGTCCTGATGGATACTCAGCAAGTTTTCTTTTACCGATAATTTTACCGTGAATATGAGTACCGTTTAAACGGCCTCAAATCATTGTCTACTAAATATTAGTTCTGGATCTGAGCAAAAGGAGGAAGAACCATAAGATTGAGTCTCCATATTAGGCGCGAGCAATGATTGCGAATGATTTTTTTATTTATTTTTGCACATTTGGGATGCTCCCCGACAAATAGCTGCTATTTATAAAGTTAATAATTGTCTTAAATCCCAAATTATGTTCAAATTAGAATTTGATTCCTAGTTGTCCATTAAAGCCACGCACAGAATTATAACCAGCACCAAGAAAAATATTTTTAGTGGCATTTGCTTGCACACCACCAGAGAATGCAACTCCTTTGTCTTCAGAATAGTAACCAACTCCAACATAAGGAGAAATTACAGGTAAATTGATGAATTTTAGGACATCTACACCTGTTGCACCATCTTCACCAGTTCCAAATTCAACCCCTAAACTCAAAGCTTTAGCACCTACAGAGTATGTAACATCACCATCTTTTCCACCTACGGAAACCCAAGGTTGCGGTACAATTTGCGCTGATGCTTGACTGGGGTTGAATAGTACTAAGAAACCCAGGGATGTAATGAACGTTTTGAACATAAATATTGGTTTCATTTTTATATCTCACGCAAAGACGCAAAGACGCGAAGTAAGAAAGGAAGAGAAAAACAAGGTATTGTACAAATAGATGAAAACTGCTGTAAATCTCCAACACATCCCAAGACGTAGTTTAATCATATAAGTTCCTGAAATTGAAAAAGATGCAAAGGAAAAAATTTCTCTCTCTGCGTCTTTTCTCTCTTTCAAGCTGTTGCTTATTACATTCTTTCTAATACCTTAATTCCCAACAAATCTAATCCTTTTTCCAGGGTTCTAGCGGTCAAATCACATAACATCAACCTTGATGTTCTGATAGGTTCTTCAGATTTAAGTACCTGACATTTGTCATAGAATTTATTAAATTTATCGCTGAGATTATATAAATAGTCACCCAAACGATTTGGTAATAAATCCTGTTCCACTTCACTAATGACTTCATCTAGTTGTAACAAATGCTTGGCTAAAGTAAATTCTGTATCCTCTTTGAGAATTACTTTGGCATCTATTCCCAAATTTTCAAAATTTATATTACCTTCTCGACTAATGCCTTGAGTCCTTGCATAAGCATATAGCATATAAGGTGCTGTATTCCCTTTTAGGTCAAGCATCTTATCATAACTAAAAACATAATTGCTGGTACGATTTTGACTTAAATCAGCATACTTTACAGCACTGATACCAACTACTTCAGCTACTTTTTTGATAAATTCTTCAGTTTCCTGTCGGTCTTCTTTTTTGAGTCTAGTTTCTAAATCTATACGAGCGCGGGAAATGGCTTCATCTAATAAATCTCTTAATCTTACAGTGTCCCCGGAACGAGTTTTGAATTTTTTGCCATCTTCACCCAATACTAAACCGAAGGGAACGTGAACAATTTCCACATCATCAGGTATCCAATCTGCTTTTTTTGCAACTTGGAAAAATTGAGCAAAGTGATTAGCTTGTCCTGCATCTGTAACATAAATTATTCGTTTTGCTTGATCTTCTTGAATGCGGTAACGTAGTGCTGCTAAATCTGTGGTTGCGTAGTTATAACCACCATCTGATTTTTGGACAATTAATGGTAAAGGTTCACCTTCTCTGTTTGTAAAACCTTCCAAGAAAACACATTTTGCACCTTGGTTTTCTTCCACTAAACCAGCTTTTTCTAAATCTTCTACAACTGCTGGCAGAAATGAGTTATAAAAAGATTCTCCCCGTTCAATTAATTTAACATTCAGCAAATCATAAATGATTTGAAACTCTTTCCGTGATTGTTCACAAAGTAATTTCCAAGCATGGAGTGTATCTTCAGCACCTGCTTGTAATCTCACAACTTCTTGACGCGCTGTTTCTTGAAAGGTTTCATCTGCATCAAATCGTTGTTTAGCTTGACGATAAAAAGTAACTAAATCACCAATATCTAAAGCGTTAGCGGTGGTGAGCGCGTCTGGGTAAACTTCCCGCAGATAAGTAATTAACATCCCAAATTGTGTACCCCAGTCACCGACATGATTTAACCGCAATACATCATGACCACGAAATTCCAAAATTCTTGCAATACAATCACCGATAATTGTAGAACGTAAATGTCCGACGTGCATTTCTTTGGCGATATTCGGACTGGAAAAATCAACAATTTCTGTTTGTGGGTTTTTCGTTTTGGGAACTCCTAACCGAGGATCTGTTTTAATGGCGTTTAGTTGTGCTTCCAGGTAGGATGTTTGTAATTTAAGATTAATAAAACCAGGTCCAGCTATTTCTGGTGGTTCGCAAATATCAGATACATCTAATTTTTCTACGATAGCAGAGGCGATCGCTCTTGGCTGCATTCCTAATTTTTTACTCAAAGATAAAGCTACGTTAGCTTGAAAATCACCAAATTTAGGATTACTCGCAGTCACCAAAATCGGATCTACTCCGGTGTAGTCAGCGCCAAATGCAGCCACCAAAGCCTGTTCTAGTTTAAGTTTAAGTTGTTCTTGTGTAGCGTTCATATTCAAATTTTATTTGTGTCAAAGGTGCTATGGGCTGCTTGAACTTCGATATTCCCAAATGCTTGATTATTCTAGCTGTTTAATTGTTAACTGTTAACTGTTTGATTTCACAACTGTCATACTCTGGATTCGCCACAAACCTTGTTTGCGGATCAAATCATAACGAACCCGCAATTGATCCTGAGAAGGTTCTTTACTTTGCCCCTGTTCATATAACTGAGTCACTTCCTTAACTGTAGCTTCTACCACTGCATTATCTGAAACAGTCTCCTTCTGATTGACAAATTCTACCTTCACATTATGTTCATATTTACGATAGCGTCTCTCTGCTATATCTTGCTTGACAATTAAGCGCCATTGTGATAATGCAGAACCAGTTAAAATTTCATCTAAACGATCAATTTCATGATCAGAACCTAAAGCAGCAGCTTTGGTAGATAGCCAGGTTTTAATTACTTCCTCTGCGATCGCCGTTGTCAGTTTACCTTCTGCTACTACTTCTGGTTTGCTATTAGGGACAGGAATACTAACTGGTGGTTGATTCAGTTCTATTGCTAAGGGTTCTCCCTGCAAAGCTACTTTAGGGACAAACATATTGTTTAACCATCCCCAAGCTGTAGAAACTAACAACCAGAAAACTAATAGACTGCCCATAGATAAGAAAACCAGCAAAACTAAGCGAGTTTTTGCATCTAAGGTGTTAATAAAATTGCGTCGTCGTCGAGAATGAGAGGGATTATTTTCCCAACCACGATCTCGACTGTTAACTGAAGTTGGCTTGCGGCGCTTACGCTTTTTATTGTTACCAGATTCATCTATATGCGACCTGACATAGTTCTGATGGTAAGATCCGGTTATGGCTTCTTCTATCGGCGGATATTCTACAGGTATTTCTGGTGTTTGATACCCTCTGTCTGCTGCTGAACTATGCCATCTTGGTGAAGAGGCTGGTGTAGATTCAGGGATGTCATTGCTTACTGAAGTCGAAAACTCAGAATTAGGTGTGTCGTTATGATTGACTGCCTCATTACTTACATTGCTTACATTTTCATAGTTGCGATAACGAGGACTATTGACTTGTGGTGAGGGAAAAACCTGATTATTAATGGGATTCCATTCATTAGTTGTTGGCGTATCTGTTGGCAGAGCTTCTAAATAAGCTTGTACCTGTCTATCTGCAAAGTATTCTTTTAAAGAGGCTTGCTTTCTAACCAAATCTCGAAAATGAGGAAATACCTCTTGTTGTAACCAATGTTCACAGTACAAACAAAGTCCTGGCAACAAATCTGGTGAATCTTGAGATTTCTCCCGAATGATAGCTAAAGCTTCATATTCCTGACTTAGTTCTAAGACACGGGTTGCTTCTTCAGTTTGTCCCAGCAACAAAGCACATAAAGATTGTTCTAAATGCACATCTTGGCGTTTACCCAATCGGACTAACATTTGCTTGGCTTGACGAATTAAAGCTGGTTGGCGTTGAGTAAAACCCCTAGCTATCAAGGCATAAACCGCTAAATATGTGGACACAGCAGAAGGACGCTTACTTTCAGTTTCAAAAAGTTTATGCTGTTCCGCAACTGTCAAATGGTTGCGTAACTGTTGAATAAATCGCAGAAAGTCATCTATATTTAAACCAGACTGATCATTACCAGCGCCATCAATGCCACCACGCTCTTCTAAAATACTTTGTAATAATTCCAAACCTTGCCGGCGTTCCTTGGTTTTTTCTTGCGGTAGTGCCAGTAATTCTAAAATTCTATATGGTCGTAGCTTACACAAATCCGCTGCAATTTCCGCTTGTACATTGGGAAAAAGACCTTCACGCATAAGTAATTCTTCCCCAGTTTCCAAGGATATTGCCGCATTTTCATAGTGACCTTGCTGCCATTGTTCCCGTCCCAGTTCCAGACAGGCCAAAGCCACTGTGAGAATAATATCTGGTAATTCAGGACTGGCAAAAAATTCCTCACCAGTCAGATGATTGCCAACTCTGGCACCTGCGGGACGATTTTTATTTACCAGGTACGGACGGCCTAACTTCAAGACCAATTCATATTCTCCTAACTCTTGGAGAAGTAATAAAGCACCAACTAATTCTTCTGGCGCAATTTCGATGCTGAGACTTTGGACATCGTGATTACGGTTGATGCTTTCGGCGCGGTTTTCTAATACCGATTTCGCCTCAGCACGATCAGGATCATAGGCGTGGGTGAGATAAGCCTGATCATATCTGCTGCGTTCTTTGGAATCTGATAAAACCACGTAAGCTTCTTCTATGAGTTGTTTACGAGAGGATATGGCTGTAATCGAATACTCTCGTCTGGGCAATTGCACAATGCGATCGCTATACGCTTGCCGCAATTGTTCGTCACTTGCTGCCAAGGGTAATCCTAAAATTCGGTAGTAATCGAGCGGAATTCGCACAGCCTACTTCCCCTGAACTGTGTTTACGTATAGTCTCCCGGAGATCGACATAATTAACCTAGAGCATTCCAGGCTTGTAAAACCGTGCCATAATCCTAGCCTTAATAATACCGTGTATCATATACAATATGAGTGTAGATTATAACAGTTTTTCTCTTGTTGGATGCTAACACTTAAAATTATGTCCTCAAAATTCATTTCCAGCTTTCATATAGCCCAGCATCAGTATCACCCCCATGATATTAGCTGATGCCATAGCCTGAAAAATTAGCTTTCCGTTTTAACTCTTGATTCTTGATGTATATTCGCTATGACCAACGTAGACTGCTACTGTACCTTAACAACTGCATCCACTATAATCTAGAATTTGTGATTTGTTGAGGCTATTCAGTCATTCTGTGAGATCAAAACCATAGCTCTGGGTAGTCTTGATAATTAACCCTCTTCACGAGGAAAAACAATATAGCATGATTAAATTATCATGACAATCACTGATACTTCGGTGTCAAATATAGCTGAAAACATAATTTATGTGGAAAAAGTAGGAATTGACAGGACAGAGAAGTTTGGTATTGAAGCTGATGCAACTTTTGCGAATTGTTAATGGCTATGCAGAAAAACAACCATCCTCATTGCTAACTTAAGAAGCGAACACCAACAGCCGCAGTTTTTACACTGAGGAGCAAAATATCAACAATCAAGATCAAAAACGGAAAAATTACATTTAATCTGTTCCCAACCAGAATGGTTTAAACCATAAATTAAGATTTGATGGTTGGGTTGTTGACTTTTGCCAACGCTGGCCTATTTGCAGCTAACATTATTAAGAATTACTCAACTTTAACACCCTAGCTTTAAATTGTACGACAGGGATACTTCACAATAATGGTTCAAGAACGCACGTTACCCAAATTTGATGCTGCCACCGTCCAGATTACCAAAGAAGAAGGACTGGGATTATACGAGGACATGGTTTTAGGGCGCTTTTTTGAAGATAAATGCGCGGAAATGTACTACCGTGGCAAAATGTTTGGTTTTGTTCACTTGTATAACGGTCAAGAAGCCGTTTGTAGTGGTATCATCAAAGGAGCAATGCGACCCGGTGAAGACTTCGTTTCCAGTACCTACCGTGACCACGTTCACGCTTTGAGCGCCGGAGTTCCAGCCAGAGAGGTAATGGCAGAATTATTTGGCAAAGCCACAGGTTGCAGCAAAGGGCGCGGTGGTTCAATGCATATGTTTTCTGCTGAACACCGATTATTAGGTGGCTATGCTTTCGTAGCTGAAGGTATTCCTGTTGCAGCTGGTGCAGCTTTTCAAAGCAAATACCGTCGGGAAGTATTGGGAGACAAAAACGCCGATCAAGTAACCGCTTGTTTCTTTGGTGATGGTGCAGCTAACAACGGTCAATTTTTCGAGACATTAAATATGGCAGCGTTATGGAAACTGCCAATTTTATTTGTGGTCGAAAATAATAAATGGGCGATCGGTATGGCTCATGATCGTGCCACATCAGATCCAGAAATTTACAAAAAAGCCAGTGTGTTTAACATGGTAGGCGTAGAAGTAGATGGCATGGACGTTTTAGCAGTTCGCCAAGTCGCCCAAGAAGCCGTAGCCCGCGCCCGTGCAGGTGAAGGACCAACCTTAATTGAAGCCATGACCTATCGCTTCCGTGGTCACTCTTTAGCAGATCCAGACGAACTGCGGAGCAAAGAAGAAAAAGAGTTTTGGTTTTCTCGTGACCCAATTAAAAAGTTAGCTGCTTACTTGCTAGAAAAAAACCTAGCTACAGAAGCAGAACTCAAAGACATTGACAAGAAAATTCAGGGTGTTATCGATGATGCAGTGAAATTCGCTGAAAGCAGTCCTGAACCAGATGCCAGCGAATTATATCGCTTTATCTTTGCTGAAGACGTGTAACAGGTGACAGGTGACAGGGGACTGGGGACTGGGGAAGAAGCAGGGTGCAGGGTGCAGGGTGCAGGGGGAGATTATTTGCATTTTCCCAATTACCAATTACCAATTACCAATTACCAATTACCAAATATGGTGTTTACCATCACTCAACAACAGCAACAATACAAAACCTACGTCCTTGCTGATGAAACCGCTGGTTCTCAACTGGAAGTAGTACCAGAAAGAGGCGGTATAATTACCCGTTGGCGAATTCAAGGTGAAGAAATTCTCTATTTAGATGTGGAAAGGTTCACTCACCCTGAGTTAAGCGTTCGCGGTGGTGTACCAATTTTGTTTCCCATCTGTGGAAATTTACCAGATAATACTTACACCTACAACGGCAAACAATACACCCTCAAGCAACATGGTTTTGGGCGGGATTTACCTTGGGAAGTGACACAACAAAACACAGAAGGTAAGGCAAGTTTAAGCGTAGTTCTCAAAAGTAATGAGGTAACACGCGCTGTTTATCCTTTTGATTTTCAGCTAACTTTTACCTACACGCTGCAAGGTAATTCTTTGGTGATTGACCAAGTTTATCAAAATCTGTCTGCTGTACCTATGCCGTTTTCGGCTGGGTTTCATCCCTATTTTCAATGTGGTGAGAAATCGCAGTTAGAGTTTGATATTCCCTCTGGACAGTATCTAGACCAGAAAACCAAGGAAATGCACCCGTTTAACGGTAATTTCGACTTTGAACGGGATGAGATAGATTTTGCCTTTGGTCATTTGCGGAGTCAGTCGGCTGCGGTGACAGATCATAGCCGCAAGTTGAAATTGACTCTTGATTATGACGATATCTATGCTATGCTGGTTTTCTGGACGCTCAAGGGTAAGGATTTCTATTGTCTCGAACCTTGGACGGCTGGACGCAACTCGCTCAATACTGGTGAAAATCTGACTATTTTAGAGCCAGGAGCAAGCAAAACAACCTCTGTGAAATTAACTGCGGATTTTTTCTAAAAACCCCTTGACAAGTCTAGAGAGAGTCTGCTATATTTAGAAAGTTGCAAAAGCAAAAGGGTCGCTAACTCAACGGTAGAGTACTCGGCTTTTAACCGATTAGTTCCGGGTTCGAATCCCGGGCGACCCATAAAAAGCTGAAGATAATAAAACATATTATGGAAACCGACTTTATTAATCTACATAATAATTAAAGTCAATTAAAGTCCTTCTCTCAAACCCATTGCAATTTTACTGTGTTTTTCAATTTGTCCCATTACCTGTTTTGCACGCTTGATGACCACCGCAGGTAAACCTGCTAATCTTCCCGCTTCTATACCATAAGATTTATCAGCACCACCGGGTTGAACTTGATGTAAAAAGATAATTTGATCAGGTAATTCTTTCACAGTAACTTGATAATTAGCCACATTAGAAACAATACTCGCTAATTCATTTAACTCATGATAATGAGTTGCAAAAATGGTTCGAGATTTAATTTCTACTGCTAAATATTCTGCCACAGCCCAAGCAATTGATAAACCATCAAAAGTTGCAGTTCCCCTACCAATTTCATCTAATAAAACCAAAGAATTAGCAGTTGCATGATTGAGAATATTGGCAGTTTCATTCATTTCTACCATAAAAGTAGATTGACCGGTTGCTAAATCATCAACAGCACCAACACGGGTAAAAATGCGATCGCACACAGCCAACCTAGCAGACCTAGCAGGTACAAAACTACCAATTTGTGCCATTAACTGAATTAAACCCACCTGTCTTAAATAACAACTCTTCCCACTCGCATTTGGACCCGTCAAAATCACCAAATCAGGATAGGGAGATGGGGAAGTGGGGAGGTGGGGTGATGGGGTGATGGGGACAACATTCTTCTTCCCTTCCTTCTTCTCCTCTTGCTTCGTGTCCTTCGTGTCTTCGTGGTTCATTCCTCTGTAGTTAGTTCCTCCTAAGCAAGTCGAGTTAGGAACAAAAAACCCCGAAGGTAAAGACTGTTCAACAACCGGATGACGGCCATCAACAACCGCAATTTCCCGTCCTTCGACCATTTCAGGACGACAGTAACCTTGATGTACTGATAACTCAGCCAAACCACATAATACATCAGCAGCAGCGACCGCACGGGCAATATTACGAATAATTTCGGCGTGAGAACCAACCTCATCCCGTAAAGCGGCAAAAATCTCATATTCCAACTGATTTAAGTCATCTCGCGCTGTCAATATCCGTGCTTCTCGTTCTTTCAAGTCTGGAGTAATATAACGTTCTTCGTTGGTCAGGGTTTGTTTACGGATGTAATTATCAGGAACTTGGTCAGATTTAGAACGAGAAATACTGATGTAATAACCAAAAGTTTTATTAAATCCTACCTTTAAAGTCGGAATTCCGGTTCTCGCTCTTTCATCCACTTCTAAATTTGCAATCCATTGTTGATCTGCTTCTACTGTAGCTTTTCTTTCATCCAATAGCGGATTTATCCCTGGACGAATTAAACCACCTTCTTTTAAATGTATGGATGGTGATTCTACGATGTGTGCGTGTAGCTTTTCTGCTATTTCTTCTAGTATGGGCGGTACTTTTTGCAAGGCTTTCAAAAAAGGCGACCGCGCATCTTCAACTAAACGCGATAATTCGGGTAAACGGGAGAAAGAGTCAGCTAAAGCGACTAAATCCCGTGCATTGGCTCTACCAGAAGCGGCTCTGACTGTTAAACGTTCTAAATCGTAAATTTGCTTTAATAACTGGCGTAAATCCTGACGTAAGGAGGTATTTTCCAGTAGTTCTTGAATGGTATCTTGGCGTGATTTTATCCCTTTAATATCAAGTAGCGGTTGTAACAACCATCTTCTTAAAGCCCGTCCACCCATTGCGGTGGTAGTGCGATCTAAAGCCCATAATAAAGAACCGTGAAATGTTCCATCGCGCACTGTTTGGGTAATTTCTAAATTGCGTCGGGTTTGGTTGTCAACGATGAGATAATCGGTGAGGGTATAGGTGCGTAATAGTTGCAGAGAAACGGGGTTTTGTTTTTGGGTATCTTCGATATATTCTAAAAGTCCACCCGCTGCGCGAACTGCGAGGGGGAGATGTTCACAACCGATACCTTCGAGCGATCGCAATTTGAATTTCTGCAATAATTTACTTCTAGCTTCAGCTTGGGAAAAGGGAAGTTGCGATCGCAAACTATAACAAAATGTGGGTGGTAAACATTGGGGAAGGGAAGGCGAAGTTTCACCAGGACGTAGTAAACTACCTAAATCTGGGGCGTTGGTGGGAAACAGCACTTCTGATGGTTGCAATCTCATTAACTCTTGGGTTAAGTGTTCTAAATCACTACCTTGAGTGGTGAGAAATTCCCCTGTTGATATATCTGAGTATGCTAACCCCCAATGGTTAACCGCAATTACCACGGCAGCAATGTAATTATTGCGACTTGCTTTTAACATTCCTTCTTCTAGCAAAGTCCCTGGTGTGAGGATGCGGGTTACTTCGCGCTTGACTAAACCAATAGCATCAGCAGCGTCTTCAACTTGGTCACAAATTACTACAGCATAACCTTTTTCTACCAATTGGGTGGTGTAGCGTTCCCAAGCATGATGAGGTACACCAGTCATCGCAATACGACCCAGTTCACCACCATGTTTACTGGTTAAGACTAATTCTAATTCTCTGGATACGGTTACAGCGTCTTGGAAAAAAGTTTCAAAAAAATCACCGACGCGATATAGCAGCAACGCATGAGGATATTTATCCTTCATTTCTACGTAATGCTGATACATCTTACTCAGCTTGCTACGATCTTCTACCAGTTTAGTATCGCTAAGAGGTGTATTTGGTTGCTGGGGTTCTGGTGTGGTCATGGTAGATGCTGAGATTTTGGCACTATCTCTGATGATAGCGTGATGTGGGGGATGGGGTGCGATCGCTTAAAGTTTTTTAATTTTTTTCTCACGCAGAGGCGCAGAGGCGCAGAGAGAGATATTGTTATTTATTGCGACTACTGCGACGGGTTTGAGGAGGTGTAATTGGTTCATAAGCTTTCAGTCCGTCATCACCTGTGAGAATTTCTACCTCACAACCAGTTTTCGCGTAGTATTCAGCTACAAATTTAATTGTGGCATCACCAATGGAAATCTGTTGAGATGCTAATATAGGCCATTCCAAAGCTAATTCTTTTAGCTTTTCTAGACTCCAAAGTTCATCTATCTGAGTAGTAAAAACTGCCCAAGGTATAACCCCATCTGCTACTTTCATTAAAATATCAGCAAAAGTTTGAGCAATTTCATATCGTTTTGAATTAGCTTGTGCAATGTGATTACCAGTTTCTATAATTGTTGCTAATGGCAATATAAAATCTGTTCCTTGTTTTTCTTCTTCTTGAAAACGTATTTCGACTCTTTTTTTATCCCATTTATCATTATTATTACCACAGGTTTCTTTCCCAGGAACACCCAGATAAACACAAAGTATTGATGTGTCAATAATCAGAACTTTTTTCATAATCTGCTTGATTTTTGATTAGAAAGACTCTTTTCAATTGCACCTTTAGTTGCTAATCTTCCTAAAGTTCCTGATGCTAGTAACAGAGGCAGATTTTCAATATCTTCTAAAAGGGTAAGTTTACTTTCTCCGGTTTCTGAATCTCGATGTGCAACAACTACAAAGGGAACTATTTCGGGACCAAAAGCATCAAGTAAAGCAGGGTTATGGGTAGTTAGTAAAATATCAATATTGCGTTTAGTACCAATTTCTTTTAGAATTTTTACCAATAATGCTGCGCGGGAAGGATGTAAACCATTATCTATTTCTTCGATGACAATTTGACTACCTTCGGGACGGGTTAATAATGCTGTGAGAATTGCTAAAAATCGCAATGTTCCATCTGACATACTTCTAGCATCAATTTCTGTAATTTCTCCCGGTTTCCATTCTTCTTGACAGTAAAGCATTGCATCTGTTTTCAGTCTTCCTACTGGTTCAGCCCATACTTTTTTAATATCACCTTCTGGTAAATATTTAATATATTCAGATAGGGTATTTTCAACTTCTGCTTTTTTATCATCTGGTAATGCTGCTAATACTCCAGCAATATTTGAACCATCGCTTTCTAGGTTTTCGGAAAGTCGTGAATAGTCACGCATTGTTGATGGAATAGGATTGATAACAAATATATTTTTTAAAGTAGTATGAACAGGAATTTTAAGATCATTTTTCATCATGGACAGCAAATCTAACATTTTATCTTTATCGAGATCGAATGAACCAATAGATAATTGTTTATCTAGAATTATTTTCAAATCTAGTATTTTTTTTCTATACTCCTCTATACTCTCTTTATTATAAAAATTATTAGTAGTTTGTTTAAAAGAACTATAATTAAGATTAGGAAAATTATAATCTAAAAGTTTCAACCCATCACTTACAATGTATTCATTATTATCTTGTAGATATTTTAAGTTAATACTTTCATCTTCTATCTTTAAAATAGGTAATGTTTGCATACATAAACTGTATAAAAAATCTGTTTGTTTATTTTCAGTTTCAACTCCAACTAACACTTTTAAAATAAACCCATTTTCACCTTTTCTTGCAGCCCATTCTACACCACCACGAATAGAAGGCAGTTTTTTATCTCCTACTAAAGCTGTTTCAATATTTTCACCATTAGCTATTCTTTGTAAAAATTCCAATGCTTCCACCACATTAGACTTACCACTTGCATTAGTTCCAATAAGCACAGTTAAAGGATCAAGGGGAAGTTCAGCATAACGGAAACTTTTC
>RDYJ01000116.1 GCA_004293145.1 Nostocales cyanobacterium | reverse complement strand
TCTGACTAACTCGAAACTTACCCAACCACCAAGCAGCATAATAGCGGAGACTTAAATCTGATGATTGCAGGTTAGCTATAGCTTGCGCTGGTGTCAACTGCGCCCCATTTTCGGCAGAATGTTCTGACGTACTGGGTTCTATCATTGCCAGAGCTTTTAGTTTTCCTCTGCTACTAATGGCGAAATCTTGATGATTCTGCCACCAAGACGACTAATGCGCTGCATTTCTTCATTCATCCGGTTGTAGGGTACGGTGATAAATACGCTACCGCTACGACGAATATTGAATTTATTTTTGTCAGTTTCTTGGTTTTGCCTTAAGCCAACAACTTCGTAACGAAATACACGGCTTGCAGATGAAGAAACGCTACTAGCCCCAAGTGTGGTTTGACCGAACATTACTTCTAAATCTCCTCTTGATAGGTTATGCCGAAAAACAGCACTCTAACTTACGTGGATGTGATACTGACAATTTTTCCACCTTGCTTGTGAATTTGCTGAATCTTGTCAGAAAGTCGCTCGTAAGGTACTATGAATGCTGTGCTGCTTCGGCGCACGCTGGGGTATCCGGGGTTGCGAATGCCTGTGACTTCAACTCGGTAAACGCGATCCGATTTCCCTACAGCATTACCCAAGTTTTGCTTGGGAGCATTATCAGCAGATGCACGGAAACCCCAATTATCATTTGTTCCTGATGGACCGACAATTGAAGAAACTTTATTACTAGCTAATTCCCGTGCTAACCGAGATTTAGTTCCTTCTACCTGAGCAGTATCGCTATTGGCGTAACCCCGGTATAAACGGAACATCCGGTTAAAACCAGCCATAGTTTGCCCTGGTTGTGTATCGAAACCACGGTAGTAGGGGACTACATTTTCCCCAAAGCTGTTTTGATACTCAACAGAATCAATGTAGGAGTCGATTTCTGCTTCGTAACCTTTATTGATATATAAGTCTAAGTGGGATGTTACTTCAGACTCATCATAAGGTGCGCGACCCAACAAATGTTTATAGTTGAGTTCGATTAACCGAGTTTGGAAACTGTTATAGAAAAATTTTGCTTTGTAGAGTTCTGACTTAGCAACGCTGCGGACAAACTCCCGTACTGTCAAATTGCCATCACGCAAAAGTGATTCTGCACTGATCAGGCGATCTGATGCCAATATATAGTCGTTTCCTAAAACTTGTCGATAAACGGTACGGATTACCAATTCGACTTCTTCTCGGCTGGCGTTGGGGCGCAGTTCAACTCGACGTGCGTCGCTAAAAGGCTCTGTTCCCAGCCTAGATGCTGCTGTTGTAATTGCCATTGTTTTTCCCCTTTGATTGGCAATACGGCTGTTTTTACCGATTGCTGATTGAATCAAGTTGGTTAGTTGTTAGCTATAGCAACGGACAAGGTATTTATGACATTCGCTGGTGATAAAACTTAGACACCAGAATCATCTTCGCTCTGTCAGCTGTTCCCTTGCTCCTGCTATACACAAAACTATGCCCGGAGCGAGATCCAACTGCTAGGTGAGCCAGTTTAGTCGCGTGAAAGTGTATTCCCCACGAATAACTGATTAATCCCAAAGGGATAATTCCATCCAGCACTTGTACCCCTCTCCGGGCATGAATTTACCTAGCTGAGAGCGTTGATTGCGTAGTCAATGTAGGTATTAGCTTCGTTAGCAGCTTGACCGCTTAAACCGTGGTTAGCTTTGATGTACTTCAAAGCTTCTACGTACCAGCTAGGAGACAAATCAAACGCGCTGTTGATTTCAGCCAAACCAGCAATCAAGAACTCATCCAAAGGACCAGTACCACCAGCAACCAAGCTATAAGTAATGATGCGCAGGTAGTGTCCAACGTCACGAGCGCACTTAGCTTTACCACGAGAATCAGCAGCAAACTGATTACCAGGAGTAGAGGTGGTGTAAGGAAATTTTTGGTATACAGCGTTGGTAGCGCCATCAATTAGCTTCTGAGCATTAGCTGTCAAACCCTTAGCAGCAGCCATGCTATCAACAGCACGGATAAAACGTCCGTTAACAGCTTGTAATTCGGTGTTGCTTAGGAAACGTCCTTGGGTATCAGCAGATGCGATTGCTTCGGTAATTGGTGTTTTCATGATTTATTTCTCCTTGATTTGTTTCTTCTTGCTTTGGAAAAGCTAAATTTTTAGCTCTGGACTACTTGTACTTGACTAAGCAACAGCAGCAGCAGCGCGATCAAAGTAGCTAGCCAATTCAGAAACTAAAGAACTGCAATCACCTTTGGTGATACCGTTGGGGTCGTTAACGATGTTGATAGCAGCTTCTTTCATTTTGCCAACACCCTTAGCTACGGAAGCACCAGGAGTACCCAAAGCTTGGTAGGTTTCACGCAAGCCGTTCAAGCAACGATCATCAAGAACACTAGCGTCACCAGCCAATGCTGCATAAGTAACATAGCGTAAGATGATTTCCATGTCGCGTAGACAAGCAGCCATGCGACGGTTGGTGTAAGCGTTACCGCCAGGAGCGATCAAGCTGGGTTCTTCTTCAAACAAAGCACGAGCCGCATTGGTAACGATAGCGGAAGCATTGCTGGTAATGCGGTTAACTGTGTCCAAACGCTTGCTACCTGCACTAACAACTGCGGTTAACGCATCTAGTTGTTCGGTGCTGAGGAATTCGCCTCTAGAATCAGCTTGAGAAACAACCTTGGAAAATACATCTAATGTCATGGACTCTAATCTCCTAATTACTTAGTTGAGAGATGTCTTGATTAAAACTGTGAATGTTTTATCAATCAGGAATGGGTGATCAAAAACTCAAAGCTAACGATTGCTCAACTTTCTTACTCTTTTTCTTGTCAATCATCCAAAAGGTAGAAATATGAGAATCAGAAGTAAGTTTATGAGAAACAAGCAAACAGGATTGGATTGATTGTCTCGTTTAACTTTGCTCTGTTTTTTAACCCCTCCAGATTATGTTTATACAATGCTATAGATACTTTATTTGTTACAAATTATGAATAAATAAGATCGGGCAATAAGAAAAGCCCGAAATCCTTTACATACAAGGAGTGGGTCCGAGAAAAGTCCCTAATTTTTGTTACAAAACTTCATTAAGTTTAGAAAAGGCGAGAAAATTTCCGCCTTTTATATTTATTTAAGAATCTTCCAAAAATACACCAAGATTAATTTACAGTGATTTTTGAGTAGTATATAGACTCAGTAGTTTATGTTAAGGAATATAAATCTTACATTTCTAAATATTCTAAATATTTGAAAAAATTTTCTAAAATTAACCTCCCAGGGGGGATTTTGGCACAGTTATCAGTCCCCAATCCCCAATCCCCAGTCTCCTATCTACGACGGAGAACTTCTAGCAAAGTGGTGAAGGTTTGGGGTAGAGGGGCAGTTACTTCCACCCAATCTCCAGAGATAGGATGCTGTAACTTGAGTTGCCAAGCGTGTAATGCTTGACCAGGCAAATTTACCCCCACAGAATGACCAGAACTGTAAACAGGGTCGCCGACAATAGGATGGCCGATTTTCGCACTGTGGACACGAATTTGATGAGTTCGCCCTGTTTCTAACTGGAAGTGAATCAAAGTGTAATTACTCAGCCTTTCTTTCACTTGCCAATGAGTAATGGCCGTTCTGCCCCCTTCTTCAACGGGGATGATTGCCATTTTCTTCCGGTCTTGGGGATGACGACCAATGGGTAAATCTACAGTTCCAGTTTCAGTTCTGGGCGCACCATAAACAACCCCTAAATATTCTCGTCGTGCTGTTTTTGCTTGGAGTTGTGCTTGTAGATGCTGATATGCGATATCTGTTTTTGCAATAGCGATTGCACCAGTAGTATCTTTATCTAATCTATGAACAATCCCCGGACGTTGAATCCCACCAATACCAGGTAAATTGGGACAATGTGCTAATAAAGCGTTAACTAAAGTTCCATCTGCGTGACCAGGTGCAGGATGAACCACCAAACCTGCGGGTTTATTGATAATGAGTAATTGCTCATCTTCGTAGAGAATATCTAAAGGGATATCTTCCGCTACCAATTGCAAAGGTTGGACTGCGGGTACTTCCAAACTAATGCGATCGCCTACCTTCAGATTGGTCTTCTTAGATGTACAGACCCGATCATTGACTTGGACATGACCCTGTTCAATTAACTGCTGCACGCGAGAACGAGATAAATCTGGTATCTCTTCAGACAAATAGCGGTCTAAGCGTTCAGTTTTTGCTTGGACTAGGAGATTAATGGCAGACACAGTTGGTTAAGTTGAAATAACTATAGCAATCCTAAATCAATTCTAAAATATCTGAATCTGTTATCTGTCATCTGCGGGATCATGACCAAATCATAATTATCCTGATAGTGGATAATCACAGAGGAATAGAATAAATTAAGCACCCTCTGAGGATAACCCTGCAAGACCACTAGATACAACTCAATAGAAACAGTAATTTACAGGACATTTACTTTATAGTCAGTGGCTAAAATAACGCACAGGTAATATTTTGTAAAATACAAATATTCCTGATCAGACAAAACTGTTAGAATATAACAATCTAAAAAAAAGCGATTTTTATTACTAATTTGAGTATTAACTTGAATTTTTTATATTAGGTTTAAAATAGTTTTTTATTTCCCTGTTAAATCTATAGTAACCTGAATTTAGTAAGTGATTACTGAGCATCTACACATTTAAATAAAAGTGGCAATTTTTTAGGTATTTACCAAAAAGCTAACATCTATCAGCAGCCAACACTCAGCCTACACAGGTAGATAGCAGCTAACACTCAAGTTCTGTCTAAAGTCAAACCAGAGAGTTGGAAAATCAACCCCAAACTCTTGTATTTGCTATTGACTTGAACAGGCTTTAGCCGTGATGTTAATGACTCTTTGTGGAGCAAACTCTAGGCTTAATACTGAAATGCCATTTTCATTAACTGCCAGAAATTTAGTAGTTTAAATGTTGAAATTAGCCAGATTAGCAAAAAATACAGCAAGCCAATCTGAATGTTTGGAATACTGTTTTCTGGAATAATTTCAGCTTTTTTTGTTGTGGTGATGAGGGGTGAGTGGGGTGTGGGGTGTTGGGTATTGTGTGTTTAGAGTAGAGACTTGCTATACTCACTCCAATATAAACCGCTATCTTTATTTGGCAGTAAGTCCAAAAAGACCGGTGTGAATCCCCTACGGGTGATTCACAAATCGCAATGTCAAATTTTTATTTGTATTTAGAGCCGTGCTAATGAAAACGCTTCCAATTAGTAGATACAGATTTTTCCAAAAGCTACAACCCCTATCCCTGTTGAAGAAAATCACCAGTAAATCTGTAACTGGTTGTTTAGAAGTATTTAGCACTTCCGGGGCTTGGTCAATATATGTACAAGAAGGAAAACTAATTTACGCTTGCTACTCGGAGCAAATGTTTGAGCCGCTTTATCGCAACTTACAGCGATTGAGTCAGCAAAATTCTACCCTTCCCAGAGGGATTAACGAACAGTTACATAGCATATTTGAAAGAGGCGTTGAGAATCAGGCTATACCAAATCCAGATTATTTAGCCATTTGTTGGCTAGTGAATGAGCAGTATATTAGCCATGTTCAAGCTGCAATGCTAATTGAGCAGTTGTCTTTAGAGTTTCTAGATTCATTTTTGAAAATAGAAGAGGGGAGTTATGAGTTTATCCCCGAAAGCTTTCTGGATGATTTACCTAAGTTTTGTCATTTGAATCTGCGCTTATTAGTTGAAAAGTGCCAAGCGGGTATCAAGGTTTCTCCAGAGCAGTTTTGGCAATATCATCAAAATTCTCAAGGGGATATCAAAGTTGATCCGCAGAACTTTTGGGAGCAAAATCAATCAAAAACAAGGACAAAGATTGAAGTAAAATTACCCCCCATCAGTAACCGTCCCCTAACTGGGGACAGATATCAGCGGAGTTATTCACAGCCTAGCGACAAAAAAAATTACACCATCTTTTGTGTAGATGATAGTCCAATGGTATTGAATGCCATTAAAGGTTTTTTAGATGAACAAATATTTTCTGTGATTGGTGTTACAGATTCCTTAAAAGCTTTGATGGAAATTTTTCGAGTTAAACCAGACATGATTTTCCTCGATGTCACCATGCCTCATTTAGACGGATATGAACTTTGTTCTTTATTAAGAAAACAGGCATCTTTCAGAAATACACCTGTAATTATGGTGACTGAAAAAGCTAGTTTGATAGATAGAGCTAAAGCAAAATTAGTCAGAGCTTCAGCTTGCTTGAACAAACCCTTAGATCAAGGGGATTTACTCAGGGTGATTTTTCAGAACATGGGTTAAATGTTTTTTGTGAGAGACTATGAAGGACGACAACCAGATAGAATGCTGTGCATTTTCACTACAGAGCCAATGACTGCGATCGCTGGCGCACTAAATCCCGTCTCTTCCACTTGCTTGACTATTGATTCTAAGTTACCAATTAATTCTTCTTGTTCTGGCCGGGTTCCCCACCTCACCAAACCAATAGGAGTCTCTGGACTCAACCCAGCTAAACTTAACTGTTCCACGATATAAGGAAGATTGTGGATACCCATATAAATCACTATTGTTTCTGACCCTTGGGCGATCGCTTGCCAATTTACTGCCGGCTTATACTTACCAGCCGCTTCGTGACCCGTTACAAATGTCACAGATGAACTATACAGACGATGGGTTAAGGGAATTCCAGCATAAGCTGCCGCTGCAATTCCGGCTGTGATCCCCGGCACAACCTCCACTATTATTCCTGCTGCTACCAATTCCGCCATTTCTTCCCCACCACGGCCAAAAATAAAAGGATCACCACCTTTTAATCGCACCACGAGATCATGATCTTGGGCTTTTTCAATCAGGAGATGGGTAGTTTCTTCCTGTAATAGCGAATGTCTCCCCATACGCTTACCTGCGTCGATTTTCTCGGCTTGGGGATTAATCATAGCTAAAACTTCTGGACTCACCAAGGCATCATAAATAACTACATCTGCACATTCCAACAAACTTTTACCCTTGAGAGTCATCAGTCCGGGATCCCCAGGACCAGCACCGATTAAATAAACCTTACCCAAAAACTTTTTCCCCTTCTGTTGCTAAATCCCAAATTAAATCAGCCATTTTTGCACTTGCACCTAAAGGTTGTGCTAATTGAAAATTTACCCCAGGAAATTCCAATTTTAGCTTTTCTACAGATGCTGCGATCGCATCGGTGATGCCACCAGCGAATAAAAAATATGGCCAAATAGCAATTTGCTGATAACCATCAGCCACCAACTCTTTTACCCTGACTTCTAAACTGGGAGATATAGACCAATAAGCGGTTACTGCTCCCAAACGCCAGGCCATAGTTTCTACTGGCTGTTGTGAACCAGAGCGACGGCTACCATGAGCTAAGAGAATTGATCCTTCTGCTGTGACACCATCTGTTGCTGAAGTAAAAAATTTTCCTAAATTCCCATGACTACCTAAATATGGTTTGAGTTCAATCATCATATCTTGACCCAGTGCTTTTTGTGCTAGTTCCACTTCTGCGGGAATATCTTTCATCACATGAACACCCGGTACTAAAAATAAAGGAACAATTTTGAGGGATTTACAGCCAAATGCCAAGGCTTGATGAGCAAAATCTTGAATTTGCTGATGTAAGGGACGATTATTTAGTTCTAGAGTCCCTATCTCTACTAAATTTTTACTATTTGGTAATTTTTGACTTACTAGCTTTGCTATTTGCTGCATAGCAATGTCTGGACGCGGATCACGACTACCGTGAGACACCAAAAGATAGGCAGATGACATAGGCTTACAATGTGATTAACTAAAGGTTGAAGTTAGGGGGTATGGATAATGAAAGAATTTATGAATGTTTTAGAAGGGTTAGTAGATCAGCTGACACTAGGTGCAATTCTAGAGATGTTAGAGCGAATCTGCCACAAAAAAGCGGAAAATCTCAGAACTCATTGGCAAGATGAAGAATCCGCCAAGTTGTGGGACAAAGCCGCTAAACAGATCGAAAATATCAACGTTGATATCTGAAGAATTTATTTCTGATCAGGATATCCTATTTTCAAAAGAGCAGCACCCAAAGCATTTATATGTCGCCAGGATTGAGTACCACCAACCCAAGAATGAGAGGGTAAATTTCCTTTGGGTACTGGCTTAAAAAATAAGTATTGGGTAAAAGAACTAGATTTGGTTATGTCCCAGCCAACAGCTTCACAAAACTTAGCATAATCTCTATTAAAACTTTCATAAATTTGTACTTGGACACTGAAGCCAAACTGCCCTTGGCTATGTTTTATCCATAACTGATCTATTATCTGTAAATCTTCAACTGGGAAGTTTTCTAAGTCACTATTAAATAAATATTTGCCTACAGGCTTAGATAAAGCTTGACACATCACCGCCCAAGTTTCTTGATCTGCTTGTTGCCATTTTTTAGCCTTGAGTAATTGGTCTAACTTTTTGTAATCAACTCCTGTGGCTGAATAGAGGGTCTTAGCTGCTCGTTGTTTAACTGGTTTTACCTGTGCGTTAATTGCGGCTAAAACTTCATTTGCAGATTGGTAACGCTGGGAAATGGCATTTTGGATAAGTTTATTCAAAACTGCACACAAACGCTCAGAAACATTATTTCCAGCAGGTAAATAATTTTGCCATATCCAGCGATCGCTTGTCACATCAAACAAATCAAAGGGAGAAACACCTGTTAATAAATAAATACAAGTTACACCCAAACTATAAAGATCACTAGCTGGTAAAGCCTTACCCCGCATTTGTTCCGGAGCCATATATTCAGCACTACCTACCGTCGTTCCGGTGTTGACCAAGGCTGTAGCAGTAATTTGTTTAGCAACACCAAAGTCAATCAAAACTAACTCCCCAGGTACAGAATTGCGAACAGAATTAACTGCTTTAATTTGATAATTTGCTGCGGTTTTACCTTGTTTTTGTGGAGGAGAAAAAGCTTCTATTCCCCCAAAAGTCATAGTAGAACCTTGATCAGACAATGCAGCGTTGGTGATTGGTGGAGGATAGACAACGTCATTACCTGTGGAAACGGGATATCTTCGCATAATATTTGCTGGCTTAATATCCCGGTGAATTACTTGTCTAGCATGGATAAATTGCAGCACTGGTAATAAATCTTTGAGCAATTGCCAAATATGAACTTCAGCAAATACACCTTGCGTTTGTAATTCTTGTGCTAACGTCTGTCCTACAATTAATTCTTGTACCAAATACAGCTGATTGTCTTGCTCAAAATGTGCCAACAACTGGGGAATTTGGGGATGTTGTAATTCATCTAGGCGTAATGCTTCCTGACGAAATAATGCCATTGCTTTTGCCAGCGTAGCTTTGTTGGCATCTGGAAAATATAGTTGTTTGATCACACATTTAGGTTGAGACGGTATGTGTTCATCTACCGCCAAAAAAGTTCTGCCAAAACCACCGCTACCAATGGGATAAAGCGGAAGATAACGTTCTTTTAATAGTAGAGGCTTACCACATTTAACACAAAATCGAGAGTCATCTGAGTTTTGCGGATAAAGACAAGCAGTACAAAAATTCATTAGTCATTGGTTATTAGTCATTGGTTATTAGTCATTGGTTATTAGTCATTGGTAAAAACCTCTTCCTTGTAACCTGTAACCTTATTGCTGTTCGGCTTTGTAAGTATAAAAGTTGTCAAACGCGCCTACTGTTTCAAATTTATAACCAGGTATTAAATTATCTATTTTTAAATCAGTAGTATAAACGCTAAAAACAATATAATTTTGTCTCTTTGTTGTACTGGTAATAATATC
This sequence comes from Nostocales cyanobacterium, assembly GCA_004293145.1. Lineage (GTDB taxonomy): Bacteria > Cyanobacteriota > Cyanobacteriia > Cyanobacteriales > Nostocaceae > RDYJ01. The sequence continues at coordinate 6,466 of RDYJ01000116.1, read as the reverse complement.
TCGTATTTGAGGGTTAACTGACTCAAGCAACTGCTCACAATTTAATTGTATGAGATTTTGCAAGAAAGTCGGTGTTTTTTGACAAAAATCCGTTTTTAAGTAGGTTGTCAGTTTCTGCACTGCATATTCTTCGTATTCAGCCTGTTGAGGATTTGTCTTGGCCATCGTCACTCCCAAGACAGCGATACCTGCTGCTCCGACTGATGCAATCATAGTCCAGGCTTTCATATATTTCCGATTGTGATCTAGTCTCTACACTATATAAAGACTACAAATAAATCAGTTCAATTTCTGTCCAAAAAAAATCTTGATCATTTTGTTTAGTCATGCTATATTCAAATAGTTAGTGGATGGCGAGCGTAGCCAAGTGGTTAAGGCAGTGGTTTGTGGTACCACCATTCGTGGGTTCGAGTCCCATCGTTCGCCCTGGATCTTCTAAGTATAGTATTACTCAATGAGTATCACTGTTAAAGTCCAACAGTTATACTACCATTAGTAGCTTAAACTTCAAATTCCTTTGAGGTGATGCTACACAAAATAATGAAATGAATTAATTCATGTTTATTTGCGTTTATCTGCTGTTATCCGATTTTGGATTTTGGCTTGATTGCACGGATAAATCCATTTTACTATCAAGGAATTATTGATCAACTTCTTTTAAAGTATTAAGTAGGTCGGCGTTAAAAATTGTCGTTAGGACAAGGCAGAAGGCAGATAAGTAAGTGGGCGTTAAAAAATATAATATAAACCTAACCCCCCAACCCCCTTCCCTACCAGGGAAGAGGTTTTTAGGCAACTTTACATTTCGTTACATACTTCTATTTTTTGCGTTTTTCTACTTATTTATTTCCATATCAACTTGACAGTGAAGAAAAGATTGATTTTCGTTCTTTCATTAGTGACTTACGCCAGCCAGAAAATAAATAAGCTGTTCCGCATTTAAACTGTATAACTTAAATAAGTCTAACTCTTGTGGGGTGGGCATACCTGCCCGCCCTAATATTTAAATTAGATGAGTTTTAGCTTATTGACTAAGAAACGATATCATGATAAAGGTGTGCAATTGTTAATCAATGAGCGTATTCAATGTCAGCAGCAAGTATTATAACAGCATCAGTATCGCTAGGAGCATTCGGGACAGCTTTAGATGATACCTGTACCAAATATTATATTGATAACTCCCACCAAGTTCTTTGACCAACAATACCATCTGCTAATAAATTGCGTTGATTTTGAAAAGCTTTAATAGCTGCTTCAGTCAGAGGTCCAAATATGCCATCGACTCTAACACCATAGCCCTTAGAGACTAATAATCGCTGCATAATTCTTACAGATGTGCCCGAGTTACCAAAACGCAAAGTTGGCATGGGTTGTTTATTATAGGCTGGGTATCGTGCTAATACTTGCTCTTTTGTGGGCAGATCCTGGGCATCAGCTAAGTCAAAAGATATGGAAGAGAGATGCTTTTGTCGGATTTGCTTTAATATCTTGTTGCGCTTAAGTGCCAGTGTGGAAGTTTTTGGTGGTTTTCTTCCATCTGTGGCCATGAATTCAGGTGGTGTGATTCGAGAAGTATAAGTTAATTGAGATAACTGACTATTTGTTGACTTCTGCACCCCATTTTCCAGTGGTAACGGTTGTTGCTCTGGTAAATAGGGCAAAGTTGGTTGTGTGGTGCTTAACACGCCCGTCATTAGCAGGCCAATTTCAGTCATTGTAGTTGATCTCATATTTTGTAACTATAAGGATAAACCAGGAGTAGAAAAACAAAGGGTGTGAAACTGTAACTCTCGACAAAGAAAACAATTTACGTAGTGTTAAGTATTTTAATTGACTTGATTTCTGGTAAAAAAACGTATAAAATTTAGTTATGTTTGGTGATAGTCTGCGGCAATTTTATCTAGTATTGATGTATTGCGTTTTATAGCGGTAACATTTGGCTGAAAGCCTTTAAATACTAAGGTAGTATATATCACGACAATTTAGTGGAGTCCTTTAAAAATATTGAGTTAGATTAATCACATTTATTCAATTTATGAGTAGAACAATGGCCTGGTTTATATTAGCAAAAATTATCCATTGATTTAATCTGAATTCAGCTGATGTTTTTGCCCAAAGCGATCGCCTTGGGCAAATTGCAAAACTAACTCACAACAGGATGGAAATAGAAAGCAAAACCTAAAACCGTATAGGCTGCTAAAAGCAAAGTTCCTTCCAACCAATTAGACTTACCATCAGAACTAATGCTATTAGCAATTAAAACCGATACTGCCACTGCTACTAATTCAAAGGGATTGAAATCCAAATCCATTGGCTGATGCAATATCCGCCCTGCAATAACTAAAACAGGGGCGACAAACAGGGCAATTTGCATACTTGATCCCACAGCCACAGACAAAGAAAGATCCATTTTATTTTTCATAGCCACAGTAACGGCTGTCGCGTGTTCTGCGGCGTTACCGACTATAGGTAACAAAATTACCCCTGTAAATAGTGCTGTCAAACCTAGTTTGGATGTGGCTACTTCTAAAGTCTCAACTAGCAATTCTGATTCTAAAGCCACCAGGAGGGTACACACTAGGAGTACACCAGTCCAAAGCCAAAGATTTGGTTTTTCTGCGGCGATTTCCTCTATTTTTACATCTGTCTCTGTTTCGTTCTCGGCTACACCTACGTCATATAAATAGGCATGAGTTTTCATAGAAAACAGCAGTGTTAGTCCGTAAACCAAAATTAAGACCACAGCCACAGCCAGGGAAAGGTTTTGCAGTGTTATCTCACTGATACCGATAGAGGTGTAGTTCATCGCTGTTGGTAACAAAATGGCAATTACTGCTAAATTCATTGATGAAGCATTTACTCTTGCCACAACTGATTGAAACGTTTGTTCCTTATAGCGTAAGCCTCCCAATAGCATAGAAAAGCCCATAACCAGGAGTAAGTTACTGATAATCGATCCAGTAATACTGGCTTTGACAACATCTATTAGCCCAGCATTGAGGGCAACTAAGGCAATAATTAGTTCTGTAGCGTTACCGAAGGTGGCATTCAACAAACCGCCCAAGGAAGGACCGACGACTACAGCAATTTCCTCCGTCGCTGTACCCATCCAAGCGGCGAGGGGTAAAATTGCTAATCCTGCGGTGATGAAAACTATCAAGTCTCCCCACTCTAAAAAGTGAGCCGCTAAGGAAACTGGTATAAAAAGTAAGAGAATGAGGAAGAGTATGTTTTTAGCTGACATTTGTCATCTCGAATTTGGGATATTAGTTACAGATGCCTATGAAAAATTGAAACATAGGGGTTCAAGATACAGGATACTCTCAACTAAACAAAAAGATCCCCGACTTTTCTAAGAAGTCTGATTTTAGAGGTCGGGGATCACAAATGAGTAGGATATTGTCAAGCTTTGAGAAATTTCACTGCTTCCATGATTGCCGCAGATATATAAAATAAGATTGAGATTTAATGCGAGATCGCAATCTTTTGTTGCAAAAATATGACTTCCAGCCAGGGTTTGATCGCCAAAATGGGTTTTAATGGTATGAAAGACCATTAATGTTCTTGGCTAATTAGCGTTGCCAGTGATACAATCCCCAATATGAGGTTTGATTCCATCTTTGATTATTTTATGCTTGCGGGGAAAAGGTTGCGCGATAATGCAGATTTCCCGATAAATTCAAACCGTTTTTGCCAAAATTCTTTTTCAGCCTTATTTACCAGCGGATCTAGCAGGAAAACAACTGTAAAAAGGTAGATATAACAATACTTTCGCCACAATTGCAATTTTTTTTACTTTGGATAAAAATATTATGACTTCTGCGGCTGAATTGCCAGTAAGCTCTGGCTCAAAATTGAAATTAGATCAAGATTTCCCACAGTTTGCTGATCATGATCCCCTGAAAAAATCCCAGGGTATATACGTGACAGTGCATGGACATTTTTACCAACCGCCCAGAGAAAACCCTTATTTAGACGCGATTGAACGTCAACCCAGTGCTGCACCTTTCCATGATTGGAATGAACGCATTCATTCGGAATGCTATCGCCCCAACGCCTTTGCTAGAGTGCTAAATGACAAAGGTGAATTATTGGGGATCGTCAATAATTATGAATACATGAGTTTTAATATTGGTCCGACTCTGATGTCATGGTTGGAACGCCACGATATGGAAGTTTATCAGCGAATTGTCGAGGCTGATGTTAAGAGTAGCCAAAGGTTGCATGGTCATGGAAATGCGATCGCTCAAGTATATAATCACATCATCATGCCTCTGGCTAATGAACGAGATAAACATACTCAAATTCGCTGGGGTAAAGAAGACTTTAAATCTAGATTTGGTCGTGATCCCGAAGGTATTTGGCTGGCGGAAACTGCTGTTGATTATGCAACTTTAGAGGCTTTAGTGGCTGAAGATATTCGCTTTATTGTCCTTGCACCATCTCAAGCCCAGCGTTGTCGTCCTTTGCCCACGGAAAATGATCCCCACCCTGCATGGCATGAAGTTGGTGGTAGTCAGATTGATCCCACCCGTCCTTATCGTTGTTATTTAAAACCTACTCTCCACACGACATCTTCGCCTCTGAGTGCAACTAAAACAACGAAGCCAGAAACTACAGCAGGTTTACCTTATATTGATATCTTTTTCTACGATGGACCAATATCACGGGACATGGGTTTTAGCGATGTAGTGTATAATTCCCACCACTTTGCCGGACGAGTTGGGGCAGCAGTACGCGGGGATCATCGTCCAGCACAGTTGATATCTGTAGCTACTGATGGGGAAACCTTTGGACATCACAAAAAAGGAACTGAGAAAACTTTAGCCTATGCTTTTATTGGTGAGTTTCCTCGTCACGGTTGGACGGTAACGAATTTTGCTCACTACCTGAGTTTGAATCCGCCGACATGGGAAGTGGAATTAAAATCTGTGACAGCTTGGAGTTGCGCTCATGGTGTAGATAGATGGCAAGATGATTGCGGTTGTGGTGGTGAAGGGGGTGTATGGCATCAAAAATGGCGGCGACCGTTACGTAATGCTTTGAATTGGCTGCGGGATCAGTTAATTGAAGTGTATGAAGAATATGGGGGCAAATTATTCCGTGATCCCTGGTTAGCAAGGGATGAATATATTCAAATTTTACGCGATCGCTCTCCTGCTAATGTCAGTCGTTTTCTTTCCCGTCATCAAACCCACAAACTGACTGCTAGCGAACAGATAGATGCTCTACGTCTGTTGGAAATGCAGCGTCATGCTTTATTCATGTTCACCAGCTGCGGCTGGTTTTTTGAAGAAATTTCCCGTCCAGAAGGTACACAAATTCTCCGTTATGCTGGTCGGGCTTTAGAATTAGCGGGAGATGTGGCAGGTGTGCAGTTAGAAAAAGGCTTTCTCAAACGTTTGGGTTTAGCCCCTAGTAATGTTGAACACTTTAAACATGGGGCTGAAATTTATCGTCAATTGGTCATAACTGCCCAAGTTGGATTTAAACAAGTTACCGCCCACTACGCGATTACTTCCTTATTCAACAATCACAACAATGCTCTCTCTGCAAAAGATTGCTCTGAAAATCTCCATAATTATCAAAAACGCGTTTATTGCTACACAGCCCATGAGTTAGATTATCAAATGCAGCGTATGGGCGCGTTAACAATGGCAGTTGGACACTTGAAGTTAGTGTCAGAAATTACTTGGGAAAGTGAGAATTTGGTGTTTGCAGTTTTGCATCTGGGAGGCTGGGATTTTCATTGCTGCATTCAACAGTTTACAGGTAGGCGTGATTATGGCCACTTGAAAGAAAAGCTCTTTGCCTCGCTACAACAAGCGAGTGCGGCTCATGCTATCTTGGTGATGACCCAGATTTTTGGGGATGAAGCCTTTAACCTGCAAAATTTATTTGCAGAAGAACGCCATCGGATTATGCGGTTGTTAAGTCAGGAAACATTGACTCGTTTAGATCAGTTATATACCCAGACATATCGTGAAAATTACGGTGTGATTATGGCATTTCATCGGGATGAGTTAGCTGTTCCCCAAGAATTACAGGTAGCGGCTGAGATTGCTTTAGGTTATCGCTGTATGATGACATTGCGAACGCTAGAGCAAGATATCACCGAAACCCAATTAAGTTGGAATCACATCCTCGAACTAGAAGCGATCGCGACTGAAGCCAAACATCTCCGCTGTCAGTTAAATATACCTGAAGGTAAGCAAATATTAGAACAGTTAATTGTCCGGTTGTTGTGGCAATTATTACACGACTCTAACGGTTCTTTTAGTACAGATATCCAAAGGGTAGAAAAGTTGATTGATGTGGGATATCAGCTAAATATAGGCATTTCCCTGGAAAAATCCCAAGAACTTTACTATGGCTGTTTGCATAGTCAAATAATTCCCCTGTGTTTGACTAGCTTGGACAGCCCAGAGGAAACTAATCAGTGTCGTCAATGGTTAAAATTAGGACA
>RDYJ01000221.1 GCA_004293145.1 Nostocales cyanobacterium | reverse complement strand
GTCAGGAGTCAGGAGTCAGGAGTCAGGAGTCAGGAGTCAGGAGTCAGGAGTCAGGAGTCAGGAGTCAGGAGTCAGGAGTCAGGAGTCAGGAGTCAGGAGCAAGAATTCATTTTTTCCTATACCCTATACCCTACACCCCATTCCCTATCTGAGAATGCAACGGAATAGATTGTAGTGTACCTTGGGTATTGTCTACTATTTACCTGAACTGTAGATGGTATTTAACATTATGAATTTACTGCGGATCAGGATGCACCACCTCATTGAGCAAATAGCTGATGAGGATCTGCAAAGTGTTTGGGAGGTAGTTCAAGCCTTGCATTTTGACTCTTATATGCTCAAAGCTATGGAACAAGTTAAGTCGTCGCAGCATCCGTGGGACATATTAACCTATGAAGAGGCGATACGGTTGTTAATGTTCCTGTAATCAGAAACGAAAGTTAATAAAAAAAATGGGTGAGCAAGAGTGAATCTGGAAGTGCGCTATGCAAGGTCTTTTCTGGTAGACCTGAAGAGTTTAGAACCCGCTGCTTATGAACGGGTGTATGATTTTGTCTTTGTTGAGTGGGCTACTCAGAAGTGGCATCTGCATAATTTGCCAGAGTTGCGACAGCTTGATAATGAGGGTATTTTTTATCGCTTCACTATAGATAATTATCTTGTAGGTATAGAAATTACAGGGGAAATAGTCAAATTTTTGCGTGTCATTCCTCAGCCTGATGTTTAAATCAGTTATCAGTTATTCTCCACCTGCCCCCTGCTCCTCTGCTCCCCTGCTCCCCTGCACCCAATCTCCAGCCACCTGATTAAAAACTGTATAAGACAAAGCAGGGATCGCCAAAACCATACATTAAACTGGAGTTTGACCAATATATGTGAGAATTCCCTCATGATGGATGCTAAGGCACTTTGGCAACGTTACCAAGATTGGTTATATTTCCACGAGGGATTAGGACTGTATCTAGATATTAGCCGGATGCGGTTCGATGATGCCTTTGTGGAGTCGTTGCAGTCCAAGTTTGACAAGGCGTTTGCGGATATGGCAGCTTTGGAAAAGGGAGCGATCTCCAATCCTGATGAAAACCGGATGGTAGGACACTACTGGTTGCGGAATCCCGATTTAGCGCCGACTCCAGAACTGACACAAGAAATTGTCCAAACCTTAGAACAAATTGAAGCCTTTGCTGACCAGGTACACACTGGGGCTGTACATCCCCCCAAGGAAAGCCGCTTCACAGATATAATTTCTATCGGTATTGGTGGTTCGGCTTTGGGTCCAGAATTTGTCGCTGAAGCCCTGTCCCCGGATTTCCCCCCGCTGAAAATTCATTTTATCGACAATACCGATCCTACAGGTATTGATCGGGTTCTCTCCCAAATCGACAATTTAGCCAGCACTTTAGTATTAGTCATTTCCAAATCTGGGGGTACACCCGAACCCCGTAATGGCATGATTGAGGTGAAAAAAGCCTACGCTGCCAAAAATTTAGACTTTGCTAAATATGCAGTGGCTGTTACCGGACCAAATAGCAACTTGGATAAAGTCGCAAAATCTGAAGGTTGGTTAGCCCGGTTTGCTATGTATGACTGGGTGGGTGGACGTACCTCGGAAATGTCTGCTGTGGGGCTAGTTCCTGCGGCTTTACAGGGCATTGATGTCCGTGCCATGCTGGATGGGGCAAAAGAAATGGATGACGCTACTCGCGTCGCTAATATCAAAAATAACCCAGCGGCTTTGTTAGCTTTGGCTTGGTATTTCTCCGGTAATGGCAAAGGCGAAAAGGATATGGTTGTCTTACCTTATAAAGACAGCTTGTTATTATTTAGCCGCTATTTGCAACAACTGGTAATGGAATCTTTGGGTAAGGAAAAAGATTTAGACGGTAAAACTGTATATCAAGGTATTGCCGTTTATGGTAACAAAGGTTCTACTGACCAACACGCCTATGTTCAACAATTGCGGGAAGGTGTACCCAATTTCTTTGCAACCTTAATTGAGGTTTTAGAAGACCGTCAAGGTGCATCTCCAGAAATTGATCCAGGTGTGACTTCTGGTGATTATTTGGCTGGTTTCTTGTTAGGAACTCGTCAAGCACTGTATGAAAATAACCGCGATTCTATTACGGTGACTATTCCTCAAGTTAATGCTCGCACAGTTGGCGCGTTAATTGCATTGTATGAACGGGCTGTAGGTTTCTATGCCAGTTTAGTAAATGTCAATGCTTATCACCAACCAGGTGTGGAAGCTGGTAAAAAAGCCGCCGCTGTTATTCTCGATTTACAACAAAAAGTAATGACGGTATTGCAAACAGAAAAGAAAGCACTTTCTATTTCTGAGGTTGCTGATAAAGCTGGCGCTTCAGCAGAAGTAGAAGCAATTTACAAAATTCTCCGTCATCTCCATGCTAATGATCGCGGTGTGGTGTTAACCGGTGATTTGGCTAAACCAGGTAGTTTAACTGTTTCTCTCGGTTAAAAAACAATTAATTATCTTGGTTTTTTAAATCCTCGATTTCTTTAAGGAGTCGGGGATTTAAATTTTTTAATCTCACGCAAAAGCTTAATTTACAAAAAATGAACCAGGGTTATTTGGACAACAAAATATAATATGTTACAATTATTTCAATCAAAATAGTTAAAATCGGAGTTAAAAACTATGACTCAACTAACATCACAACAACCAAGAAGAAGAGGACGTATTTTCCCTGAACTGACATTATCACCGGAAGAGTTAGCTAAACGTAAAGCTGAGAATGAAGCAGAACATCAACGTTATCAAGCTATTTTTGAAAAATTACGTCCTGAGTTGATCAAAGATCATTATGGTTGGTATATTGCCATTGAGCTAAATACTGGTGATTATGTGATTGATCAAGATAAGGAAGTTGCACACAAAAAAGCGCATGATAAATTCCCAAATGCTGACCATTGTGTTTTTTGCTTAAATGAATCGGGGGCAGTTGGTAGAATATGATACAGGGGTATTTTGGTGAGAGGAGGCAGTTATTTTTTGAAGTTGAATTAATTACTGCTGATGGTTTGAATTTACCTGTTGATGCTTTGTTTGATACTGGTTTTACGGGTTTTATGGCTATTAATACGCAAGATTTAGATAGTCTCCAATGGGAGTATATAGATAAAGAAATTTTGCGAACTGCTCAGGGTGAAATTAATTTTAAAAGATATTTAGGTAAGGTAATTTTGGATAACCAAGAGTATGAAATTCCTGTTTATGCTGGTGATGAGTTAACGGAAATTTTATTGGGTTCAGAATGGTTGGAGTTTTTACCTTTGGTGGTGAATTTTCCAGCGGGTGTTTTGAGTTTGGGATAATTTGAGAAACGAACCACGAAGGAACGAAGGACACGAAGGGAAGAAAAGAAGAGAGAAGAGTTATTTTTAAATTGTTAGTTCTCGTAAATAATAGAATTTATCATTTTTCCAGTCGTTTCCTTTTTCTTTTCCTAAGTAACCTGTTAATGGTGATGATAGTTCTATTAATAAATCATGGACTATTTCATCTGTTAAATTTGATTTATTGATGGCGTTATAGTGACTACGAATTTCTATCACTGTTACAGAAATTTCGTTAGTTGATTTAGGAATTTCTTTGACTGCTTGAATAATGTGCGATCGCAATTTAATCTCTTTTTCTATTTTATCTATATATTCGTTAATTTTATCATCAATTTGCCCCGGTTCTAAGTATTGTTTTAATTCAATTAAATTTATTGCACCTGGATATTTTGCTTTGAGTTCTACTAATTTTTGTAATGTCAT
>RDYJ01000115.1 GCA_004293145.1 Nostocales cyanobacterium | reverse complement strand
GAAACGCTGCTGCGGCGACGATAGTCTGGGGGTTGCCCCACGCCAAAATAGCTCGATGCCAGGTTCTATATTCCCAAAAGCCCCCTCTATTTTTTTAGTCGGGGCTTTTGCTTTGCTTTCAAGAAATACATTCCGTAGGGTTGGAAATAGGAATGAGTTGCAATACTCTTCGGTTAAGGGGAAAGAGGGAGTAGAGTTAAGCATAAAGTTAAGCATAATATGTTCAGCGCAGCCCATAAACAAGCATTCGTGAAAATACTCGAAACACTTACCCAATTGAGATAATAGTAGGGTGAGTCAGATTTCAAAAATCTGTTTATGTTTGACACACCCCACAAAAAAAATTTAGCGCCTTTCATTCTTTGCGTTTTTGGGTTTTTGCGTGAGTATAACACAACACAACCACAAAGTTAAGTTTAAAAATTACATTTCTAACCTTGGCTATTTCTTAAAAACTCACGCAAACTCAACAAACTTAAAGTCTGACCTAAATTCAAAGGTAAAACTGACACACCTTCCAAACGAGACTGTACCCAACCTTCCCCCCAGTACCATTCATGAAAACCGTCAATTCCACCACTGAGTAGTAAACGAAGACAATTAGTTTTAGCTACATCTACATGATGATGAATCTGGACTAGTCCGGTAGAAGTAGTAAAATCAAAACCAGATGATAATTTTTCCGGCATTCCAGGGGAAAAACTTTGTCCCAGTAGCCATTTTTGCAGTTGTGCAGGAATTAACAGACTATCGTGAATAGCATTGGCTGATGCTTCGATTTCTATTCTTAATTGGCTGTGTTGAAAAGTACCTAACATAGTGATTGGTGATTGGTAATTGGTAATTGGTAATTGGTGATTCAATTTTGGATTATGGATTATCCTTAAATTAACTCCAATCTAAAATCTAAAATCTAAAATCTAAAATTTTCTTCTCCAGTCTCCAGTCTCCAGTCCCTAGTCCCCAGTCCCCAGAAAACTTACAATAGAAAAGTCATCTTGTTAAGAATTGTAAGGGTTTTTATGGCGGATCAATTAATGCGGGCTACAGCAGCCGATGGTGGGATTCGGGCGGTGGGTGTAATTACCACGCGCTTAACAGAAGAAGCACGGGTGCGCCATAAACTATCCTACGTGGCTACAGCCGCACTGGGGAGAACTATGTCAGCAGGCTTATTAATGGCTTCTAGTATGAAGCGTGTTGGATCGAGGGTCAATGTCCGGGTCAAGGGCGATGGTCCTTTAGGTGGTATATTGGTAGATGCTGGGTTAGATGGAACTGTAAGGGGTTATGTGCAGAACCCGTTTGTAGAATTGCCTCCTAATTGTAAAGGTAAACTAGATGTTGGCGGTGCAGTGGGTAGTGGATATCTCTACGTGGTTAGAGATATCGGTTATGGCTATCCTTACTCTAGTACAGTTGAACTTGTTTCTGGGGAAATTGGTGATGATGTGGCTCATTACCTGGTAAATTCGGAACAAACACCTTCGGCTTTGGTTTTGGGTGTATTTGTGGGTGCAGGTGGAGTGACAGCTTCAGGAGGCATACTAATACAAGTTTTACCCAAAGCGGCTAGAGATGAAGCCTTAGTAGCCACATTAGAATCAAGGGTATCTGCTTTATCAGGGTTCACACCATTGTTGCAATCGGGAAAGACGCTAACGGAAATTTTTAATGATTTACTCTTAGATATGGGATTGACAATTTTTCCGGAAAGTCAAATGTTGCGCTTTCATTGTGGTTGTTCTTTTGAGCGGGTACTGGGAGCATTGAAAATTCTGGGAGAAGCAGAACTGCAAGACATGATCATTAAAGATGATGGTGCAGAAGCAACTTGTGATTTTTGTGGCAATGTTTATCAAGCTAGTAGTGATAATCTAGCTCAACTCATTGTTGATTTACAAAAGGAAACTTCTGTTTCAGAATAAGTATGAAATACTACTAAACCCAATAAATGTAAATGCTATGTGTGGAGATAGAAAATGAAAAAAATTGCTGTTTAATGACGAGAAAGAAAGTTACTATGACAAAAATGGAATTATCAGTCTGAGAGACTGCTATTCAATTACTTTGGTGTGAGAGATGACAGAACGGGATATTTCAGATAGTTGGTCTCCAGCCAGAGCTAGTCAGCCGGATCAAAATACAAGATTATCCCGAACTTCAGAAGTCGGGACAACTCAACCATCTGGTGTCCCAGCTACTGGTTCTAACTTTAAATCAGCGACTCAGGAAGACGAGAAAAATACAGAAGGATTACCTATAAAAAACCATTCAGAGGAATCTTTTAATCTCAGTAATGTAGCTGAGAAATTGCCAAGCTGGATGAAAAGCTGGGTAATGTGGTCAATCGTATTAACATTAGTTCCCAGCAGCATCGGATTTATATCAGTAGCGATGCTGCTCAAACTACCATCAGCACCAAATTGCCCCAAAATATTTTGGCCTGTAGCCAGTGCTTCAGTGCGGTTACATTGTGCTTCCCTGGCAGCTTCTAAGCAAACTGTGAATGACTTACTGCAAGCCATCGCACTGGTGAGAGAATTGCCAAAAAATCACCCGCTCAGAGAACAAATTAATGGTTTTTTAGAGGAGTGGTCACGGGATATTTTACGGTTAGCTGATCAAAGTTTCCAATCGGGAAATTTAGAGGAAGCGATCACTACTGCTCGACAAGTTCCTGAAGACCTGGAAGCTCGTAAAATAGTAGAAGAGCAAATTACTAAATGGCAGTCTATCTGGTCAAAAGCGGATGAAATATACCAAGAATCTGTAAAAGAACTGGAAGAAAGACATTGGCAATCCGCTTTTATGCTATCATCCAAGCTACTGCGAATCAATAATAAATATTGGGCAACTACTAAATACGATGAACTAAATCGCATTATTGTGACAGCGCGGGAAGATGGTGATAAACTCGATAAGGCTGAAGGTTTAGCAAACAGTCGCTCGGTAGATAATGTTTTAGCGGCTATTAAGTTAGTTGATTCGATTAAGTCGGATAGTTACCTATACAAAAAAGCTCAGGAATTAATTCCTGTATTTGGGCGCAAAATATTGGGATTGGCACAAGCTAAGATGGATAAGCGTGATGCTGATACAGCATTGGAAATCGCTAGACAAATTCCGCCGATTCCTGAATTACAATCAGAAATCGATGATTTTGTGGTTTTAGGTGAAGCCCAAAGAAGTGCTTGGATAGGTACTGTTTCTGGTTTGGAGGCTGCCATTTCCCAAGCCCAACAAATAGATGCTTCAAGGGAAGTGTATGAGAAAGCACAAGAACTAATTGCCCGTTGGCAGATAGAAATTGAAGATGTTTCTCGATTGGAAAAGGCTCGAACCCTAGCTAGTCAAGGTACAATTAATGACTTAACGGCAGCTATTTCCGAAGCACAGATGATTCCCAACAATAACCCCCGTGCTTCAGAAGCTAGACAGGAGATGAGTCGCTGGCGTGAACAAGTAGAATCTATTGAAGACAGACCTTATTTAGAACGTGCTGACCAAATAGCTTTATTAGAGGAGATTAACTCTCTACAAGCAGCGATCGCCGAGGCTAGTCAAATTCGTTCTGGTCGTGCATTATACCCAGAAGCCAGGAAAAAAATCCGTACTTGGACGGCGACAATTCAGCGCATTCAAGACAAACCCTATCTGGATCAAGCACGGGTTATTGCTGAAAGTGGTGATTTAAATACTGCTATTAGGGAAGCTCAAAAAATTGCTTCTTCAGGAAGGGCGCTTGCTAGTGAAGCACAAATAGCAGTGGATTCTTGGCAAGAACAAATTCGAGCTAGAGAAAACTGGAAAAAAGCCAGAGAAGTTGCTATTACTGGCACACCAGAGGCTTTAGCTGAAGCAATCCGGTTAGCGGATCGGGTTTCTAACCGTAATATTTTACGCATGGATGTAAATGTAGCTATTGATCAATGGAGTCAGCAACTGTTGCAAATGGCACGTTCTCAAAGCGAGTTTGATATTCCTAGAAGTATTGCAACTGCTAGGTTAATTCCTCCTACCAGTTCGGCTTACAGAGATGCACAAGAGCAAATTAGAACTTGGCGACGGTTTATGATGCCTCGGACATTACCTACAACAGCACCTGATTCATCATTTACCCCATCACCTGAAGCTGAACAATCTCCAACACCATCAATCAGTGATGAATTGTAATGGGTAATTGGTAAGTGGTAAAGAAAAAACTATTACCTATTCATCATTAAACTTGGGGGACTGTATTAAATCAGCCCCCTTTTTTTGTGTAATACTTAGTCATTTATTGCCAGTTTTACCCAATTACGAAAAGCGCGAGTTGCGGACATTTGTCCAATTTTTTTACTTTCTTGAATAAATCGAGGAATTGCTGTGATTTGGATAGGTGCAAAAGTGGGGCTGATTTGAGTTTCTGAATATTGTCCGTTTGTGAGGATGTAGATTCTTAATTTAGTTCCGTTGTAGCGCCAAAATTCAGAAATTCCCATTGCAGCATAAAGCTTCAATTTATCTATTTTAGGTCGTGAATATTCTACTTCTATGTCTTGTTCTCGCACCCAAGGATAATTATTTGGATCATCAACCCAAACTATTCTTTTTTCGTGCTTCAGGTCTTCATTTCTCAGCATATTATTATTTTGCTTTCTCAGTACCTCCATATCTTAGTCCGCCATGCAATGTATGTCATGCACTTGACATACAGAAAATCCTCTCTGTGCGCTCTTCTCTCTGCGCCTCTACGCCTCTGCGTGAGAAAAAATTCTAGCCTTGAGCTTGAATTTGCCTAACCACCGTCAAAGCTGAATAACTCACCCCTGCTGTACCTTCCCCTGGATGAGTTGAATCACCAACTAGCCACAAATTATTAATAGGTGTACGATTAGCAAAACCAAAGGGACCAAAGGTAGGAATTCTTTGACCGATTCCACCAACAATTCCTTTTTCTCTTCCGGTATAATGAGCAAAAGTTTTAGGTGTGGCTGCTTCTACATAAATGATTGTTTCTGGTTTTAAATAAAAATATTGGGAAAGTTTGGATATTGCATCTTGGGTGAATTTATCTTTTAATTCTTGATAATTTTCTGTATTCCACCAAGGAGTAAAATCAACAAAAGAAGAAGCGATAATTGTGGCTTTTCCGGCTGGTGCGCGTCCGTCTCCCTCATGACTGACAGATACAAACAAGGAATTATTTTCACCAATGGGTCTGTTAATATCATATAGAAATTGTAGATGGGGTGGACATTGATCAGGAATTGCACTCTTATCTACACCTAAATAAACCACAAAAGCACCAGAAGCAGGTGGTAATTTTTCTACTCTTTGTTTATATCCAGATGGGGCTTTTTCTCCTAATAATTCGACCAGGTTTTGAACAGTGACATTAGCAATTACATGATCTGCGGTTTGGGTCCAAATTTCCCCTGTTTTCTGATTTCTAATAACTACGCTGTTAGCTTGATTATTCTCAACATTAATTTTTTCAACGGTGTGACGCATTAATAATTTACCACCGTCTCGTTCTAAAGATTCTACCAATCGATCGCTCAATACTTGCATACTACCTTGGAGATGATACAATCCTTGAGGTGATTGAGATACACTCAACGCTGTAGCTGCATAAAGTAAAGCGGTTTCTTCTGCACTCACTTGGGAATATAACTTCAGTTGTAAATCTAAAAATGTCCGCAGTCTTTTGTCATTTCCTAAACCATATAAACGTAAAGCATCCCCAACAGTAAATAAGGTGAAAGGTGCTGTAATAAATGTACTCGGACGTACTGCTTGAGTTAACTGCCATAAGTCCCATAAATTCCGGGGTGGTAAAACGGGGTCACGTCCTTGAAATTCCCAACTGGCATTAAATAAAGTTGCTAATAATTGCCAAAAAGATTCACTTTCTGGAAAATGTTTCTGTCTTTCTTGTTTCCACTTTTCAGCATCACGCCAAACATTGATAGGTGTGGACTCTCCAGGGAGAAAAACTGCACAAGCAGGGTCACAAGGCGTTGCTTCTGGTAAATCTATATTTAATTCTGAGAAAATGCGGTGATGAATTCCTCCTGGTTCTAAACCTGCGACTTGAGTTGCACCGACATCAAAGCTAAACCCTTGACGTTTAAAGGTGGAAGCACAACCACCAGGAACTAAAGCCTGGTCGAGAATTAAGACGCTATAACCTCTATGTGCCAATAATGCGGCGGCGGTTAGTCCACCTATTCCCGCACCGATGACGATGACGCGGGATTGCTTGGAGTGAAGGGATAGGCTAGGCATTGATACTTTCTTTTACAATTCTTAATATTACTACTCATAATTTTAAATTAAATCGGTTGGCGTTGGGGTGATGAAGGAATTCTATTGCAAAACATTTATACTGGCATTTGGTAATACAGTATTCCTGTTGTGATCAGAGTAGGCAAAATTAAACATGAGCAAAAGTTTTGAAATTCAGGAATTAGCAATCTCTATTAGTGCTAAAAATCTGAATCCCACAGTTTTGACACCCGATTTTTTGAAGTATACCGGGGTTATTCCCGCAGATTGGGAATTAGCCAAACAACCAGTTTATACAAATGGTGTAGTGCAGATTTTTTTCAATTCAGGTGTAGGAATTATTGCCCAGCCTAATAGTGTAACTTTAGCAGAGGCGATAGGTGCAAAACAGCCGGAGGAGATTCAAGTACCAAGAATTACTCAACAGCTAGTAGAAAAGCTATCACAGGTTGAGTATCAGCGAGTAGGAATTAATCCCAGAGGCTTTGTTACATTTAACTCAGATGCTGATGCCTATCAATATATAAGTCGGAAACTTTTAGCACCTGGTTCATGGCAAGAATTTGAAGGAGCAAAGGTAAATGCTGCTTTGCAGTTAAGTTATCCCTTAAAACGGGGAATACTCAACTTAAGTATTAACCAAGCAAATGTACAGTTTCCTGATAAAGTAGCAGCTGCGATTTTGTTTTCTGGGAATTTTAACTATGCCTTATTAGGAAATACTCCATCTGAAAAAATTCAAGACTTGCAGCAAATAGTTGAAAACTGGCAAGATTCATTAAAAATCTTTCAAGAATTGTTGGTTGAGAAATTCTTTGCTTCGCCTGAAGCACCAAAAAGCAGTTCTGTGTTTCCACCAATGGCAAAAATTTGATCATTTTGATCATAATGTAGTGTTAGTAATGGCTTAGTTATTGTAGGGTGGGCATTTTGCCTGCCCTAAACCATCCTAGAAAAACTATAGGGGCAGTTTTCAACTACCCCTAAAACCCCTCTTATTTAAGATTTACTAGCAGCCCCTTTTCAGGCTTTATAATTACTCAGATATATTAACGATTTCAGAACTAGCCAAAGTGGGAGCAGTAAAGATTTGTGAGTACAAGTTAGTGGGTTGTTGACGAGCCACAACAGGTAAAACTTGACGAGCATGAGCCGCAACTTCCACAGTCTTCACATCATAGGTTTCTGTAACTAACTTAGGATAGAAACCAATACCGATGATAGGAACTAATAAACAAGCAGTGATGAACAACTCACGAGGTTTAACATCAGCAACTACAGCATCTAAATGTAACTCTTCACTTTGCTGACCGTAGAACACTTGACGCAACATGGAGAGTAAATAGATAGGTGTCAAAATTACACCAACTGCTGATAGGAATATAACTACAACTTTGAAACTAGAACTATAAACATCGCTAGTGCCAATACCCAAGAACACCATCAACTCACCGACGAAACCACTCATACCGGGTAAAGCCAGAGAAGCCATTGAACCAACAGTAAACAGCGCAAAAGTTCTAGGCATTACCTTAGCCATACCGCCCATTTTATCCATCATCAAAGTGTGAGTACGTTCGTAAGTGACACCAGAGAGGAAGAATAAACTAGCAGCAATTAAACCGTGAGAAACCATCTGTAACACAGCACCGCTGATACCAATTTCTGTGTAAGATGCAATTCCTATTAATACAAAACCCATGTGGGCAATGGAAGAATAAGCCAACCGGCGTTTGAGGTTGGTTTGAGCAAAGGCGCAACAAGCACCGTAAACAATATTGACTACACCTAAAATTGCTAAGATGGGAGCAAAAACAACGTGGGCATCGGTTAACATCTCTACGTTGAAACGAATTAGAGCATAACCACCCATTTTTAATAAAACACCAGCTAATACCATTGAACCAGGTGCAGATGCTTCACCGTGGGCATCAGGCAACCAGGTATGAAAGGGGAAAATTGGTAGTTTTACACCGTAAGCAATTAAGAAACCTGCATATAGAGCTAGTTCTAGAGCTTGGGGATATTCTTTCATTCCCAATTCTGTCATGTTGAAGGTGAAGTTATCACCATAGAAAGCCATTGCAAACCCGGCTATCAGAATAAATATAGATGCGGCGGCGGTGTAAATAATAAATTTGGTAGCTGCATAGCGGCGGTTTTTTCCACCCCAGATGGAAATTAGCAAGTAAACAGGTACTAACTCGATTTCCCACATTAAGAAGAACATTAATAAGTCTTGGGCGAGGAATACGCCTAATTGAGCGCTGTACATCACCAGCATTAACGCATAAAATAAACGCGGCTTATTGGTTACTTTCCAAGCCGCGAATACTGCGAGTGTGTTAATTAAACCTGCCAACAGTACCAAGGGCATTGATAAGCCATCAACCGCTACAGACCAGTTAAAGCCAATTTGGGGTATCCAAGCATAGCTTTCTGTCATTTGTAAAGCTGAACTTTGGAAGTCGTAACCTTGCCAAAAGGCAAAAATCATTAATGCTAAGTCTGCAAAGGCTACTCCTAAACCATACCAGCGAACGGTTTTACCGTCTTTGTCGGGAATGAGGGGAATGGCTAGAGATGCCACCAAGGGCAAGAAAATTATGGCTGATAGCCAAGGGATTTGTATCGGATTCATCACTGTTGACAATCAATTTTGATTTTTTCTTTTAATTACATTATATTAAGAAATCGTTACTTTTGTAAACACATTTCTTAACATAATTTCTATCCCCAGGATCAATAGTAATAAATACTTACTGAAATCCTCTCGCTGCTATTCTAAACATAAATTTTTGTAACGTCAACAAAAAAAACGGCTTTATTTGCCGCTTGTTTAAGTTATAATTCTTATTTAAATTTTTGATGTTGATTTGGTAAAGTATTTATTCTTGGTTTTTAATACCTAAACAACACGGTTGACAATATTCCACACTTGCCCATCAGAACGGACATAGGGAACGGAGATGGTTTTAAATCCGGTAATGAAGGGTTTATAGTAAACTTGCCAATACATAGGGCTAAGTTCATCAGCACAAGCTTTGAGCAGTTTAATCTCGGCTGCTAGTTCTCTTGCGAGTTCATTAACTCTGTCTGCATGGGTTTGGGCGACTTTTTTTGCTTCTTCTAATTCTTCTTGTTGCTGCAAAAGACGTTTTGAAAAAGTTAGTTTTCCATTGAGATGGGCTTGTTTCTGTTGTTTTTGCTGTTCTAGAAAAGCGATCGCATCATCAATTCCTTTCAATTCAGCAGATAATTGAGCATTTTCTCTAGCTTGACGACGGTATGCTTCTACTATTGCTAAGGTTGTATTATTTTCACTAGATTCTATATGATTTTGGGTTAATGCGGCTCTTTCTTGTTGCAGTGCTTGAATTTGTGAGTTGAGTTCTTTGATTTCTGCTTGAATTTTATCCATATATATACATTATGATAAATCTTTTAACATTGAAAAATATCTTGAAGTTTTTTAGTTAACGTTACATTTCATTAATCCAGCCTACAAAATTATCGCACTTAATTTGCAAATACCCCAGTTTCAATAATCGCTTTACACAATTTATCAATTACGGGTACTGAAACACTATTTCCTATTAGTTTCATCCATCTTGATCTTGACTCTGGTAATTTAAAATCTTTGGGAAAACCCTGTATTAAACAAGCCTCGCTTTTAGTAATTCTTCTAAATTCTTTGGTTCTATAAACTTCCTGGATGAATTTCTGTTTAAAATCATGATGATTTTGGGCAGTGATTATTTTTAAAGTGATAAAGTCATTTGTATCACTTGCTACTAAAGTGGGAAAAATATCAGAACTTGGTAAAAAGATCCGATTTACGCCAAATAATCCTGTACTTATTTTAGTATTCTTAAAATCATAACGAATTTCAGCACATTTAATAATATATTTTTCTTTTAGAGACTCAATTGTTTTGATAATTGACACCTTTTCTATTTTAAACTCTTTTTGTTTTTTTAACCTATCAATAATTATTTCTTGATTATTTGTAAATGAAAGTAGAAGTTCTTCATCCTTATTCAAATCTTTAATATTATATTGCTTGAGAATAAAACGATATTCTTCAAGTTTTAATATTTCCAATTTAATCAATTCATCAATTTCTGCTTGTGTAATGGACGGATCGAGGCTTTGAAAATGTGCTAATGATAATGGGTTTCCATCTAATTCACCATAATTACTTCTTCGTCTGTTTCTCAGTAATAATAAGCAAATATTCTTCTGTCGTTGAGTAGTTTCAATAATATCCCAAGAATGTATTGTTGTATGACCATTTCTCAGATCATTAAATAAAAAGTAATCATTGAATCCGTTGGTTGTTGAAAGACTCATCCTTTTAGATTCAACAACCTTTCCAAATAAGTCTCTTTGAATGATTTTACTTTCTTGTTTAGGCGAAGTAATGCCTAAGACATCACCCAATTTTAGCTTATTTTCTAGAGGTTTGGGTAATACAAACTTTTGGAAATATGCCTTTTCCTTAAAGCCAATAATATATACTCGAATCCTATTTTGTGGAACACCATATTCAAAAGAATTAAGTACAAAATAGTTAGCATAATAGCCAGCTTTTTCAATTCTTTTCAAGACATAAGATAAAGCATTTTTATTTCGAGGATCAACCAAACCTTTGACATTTTCAAAAATAAATACCTTTGGTTTAGATTGTTGAAGTAGATATATTGTATCATTCCATAACTGTCCTCTATCATCATGAAAACCTAGATTTTTACCTGCAATTGACCAGCTTTGACAAGGAACACCAGCAGTTAAAAAATCGTGAGGTGGTAATTCTTTGATTTTGGTAATATCTCCTAAATTACAACTAGGTTCAATTTGAAAGTTTTCACAATATGTATTTATTGCATCTTTATTTATTTCACTAAACCCTATACAATGGCCGCCATTATTGCTTAGTCCAATTTTAAAACCACCAATTCCCGCAAAAAGATCAATAAAAGTAAATCTTCTATTCGGCATTTGATATCATGTTCGTTGGAATAGTTATATTATCTGTGAGGGCTGGCAAAAGTGAAGAGGAGAAAGTTTCTGATCAGTCACATCTTGAGTATTATTTCTCAATCATTATTTTCTTCATTGGTTTCTCCCTCAATAAGTTTCTCGTCCTCTTGTATAGTCACATCTTCAATATCTTTGACAGAAATTTCTAAATCTTCTAATGCTTCTTTAATTCTCTCATAGTGAGACAGTTCAAATAAGAATTTGAATATTCTTTCTGCTGTTTTTTCTTCGTTGTCGCTGACCTCAATTTGATTCTTAACAAACTGATTAATAAATTTAAAAGTTTTAATTATAATTTCTTCATTCCCTTGTTCATAAATTTTAATGATCTGTTTATTTACATTTATTTTATCATTAAATTTTGCTTTTAAATACTTTGTAAAAGCTACTTTAAATAAAGCCAAGGAATGATAGAAATGGGTTCTGAAAGTATAGCTATATGAAAATGGTGTAGTGCTGTAAATTATGTCAAATACATAAAATGCACATAGCATATCTTCAAATTTTGTTTCATCATTAAATATTTTTTCATAAAGACCGTCTTTATCTTCTTTATGAGAGATAAAATTCAAATCTTTACCAGTTTTTCGTTGTTGGTTGTAATTTTTTAACACACTAGCAGGATCTTGTAAATGATAAGCTAAATAGACATTTGCCAACACAGAATTTGGAACTTCTTTGATATTTTTCGGAGTTTCTCTAAATTCATCACGTCTTTTCTCATACCAAAAATTAGTTTGATAAAATGCGTTTTGCAGCTTTATCTGTATATCATCATTAGCACAAAAATCTCTATCATTTACTGGATTTTGAGAATTAGTATATCTGGTGACATTCAAATCAAAATCTTTTCCTCCTGATTTTAATAAGCGTAAAGTCACTAAAGATACACTATCCATCTGCTTCCGTTTTGTTGGTGAAGCATCTTTGTAAGCTCGGTAAATTGCATAAACAGTCTGTGCGCCATTAATAATTTGCAATCCTGTTAATTCTATTTGTGTAGCTTTTCTGCCGAGTGTAGGCAAAAAATAAGTGATTGCTGTAATACCATTATTATAATACCAAAAATAGGCAGGGTTTTCTACTGCTGTTCTTTCTATATCTTCATTAAATTGTGATTGTATCAGAGGATTTCTGACGTTTTTATAAAATAGAGCAAATCCATATTGTTCAAATAAATCATATATACTTTTAGGACGCAGTAAAAGCATATATGCTTCAAAGGGTTTTTCTATTTTAACAATTCCATTTTTTTCTGCTGGAACTATTTCTAAGTTGACAACATTTTCTTCTGGATTATGGTAAGTTTCCAGTGGATTTAAGGGGTCTATTTTTTTATATTTTCTATCAATATAATCTATTTTTATACGGTTGATATCAATTACTTCAAATTTGGTTTTTTCATCAGCCTTGATAAAACCACTAATGTTTTCCTCAGCACCCCCTTGATATTGAGAAAGTGTCAAAAATATGAATTTTACCTCTCCATTAGCTTTCAGGTGATTATCCAGATCATTTAATTTCGCTTTGACTTTTTCATTAACATTTTGCTTTTCTCCCCGCAAAATTGTATCAAAATCATTAAGTGCTTTTAATATTTCATCTTTGTCAGTTTCTTTCTCTGACTTATTTGCATTGTTCCATTTTGACTGAACAACATAAAAAATCTTATCGCCTTGATTGTTTGTATTATCAAAAATAATATCGCAGGAGCTATCCCTATGACCATCTGTAATAAAATCTTTATAGTTGGATTTTCTACCGTAAAATTCGAGAAACCAAATTAATAGGGCATAAGATTTCTGATTATCTATTTTATTTTTATGTATCTTGATAAATTCATCATCTTTATATTTTTCCAATAGTGTATTAATTTCGCTATCAATTACACTGTAAAATTCTTTTGTCAGCATATTTATGCCTCAGTAAGTTAACTGATATAGGGTATAGCTTTATATGCCCAAAGGCCAGCTAGGCTATCAGCAAACCCTAATTACCCATTATAAAATCACCGCCCCTTGCATATCAATGGGGAGCGATCGCACAATAGATGTAATTCCTGCCTGTTTCCAAGCCTCCGCCATTGCTGTCACAACATTTTTCGCTTGCTCTACATCCGTTAAAGCTAACAGTGTCGGACCCGCACCACTAATTACCATGCCATAAGCACCAGCGGCAACAGCGGCAACATTCACATCATCGTAACCAGGAATTAAGGCTTGACGATATGGCTGATGTAACTTATCTTGTAAAGCCGCGCTTAACCATTCTTCCCGACTCGTTGCCAAACCCCGCAACAATAAAGCTAAATGGGAAGCATTGAAAATTGCATCTGCACGACTTACCTCTGTTGGTAAAACTCGCCGTGCTTCGGAAGTTGATAATTCAAAATCAGGAATTGCAACAACTGGTACTATATCTCGATGCCAAGTAAGATCACAAATTTCCCAACCGGTGCGACTGGTAGCAGCCAGACGACATCCACCTAATAAAGCTGGTACAACATTATCAGGATGTCCTTCCATTGCGATCGCCAACTCCATCACCTGCAACTCAGACAAAGGCGAACCCGCCAACTCATTAGCAGCAACTAACCCGCCCACAATAGCAGTCGCCGAACTACCCAAACCCCGCGCCAGTGGTACACCCAACTTAATCTCAATTTTTACAGATGGCGGTGTTTGCTTTATGTGTTCATATAATCTGACAAAAGCCTGATAAAGCAAATTACTTTCATCAGTTTGCACCTTTTCAGCTTCTGTACCAGAAACCTGAATAATTAACCCGCTATCATTGCGAGTAAACTTAAATTCGTTGTATAACCTTAAGGCTGCACCAATGCAGTCAAAACCAGGACCCAGGTTAGCAGTCGTGGCGGGAACTTTAACAGTAACAGTAGAAATTACAGACATTGTGACAATTAAAAATTAAAAATTAAAAATTAAAAATGGGTTGCTTTACTAGCATCCCATGTAAAGGGGACATTTTTGCGTAAAAAAAATACCCGCTACCATTTTTACTGGGGTTGCGGGAAAAATCAAATATCACAAGTTTGGTATTTTGTCTAGCAAACAATACAAAACTTAATATTGTTCTCTAAGTTGGGTTTTAGCTGTTGGGCATTTAACTTGCATATTACCTATAAAAACATTGTGGGGTGGGCATCCTGCCCGCCCTAATTATGCAAATTAAAGGTTCATTAGCTTACTTTACAGTTGCCAAAACCGAGTTCACCTCAACCTCAGCAATTTTCGGAGTTGAGAACCCACCAGCATAAATACCGGGGTTGGTTTGCGAGATGATCGTATAAGATTGACGGACATGGGCATTGACAGCCACAGTCTTAGCATCGTACATCTGCATAGCTGCTTTGGGATAGAAACCAATACCGATAATCAAAACTAGAAAACAGGCAGCGATAAATACTTCACGGGGTCTAGCATCGCTATAAGCAGCTTGGTTGGGTAGCAGACAATCAGTACCGAAACAAGCAGTTCCTTCATCTTCCAGATTTTCCAAACCTGCATTGTTAATATCACAAATCAATGCCGCATCTTTACCGTAAAATACCTGTCTCAACATAGAAAGCAGATAGATAGGTGTGAGGATAACACCGACAGCAGCTAGGAAAACCGTCACAGTACAGAAGGTGGAACTGTAAACATCGCTGGTTGTCAAACCCACAAAAACCGAGAGTTCACCAACAAAACCACTCATCCCCGGTAAAGCCAGAGATGCCATTGCACCTATCGTAAACAACGCAAACACGATGGGCATGGCTTGACCTATACCGCCCATATCTTTCATGATCATTGTACGGCTACGGTCGTAAGTAACACCAGCTAGGAAGAATAACACGGCGGCAATTAAACCATGTGATATCATTTGCAACATTGCCCCATTCATCCCCAAATCGGTGAAGGAGGCTAAACCTATCAGCACAAACCCCATGTGAGAAATTGAAGAAAAGGCCAAACGCCGTTTCATGTTCGTTTGGGCAAAGGAGTTTAATGCACCATAGATAATATTCACAACACCGAGAATGGCTAAAACTGGTGCAAAGTAAATATGGGCATCGGGCAGAAGCTCCATATTCATGCGAATCAAACCATATCCGCCCATTTTCAGTAACACACCTGCCAAAATCATGGATACAGGTGAAGATGCTTCACCGTGGGCATCTGGCAACCATGTATGTAAGGGGAAAATAGCCAGTTTGACTCCAAAGGCAATAAACAAACCTGCATACAGCAGCAGTTGTAAACCTAGAGGATAATCTTTACCAGCTAGGGCGCTGATATCAAAACTTATATTACCATCACCGTATAACCCCATTGCTAGGGCGGCTACTAGGATAAATATAGAAGCTGCGGCGGTATATAGTATAAATTTCGTAGCGGCATAGCGCCGTTTTTGACCACCCCAAATACAAACTAATAGATAGACGGGAACCAGTTCCACTTCCCACATAATGAAAAATAGCAGCAGGTCTTTGGCGACAAATACCCCAACCTGTGCCGAATATAGCACCAACATCAAAAAGTAGAACAGTCGCGGACGACGGTCAACTTGCCATGCTGAAAAAATCGAAAGGGTGGTGACAAACCCAGCTAAAAGAACTAATGGCGCTGAAATACCATCTACTGCCACGGACCAGTTTAGCCCTAATGCTGGCATCCAGGCATAATTTTCTATTAGTTGAAAACTCGCATCATTAGCATCATAATGTAGCCAAAAAGCACAGCACATTAAAGCAAAGTCAGCGATGCCTACACCCAACGCATACCAACGGATCAGTTTGCCGTCTTTATCCGGCAGCACGGGAATCAAAAAGGATGCTAGGAGGGGAAACAGGACAATCGCGGTCAGCCAGGGAAATTGTTCTGCTATCATGTCAATAGGAAATAATACTCATTTGTGTAATGATGTCATTGTACTAAACTTTGTAACAATTTCTTTATAAGTTTTTATCCCTGATTAATATAGAGAGAATAAATACCTCAAAAAATCTTATATT
>RDYJ01000114.1 GCA_004293145.1 Nostocales cyanobacterium | reverse complement strand
GAGTGCTGACCGTGCTGCTATCCGTGCGGCTTTAGAATGTCTTGATCAAGGTTGGGCTGTCGGTGTTTTTTTAGAAGGTACTCGTACCCCTGATGGTCGTATTACTGACCCCAAAAAAGGCGCAGCATTATTAGCAGCTAAAGCCAAAGTACCTTTTTTACCCGTGAGTTTATGGGGTACTGACAAGATTTTACAACCAGGTTCATCTCTTCCCCGTGGAGTTCCCATTACTGTAAGAATTGGTAAACTAATTGATGCTCCTAGTTCAACTACTAAAACAGAATTAGAAGCTGTTACCCAAAAATGTGCGACTTTAATTAATGAAATGCACGATTTAGGGCGCTAATAGCAAGTTTAGATTTTGGATAATCAATTGTCACAGTGCAGACAGAATTTATCTACTCAGGAATATGCTGGAAGGATGTAGTCAAGAATTCTGTAATTGTATATAGTTAAAGGCTGCTGATGTGAACAACAAGCTCCCCAATTTCTCTAAAATAAAATCCAAAATCTAAAATTGATATGAGTGCATTTACAGCTAAAAAAATCTGGCAGAGATTAAATAATTTAGTCTTAGTTCGCTTTTTGCTTTTAGTTGCTTGTGGTTGGGCAATTGTACAACTTTTGGATTATTTTCAAGCGGTGATAGTAGTGTTTTCATTGGCTGCTATTTTGGCTTTTTTGCTTAACTATCCTGTAGACTTTCTCCGGCGGTTTTTACCTCATTCTGTAGCAGTTATTGTAGTTTTTTTACTGAGCATTATGATACTTGGGATGCTGATTATCACTGTTAGTTTAACAGTTTTAGCCCAAGGACAAGAATTAATTGATAGTATTTCCAGTTTTTTAAATTCTTTAATTCCTTTCATAGAAAGATTAGAAGAATTTCTCCAAAGTCGTAATCTACGAATAGATTTAAGTGTAATTGAAACGCAAATCCGTAATCAGGCTCTAACCACAATAGTCACAAGTTTGACTATTTTACAAGGCATACTAACTAATTTTATTACTTTCGTATTTATTGCGGTTGTCGCTTTTTTCATGTTACTAGATGGAGAAAAATTATGGAAATTTTTGATGAAAATATTTCCGCAAAACCGCCGCCAAAAATTTACAAATATCATCAGACGCAGCTTTTTGGGCTTTTTTCGTGGTCAATTATTATTAACTTTGTTTTTGACAACTTCCACATTTATAGTCTTGCTATTTTTTAATGTCCGATTTGCTTTATTATTATCGCTGATAGTAGGAATTCTAGATATGATCCCAGGTATAGGTGCAACATTAGGAGTGAGTACAATTACTTTAATTGTTTTAGCACAAAATGCTTGGTTAGCATTAAGGGTATTGATAGCTTGTGTGATTCTCCAGCAAATTCAAGATAATTTAATTGCTCCACGAGTTATGCAAGGGACAATGAACCTAAACCCAGTTATAGTATTTTTTTCTTTATTAGTTGGTGCTAGAGTTGCTGGTTTGTTAGGTGTTTTTGTCTCTATCCCTATTGCGGGAATAATTGTAGCTTTATTAGATATTGACGAAATTAAATCAGAAATTTAGTTGTTGGTGATTGGTTAATTTGATGTTTAAATAGATAAATCATGTAAAATTAAGATGAAAAGCACAAAAGTTGAAGATTATGTCGGATTTAAGAGCAGAATTACAACAAAACCTAGATGAAGCAGAATGGGATTGGCTAATTCCCCATGCACAAAGAGATGCGATTATTGTGGTGGCAGATGGTTTAGATTTGCTAGATGTGGGAGAAGCTATCGCTAGTGATAATATTCCCTCTGTCCAAAATTGGATTGATGAACAGTTGTTGGTCAAACCCACACCAGAACAGTTGGGAGAATGGAATAGCGATCGCAGCAAGCGATTTAATGCCCTAATTGTTGAGCCTTACGTTTTGGTGCAAGAAAAAGCTGCTGTTTAATATAGCAATCCTATTTTATTTGTGAATATTGTAAGAATCAGATCCCCGACTTCTCTCAGAAATAGAAATTAACAAAAATCCTGATACAGATGAATTTTTGTAGGGGTTTAGAATTGCTAACCCCCTCTCCATTCAAACCATATGAAGTTAAACTTGATATAAACTAATAAATTTAATAAATGCCAGTATCTTACGCAATTTCATGACACGACAACCCCATGACCAACTAGCAAAAGAGTATCTAGAGGAAATATTAACACCTCTAGGTAATGTCACAACTAGCAAAGATGTAAAAAGCGAAGTTCAAGAAATTGATGTTTGGTTTATTCCAAGCACAAAATCTGAAAATTCAGAGTTAGGATTATTAGGAAAAATGGCGGTTACAAGCTGCCTTTTTGAACCTTATCGCAATGCACCTAATGAAATAGAAATTAGGAGTTGTTTGTTAAAATTGTATAGCGTTCAAGGTGAATTGTTAAGACAAGCGAAAAGAGAAAAACGTTCTTTATCTGAAGAAGAATTACCTTGTTTATGGATTTTAACACCAACTTGTTCTGAAAAAATCCTCAACAGTTTTGGAGGAAAAGCAAAAGATAACTGGGAAAAAGGAGTATATTTCCTCCCAAAAGCTTATAAAACTGCCATTGTTGCCATTAACCAATTACCCATGACAGAGGATACACTATGGTTAAGGGTACTAGGAAAAGGTAAAATCCAAACGGAAGCTATTACCGAAGTAGTTCAACTCTCAAAAAAGAATGATAAATGGAACAGACTGGTGGAAATTTTCGCATCTTGGCGAAAAAATTTACAATTGAATAGTGATGTCAATGATGAAGAGGTAAAGGAGTTAATTATGAGTTTATCACCAGCATATCTGAAACAACGGGAAGAATGGAAACAAGAAGGTAAAGAAGAAGGAAGACAGGAAGGACAAAAAGACGGACAGCGTTTGATGATAGAGAGTTTGTTAGCAGTCCGTTTTGGTAATTTAGATGAGGAGTTATCTGTGATTGTAACTCGGATGATGGAACTTTCTCTCACAGAAAGAACTCAGTTATTACTTAATCTTTCTCGTGAGGAATTATTAGCTAGGTTTAAGGTTGATTAGATATATCTGAAAAAGTGGAGACGTTTCATGAAACGTCTCTTTTTCAATTTTGGTTAAATCATAAATCCTTTCCTGTAGTTTTATACTAGGCTGAAACTTTATCAAAAATGCCACGATTTGACCAAAATTCAGTAACTTTATTCTCCCATTGATGCCATTTTTTCATCACGTCTTTAGGTTCTAACCAATGTACAATTGCTTCATCTGGAGTGGTGACAATTACCAGAGTATTCTTGATTCTTAATCCATATTGACGATTGACAGCACCGCAATAAGCAGCTAGTTGTAAAGGTTCATCATAAAGATGTTTAATTCTTTCTGCGGTTTTAAATTCAATTACACAAGGAATATTGCAATAATTCGCTACACAATCAACTCTACCAGAATAACCCAGATAGTAATGAAATAGGTTAGCTTCAATTAATCGGATGTTATGAATATTTTCCAGTATTGGTAATAGGTTATGCCAATAAGGTTTAATAAAATCAGGGCAAATAATCGGCTCATCTAAAAAGTAATTTTTAATTTGTTGATGAATGAGTGTAACTCTTTGTTTTGATTCTTGGGTAATTCGATTAGCTTCAAAATTACCTACTTTTTGTCGCCATTTTGCGAGTTGTGCTTTTTCTGCTGGTGGTTTGGTAGCTTTCAAGATTGAGGTGAAACTAGGAAGTTTAATACCGCGACTATCTTCTAGATATCCAATTCCGTTTTCTCTTGCAAGTTTGCCGTAGTAGTGGAGGAGGAGGTTGAGTTTATTGTTCAACATAATTTTATTTAAGTCTGACTCGATAAGGTTTTTAACTCGATGATTTGAGCTTATCGAGATAAGTTAGCGGTGTATAGGGAAGATAAGGGAAGATATCTAAATCCTTTATCTTCCTTTATTTCCACTTCCCAAGCAGCCATAAAATTAATTAAACTATTAATAGTTTTAATTTCGTTGAGTGCCTACTTATGAATAAACAACCTAAACAGCGTAACCGTGGTATTGCTATTAAACCTGAAGGTTTAGCCTTGATTGAAAATAAGATGTCAAATTTGGAGTACGATAATGACAAGTTAGCAGAAGTGACTGGAATAAGTATTGATACCGTAAATGCTCTTTTTCAAGGAGAGAAAAAAGATAAAAAAACTATTCAAGCTATAGCAAAAGCTTTAGAACTCAAACCAACAGATATTGTTGATGCTGATGAATGGTATCGCCAATCTAAAAATACTACACACAATCAGACTGATAATGACGAATGGTTACAAGTCTGTCACACAAAACTAGAAAACCAGCAACAAGAAATCAGACGCAAAGCTTCAGCAATGGGATTTGAGTTAGATTTTCCACCTGTACCAC
Source organism: Nostocales cyanobacterium (assembly GCA_004293145.1). Classification (GTDB taxonomy): domain Bacteria; phylum Cyanobacteriota; class Cyanobacteriia; order Cyanobacteriales; family Nostocaceae; genus RDYJ01. Next base: position 12,033 of record RDYJ01000114.1, on the reverse strand, counting down.
TTGGTTTAGTAGAACGCAAACAGCAACAAAGACGAGATGAGGATGTTGATAGAAGAGACGTTTATCAGTTAGAAAAAGAAGTCATTGCTAAAATTTACGAACATAATGATTTTCTAGAACAAGTAATAAATCAAAATCCTACTGGTAAAAACAAGCATATCGCTATAGTTGGAGAACCGGGAGCAGGTAAAACAACTTTATTAAGTGCTGTTGCTTCATATATCAAACAAGAAAATAAAGAGTTACCCATTTTTATATCTCTCGGTAGCTTGGAAAAGATGACATTAGAAAAATATCTACTCGAAAAATGGCTACCTCATGCAATGAGATTAGTTAATCCAGATTTTAAGCTTACTTCAGAAATAGAAGAACAGCTAAAGTCACGCTTTTATAAAGGTGGTGTTTGGTTGTTGTTAGATGGTGTTGATGAAATGGGGGAATCTTCACCAACAGCAGCATTAAATAAAATTTCTCAAGCATTGACAGACTGGTTAGGACAAGCGCGAGTAGTTTTGACTTGTCGGTTAAATGTTTGGGATGCAAGTCTTAATAATAATAATGAATTATCTGGTTTTGATACATATAAAACTCAGGAATTTAAACCTGAAGATGTTGATAAATTTATTGAAGAATGGTTTAAATGTGATGAGGATAAAATACAGCGTGGTGAGGAACTAAAGGCGAAATTAAGAGAACCAGGAAAAGAGCGTATTTATGAATTAGTTACCAATCCTTTACGATTATCTCTTTTGTGTCAGATTTTTTATCAGAATAAGCATAGTGATTTACCAGAAACTAAAGCAGAACTTTTTGGTTTATACACTCGGCATTTTTATGATTGGAAACGTGAGTTAGTACCTCAAGAATTTATAGATTCTGATGACAAGCAGCAAGAATTACATCAAGCATTAGGTAGATTAGCCTTAGCAGGAATTAACAAGGATGTTAGATTTCGGCTGAATAAACGTTTAGCAGTTGAGGTGATGACTGAGAGGTTATTCAAGTTAGCTGATAAAGTAGGTTGGTTAAATTTGGTAGATAGAGATACAAGAACTGAAGAAGCTGTTTATGCTTTCTTTCATCCCAATTTTCAGGAATATTTTGCAGCTTTAGTTATTGATGATTGGCATTATTTTTTAAATCATAATAATGCTAATCCTAATCCTTGGGTTCAGCATAACGATAAAAATTGTGTTTATCTTATTTTTGAAGATAAATGGAAAGAGGTAATTTTATTGTGGATGGGAAGACAAGATATATTACATAAAATCAAAGATGAATTTATGTTAGAGATGTCAAAGTTTGAAGATGGTTGTAATTTTGAAGGTGATTGTGCAAATATTTGGAAATATAATTTATTTCCTATTGCTAAGGACTGTTTACAAGAATTTACTGATAGCTATTTAAATACAGTTGTCTATAAAGATGAGGATGAAGTTGTTAGAGAATTTGATCAGGTATGGAAATCGAAATCTGACTATTATGATTGGATTCTGCGTTACGAACTTGATTGTATGAGATCATCATCACAAAGAGAAGAAATTAGAAAATATCTCATTAATAAGTTGGGAATTTGGATGCATTACAGTGCAGAAGAAGATGATGATTTTGGTTTTCATACATTTCTGGTTATGTACAACGAATATGAGAATAACAAAACAATCATAAAGCAGCTAGAAATTGATTTTCAAGACACAGTTTATTGGATAAATACCTCAAAAACTCCAAAAATTATTGACCTATTATCTTCAACTAAACATAAATTTATCAAAGGAGCAATCATAAATAGATTGATTCAGATATTTTCTGAAGATAATACCGAAGTTGCTAATATTTACACAAAAATTAATTCTAATTTGAATGATGAGAATGATGATTTTTTAGAATCATTAATTTATATTCTTCATCAGAGTGGGTATTATGACGACTTAGAAATAGTTAAAATCTGTATGCAGATACTTAACAAAAGTAGGAATAAGACTACTATCATGGCTGCTTTAGACTATTTATATGATATAAGTTGTGATCATACAGCACAAGTTAACGTGATAAAGGAAATAGTTTCGGGTTTAAACAAAAAATATTTTCAATTCTTATTTAATAAGAATTGCAAGGATCGTTATTGGTATTGTTATGAAATTCTCTTGAATTGTTCATCAAGCATGACCTATCCCGAATTCTACCGCGCTTGGCACGGTGAACCCCCACTTAACAACCTAGAAAACCAATTTACAGATAATCATTCCCTCCTTTCCCAACTTCAACCTACTCAAAAAACTGGCTGTATTCCCATCATCAACACTGCAAATCTTCAACTTAGTGATAACGAACATGAAATAGCAAAATCACTCTGTACGAGAATTTGGAAAGACAGTTTAAATTTACCTGCAAAAAGTATACCAAAAATCTCAGATGTTGCTGATTTGGAACGAGAACTTTTAATAATAACAGAAGAAGTTTTACAAAAACAAAATTTAGCTTTGGTATTTAATGAAATCGAACCAAACGCAACGCTAATTAATATCTGTCGTAAATTAGCAAATGCAGGAGAAATTCATATTGCTTTGATCACAAAACAACCTCTAGACGCACCATTAAAAGGCTTTCTACCAAATCAAACTACTTTACTTAGTGCAATTCAAACATGGATTAGTGAAATTGCTTAAAGAATAGAAGCACATCAAAATGTAAATAAATTTCATGTAACGTCTCTACAAGAGACCAAAAACCATAAAAATTTCATTCTCAAAAACTTCACTTTCTTGCAACCAGAATTGTTACCATAGTTTCAGATTAGATATTGAAGCCTTGATCCAGTCTGAAACCCTAGAACTATTAGAATGGCATCGCCTTTGCCAGCACCTTTCCACCTTTGCGGCAACTAAGTTAGGGGCGATGGTTGCCCGTGCCTTGCCGATACCGACAACTCAAGCGGAAAGTATAGAGTTGTTAGCGCAAACCAAAGAAGTCTATCAACTGGAAAGTCGGCTTACGCCTGGGTTATCCTTTGAAGGCATTCAAGATATTGGGGACTCCCTAGAACGAGCCGAACTACAAGGAATTTTGTCTGGGGAAGAACTCTTAGCAATAGCCACCACCCTCGCTGGTGCGAGAAATTTACGTAGGTTAATTGACAATCAGGAAGATGTACCAATCTTAACTGAGTTAGTAGCTGAATTGCGAACTTACCCAGAACTAGAGCAAGAAATTCACCGTTGTATTGATGAAAGAGCGCAAGTTACAGACCGCGCTAGTCAAAAATTAGGGGAAATTCGGGAAGATTTGCGAAAATTACGCAGTCAAATTACACGTAAACTGCAAAATATCATTCAGGTGAAATCGGGAGCATTACAAGAGCAGATTATCACCCAAAGGGGCGATCGCTATGTTATCCCCGTCAAAGCACCGCAAAAAGACGCAATTCCTGGTATTGTTCACGACACATCCACCAGCGGCGCAACTTTGTATATCGAACCTAATAGCATTGTGCCAATGGGCAACCAACTGCGCCAAGCTATCAGAAGAGAACAAGCAGAAGAAGAAGTTATTCGTCGCCATTTAACAGAGCAAGTTGGCGCTGTTAAACCTGATTTAGAAAAATTATTAGCCATTGTCACCACCTTAGACTTAGCCACAGCCAAAGCTAGGTATAGTTTCTGGATAGGTGCAAATCCGCCCCGGTTCGTAAATCGCCAAGAACAGGAAATAATTACCCTGCGGCAATTACGGCATCCTTTGTTAGTTTGGCAACAACAACATGAACAAGGACATCCAGTAATTCCCGTTGATTTATTAATCAGTCCCCACATCAAAGTAGTGACAATTACTGGTCCTAATACTGGCGGTAAAACTGTAACTTTGAAAACCTTGGGATTAGCTGCTTTAATGGCCAAAGTGGGGTTATTTATTCCTGCCCGTGAACCAGTAGAAATGCCTTGGTTTGACCAGGTTTTAGCCGATATTGGGGATGAACAATCTTTACAACAAAGTTTATCTACTTTTTCCGGGCATATTCGCCGCATTAGTCGGATTTTAAATGCTATTAGTGAGGGAACAGGGGAAGAGGCAGGGGAGCAGAGGAGCAGGGGAGCAGAGGAGCAGAGGAGCAGAGGAGAAGATTTTTCCCCATCACCAATTACTAATTACCAATTACCAATTACCAATTACCAATCCCTAGTTTTACTTGATGAAGTAGGTGCGGGTACTGATCCGGTGGAAGGTAGTGCATTAGCGATCGCGCTTTTACAATATCTGGCTGATCATGCCCAGTTAACCATTGCTACCACCCACTTTGGGGAACTTAAGGCTTTGAAATATGAGGATATTCGTTTTGAAAATGCCTCAGTAGAATTTAACGATGCTACCCTTTCACCAACTTATCGGTTATTGTGGGGGATTCCTGGACGTTCCAACGCCTTAGCCATTGCTTTGCGTCTGGGGTTAAAATCAGAAGTGGTAGAAGCCGCAAAAACCCAAGTGGGAGAAGCCACGGACGAAGTTAATCAGGTAATTGCCGGTTTAGAAGCTCAACGTCGCAGTCAGGAAACCAAAGCCGCTGAAGCTCAAGAATTATTACGCCAAGCGGAAAAATTATACAAAGAAGTTTCTCGAAAAGCCACAGCGTTGGAAGAGCGAGAAAAAGATTTACGTGCTTCTCAAGAAGTAGCAGTACAACAAGCAATTATCCAAGCAAAAGGAGAAATTGCCCAAGTAATTCGCCGCTTACAACAAGGGAAACCCACCGCTCAAGATGCCCAGCAAGCAACTAAGGCATTAAGTGAAATTACTGGAAAATATCAACCTGCACTACCACCCAAACCCAAACCAGGGTTTATGCCCAAAGTAGGCGATCGCATTCGCATACCCAAATTAGGGCAAACTGCCGAAGTGTTAACCGCCCCTGATGAAGATGGAGAATTTAGTGTGCGCTTTGGGATCATGAAAATGACAGTGCAGTTACAAGACGTAGAATCTTTAGATGGACAAAAACCAGAACCCATCACCAAACCCAAACCAACCCAAGCCGTTAACCTACCACTAGCACCAGTTGTAGCCATTCGTACCTCCAAAAATACCGTTGATTTGCGCGGAAAACGGGTAGGTGATGCTGAATATATATTAGACAAAGCGATTTCCGAAGCAGCAGGACCATTGTGGATTATTCATGGACATGGTACTGGTAAATTAAAACAGGGAGTTCACGCATTTTTGCAACAACACCCTAGAGTCAGTCACCACGAACCAGCAGAACAAGCAGATGGTGGTACTGGTGTCACTATTGCTCATGTTGAATAGGGAATAGGTGACAGTGAACAGGTGACAGTGAATAGAAAAGGGAGCAGGGGGAGAATAACTCTAATAGACATCTCCAGAAAAGAAAGTAGAGACGTTCCATAGAACATCTACAAGGGTTCTAGGCAACGCACATTTAATTTTCACCAGATATCTAATATCTATTCCCCCATCCCCAGTCAAGAGTCCCTAATCCCCAGTCCCCGACCTTCACCAAAACCTCATGAATTTCTCATATTGAGACCAGAAATTTTCATCTAAAGTAAAACCAAGATACCCGCTGTTTACTAAACTGATTTACGGCTACATGAAGAGAAACCTATTTTCATACTTGATGGTCTGTTTCAAAAAGGGTAACAGCAACAGCCTCCATTCGCCTGATCACCTATGCTAAAAGTTATGCAATCGGCCGCCAATTCAGCCACATCGAATTCTCAGTGGGAGGAGTTAAGCAAGTTCCCGACCCCAAACTCAGTTCAATGGGACAACATTAAAACCCAGTTAGACTTGGTGCTATTGGCATTAGAAACTTTAACTGACATTGGTTCCGACGCTATGCTGTCTGCGGCCATTGATCTCCATTTAGAGTCGAAATTACCAGACCGAGTAGCCCTATGGCGACTGCGCCAATCTAACCCCATACGCAAAGGTCAAGGAGGTAGAAAAAAACTGGATGTGGAAGAGGCGCGATCGCTGGTTTTGATTACTTGCCATCTAGCCAAACAGCATCAGGAGTTGATTCGCCGTGCTGTTGGGTTATTGGAAAAAATAGCCGCAAATAATCAAGAACCTCATCAGAATGCTTTACTGGGAGATTATATTGATGCTTTCTGTAACATCTATCAAGAACGGATGGAAGAAGATGAAAAAATCTCTACAGATTTGCTGACCAACTTAGCCCTAAAACTGCTGGTAGATTTGCTGTTTTATAGCGCCCCTACAGGACACCGTCGTCTGTGGTTAACTCTACTGGATCGTTCCACAAAACAACTTTAGATTTGAGATTTGAGATTTGAGATTTGAGATTTGAGATTTGAAATTTGAAATTTGAAATTTGAAATTACTAATCAAAAATCAAAAATACTTCTTTGTCCCTATTGCCATTCTTGCTATGCCTCGATCAAATTCTGTCATGCGTCGCTACACTCCCCCCACCTGCACCTTAGAAATATTGGCGGAAAGTTCACCTTTATCCCGTTGGATGGGGCAAACTGTTGTCGATCAATTACGGTTTAAACTACACTTTGATGATCCCTCACTTCCAGAAGAGGGTAAAGTCCCAATTCAGGGTGATCGCGAACAACTAGAAACTTTGTGTAACGCAGTTACCAATTACGTTCTGCAACTTCTTCAGAAATCAGCAGATAGCTTTTATTTGACCTCTTTAGAATCATCACAGTTAAATACAAAATCTGAGCAGCCAGAATTAAAAGATGTTGCGCCCACTCCACTATCATCAAAAACAATAAATCCCTCTAGCATGGGAATTCTAGAGGCAACAATTTATTTAGAATCTAATGATCATTTAACTCATAAACTATATCTCGGTTCTCTTGCTAACCAAACATCTGGACCTATAATTCAACTCACTCTGTTACAACTATTTGATTTGGCAACTGCCTTAGAAGAATATTCTACTGATGTCATCACACTACCAAATCTCAAAGGCGAGAGTTCTGTTCCCAGTTTATCTAGTTTACCTGTTTGGACACCTGTAGCCGCAATGCTGGCATTAGCTGTAGGTTTAACTCCTTTAACTTGGCAATATGCCAGCAAATTCCAGCAAAGCCAACAGCAAACAGCTAAAAATTCAACTTCAGCCTCAGAAAAAGTTGCTCTCGAATCCTCACCATCACTGGATTCAACTACGCCTCAACCGGGACTCACTCCCTTTGCTAATTTGCCTTCTCCCCCTGCTGGTAGCAATACTATGCCGTTACCTAATTTAGATACCCCGATTCCACCAGCCGATACCACTCTAGACCCCAGTCCTCTTGCTTTCCCAAATTCTACTGTCCCATCGACAGCTAAAACGTTACCCAAAAATAGACTGGCGTTCCCACCGCAAATCAAGTCAATTTCTCCCACCACTCTACAACTCCCATCCACAAAAACCAGTTCTCAACGAAACTCTACAGGGGTAGTTAACCAAAATGATATTCTTCTGACCACAGGACAAAATTCCTCTTCTATCCCTAATGTTGCTAACTTACCTAATGACATTCAAAGTCAGATTCCTCAACAAATATCCTCTCAACCAGAGCCACAATCATTAAATCAAAGCCCTAATTCTGTCAATCAAACTTCGACTCCAGCAAGTGATCATGATTTAATGGCCAAATTGCGAGCAGCAAGAACTACACCCTTACCTACAGACGCTGCTGCTGAGGAAAACAAGTTATTTGATATACCTCAAATGGCAGAAGCCAGTGAATATTTGCAAAAGAATTGGCGACCACCTGCGGGATTTTCACAAACATTAGAGTATAGTTTGATTTTGAATATTGATGGTTCTATTGAACGCATTTTCCCTTTGAATCAAGCTGCTAGAGAATATGTTGATAACACCGGTATACCACAAATTGGTAAACCCTTTGTTTCTACTAATAAGGCGGGACAAAATCTCAAACTCCGAGTTGTCTTTAGTCCCGATGGTAAGGTGCAAGCTTTTCCAGAAAATCCATAAATACAGGAGTCAGGGGTCAGTAAAGAGGTGGAAGGCGGAACGTCTCTACTAACTTCTAACTCCTGCTATATTATTGTTTGTTTTTTAACTTTTGCTTTTTATGTCGTTTTTCTGTCGTAGCTACAGCATGGTCTACAGGATAACCAACTACAGGAATAACCTGATATCTGCGCTCTTCTTCTAGGTTTTTCAGTTCTGTATAATCAACCCAGTGAATACAATCAACAGGACAGGTATCTATAGCTTCTTGAATTACCTCTTCACTATCTCCATCTTGACGAATCACACGCGATCGCCCATAATCTGGTTCGATGTAAAAAGTATTCCGGGCTACATGAGCGCAATGTCTACAGCCTATACAAGTAATTTCATCGACATAAACACCTTTCTGTCGCAGCAGTCCGCCCAGTTCCGGTTCTAACCCAGAACGTTCTAGTTCATCTCGCAACAAACCACCTAATTCTGGCTCTAAACCGGAAAAATTCTGGTCTAAATCTTCTGGGAACGGCTGCATTTGGGACATTAGGCACTCCAGCGTTGTACTACTAAACGAATGGAACCATCTTCATTTTTTTGCTGTTCAGCAACTTGGAAACCAACTTTAGTGGTTTCTCTCACTACTGTTTGATAAGCATAACGCTGGGTGACTTGACGTAAAAATCCATCTACAGATAAATCTTGTTGCCAATATTGTAGATCAGCCACCAATTCGTATTCTTGACCATTCCATCTAAAACCGATGTCGTACCCATTTTCTTGCTCAATGCTAACTTCGGCAGGATGGATTTGACCACGATAACCTCGTACGTCACAAGGTCCTGGTTTCCAGTCTATCCCTAAGTCAGAAAGTGCATCTTTTAAGGATTCTAGGTTACGGATTTGAGTTTTGATTTGGCTAAAGTGTGACATGGCGGTTTGTAATCAATAAAAATAAACGAGTTGGAAAACTTACCATTCGCTAAAAGCAGTTTGGGTATTGACTACACTTGATTCCTGTGTAGCATGGGCAGCGAAAAATTCTGAGGTCTGCTCCTGATTTACCACTTGTCCCAGCTGCGCTTCTATTGCTGCTGTTACCTCAGCACAAGAAGCTCCCACTATACCAGTGACTTTTTCTTGGACGCGACCGTCTGGATAAATTATGAATTCTAATGTTTCCATTCTTTGAACGCCAACCTCAATAGTACCCTTGAACTTAACTGCTTTAGCGGAGTTAATCTTTCATTGCCGAAGGAACTTAGAAGCAAAGTTGCCATTTCTTCATAATGTTCCATCTTTCAAAATATATATCTCAGAATCTTTACAAAAATTATTACTTTTGTTAGCAGTTACATCTACTAGCATTTAGTTTCTCTTAACCTGATCAATTAGTCAAGCTTAAGTTGGCTCGGTATGTTCATCGTCCAAAAGCTTTAAGAATAAACCTTTGAGACCAAAAACAGGAATGAGGTAAAGATAAAATAATACTCAAGCTTATTGAAAAATCTTATAATTATCATTAAATGGCTACTATTATGGCTTTGAGGCGATCGCTAACTCAAGTTATTGCCTATTTTTATACCAAGGAAAATTAGTATTATATACTACCTTCAATCTTAATTAGTGCTAAATTGGTGATAGAGACTAAAGACGGTAGAAAGGGAGAAAAACAGGATAATTTACACCAAAATAGTTACAAATTCTCTCAATCACCCTAAAATAACAATATGTCGCTTCATCCCTACTACTTATGAATTTCTCGTCAGCACGACAGTATTTTTACCAAGAGATTCAACAACCTGACGAGTCCATCAACTTGGCCAGGGCAGCTTTATATATTGCCCAGGAAGAATATCCCGACCTTGACCCGGAAGAATACCTCAACGCTCTTGATACAATGGCAGTAGAGCTAGAGGAACGTTTACCAGTTGCCCGCTATCCACTGCGAATAATTCAAAGTATTAATCAGTATTTATACGAAGAATTAGGTTTTAGTGGTAATAAAATTGATTACTATGATTCGCGTAATAGCTTTTTTAATGATGTCATAGAACGGCGAACGGGTATTCCCATCACTTTAGCATTAGTTTATATGGAGGTAGGAAAGCGGATTGATTTTCCAATGGTGGGAATAGGAATGCCAGGACATTTTCTGATTCGTCCAGATATTGCAGATATAGAGATTTTTGTGGATGCTTTCAATGGTGGTGAGGTAATGTTTACCCAAGACTGTCAAGAAAGGCTATCACAAATTTATCAGCAGTCGGTAAATTTACAACCAGAATTTTTAGCAGTTGTCAGCAAGCGGCATTTTTTAGCACGGATGCTCACTAATTTAAAATATATTTATTTAAAACAGCAGAATTTAGAAAAAACTCTCGCTGTGGTAGAACGAATTTTGCTATTGTTTCCTGGTGTCAGTTTAGAACTGAGAGACAGAGGTTTACTTTATTATCAACTTGGTTACTTTACCCAAGCTGTCAATGACTTACAAAGTTATCTTACCAAAGTTCCCAACGCTGAAGATGCGGATGTAATTCGGCAATTACTGGGTAAGTTGGGTGAAAATAATTCATAATCAAGCAAGTCAACATCCAGCAGATATATCCCTGATTTGTGTGAGTATTTGGTTATCATGTACAATTTTGGCTGAATAAAAGTATTATTTATGCTTTGATAATTTTAAGTAAAATTACAGTTGTCATATTATTTATTATCAGCATAAGATGTACGGCAATAACTTTTTATTATCTCAGGTATTATGAAATCTATTCTGCAAAGTTACGTAGAGAAAGAAATATGGTTACTAATACGAGATAAATGGTATTTTGCTACAATTATCGGGGTTGTAGATGATTTGTTATGGTTTAAACACAGAACTCACAACAAAGAGACAGAAGAAGATACTTTGTGGGAAATGGTGGTCAAAATCAGTGAAGTTATTGCTATTGATAAGGTTGTATCTATGATGAGTAGAAAACCAGATGTGTTTATGTCAAGGTTATTGGAAACTGATAACACCACAAATAATCATCAGCAGGAACATGAAAAATAATTAGGGTTTGCTGATAGCTTGCGTGGCGTAGCCATAAAAGTTTTTTGATCAAGTACAGACGTTCCGCCGGAACGTCTGTACAGGAGTCAGGAGTCAATTATCTTCAACCTTTTCATCTGCTATAACTACCCGTTGTTGATATTCAGCTTCAGTCATCAATTCTTCAGTAGATTCAACTCTGTCTAAAAATACCTTTCCTTCCAGATGATCATACTCATGTTGAAAAATGCGAGCGACAAAATCAGTTAATACTTGTTTTTCTAGCTTACCATGACGATCCGTATATTCAATTACAATTGCTTGATATCTAGGAACTAAACCTCTAATACCAGGAACACTTAAACAGCCTTCCCAACCTTTGACAACTTCAGATGAATAAGCAATAATCTGGGGATTAATCATTGCTGTCGGTTCCATTTCCGGTGCATGAGGATATCTGGAATTAGGACGGGAAGCCACAATAAATAAACGCCAAGATTCAGCTACTTGAGGTGCAGCAATTCCCACACCATTAGCTTGAGAAACAGTAACTATTAAATCATCAATGAGTTTTTGAATCTGCTGATCATCAATATTTGTCACCCAAATAGCTTTTTGGCGTAAGATCGGATTACCTAATTGAATAATTGGTGCTTTCTCATTCATAGTCATAAATTTGTTAGGTTAAGCTAATGTAATCTCAGATGGATTCAAAATTTTGAAGTAGAAAGGCGCAAAAAACCTCTTCCCTCCACCATAGCTGTCTTGTCATAACAACAATTTTTAACGCCAACCTACTTATATTAATTCTGTATGATAGCGTAGCGTGGCGTAGCCATAGATGCGCCGAATTATATAACGTTCGCGTAGCGTGACATAGGCATACCGCAAAGGACGCAAAGAACACAAAGAAAGAGATAAAGAAATTTAGCGCAGCCTCATAAAGAAACGGTATTACTGATCACAAAGTGATCTCATAACAGGCTTTTATTTTTGACTTCTGCTGTCAGGAGGACGGGTAAGATACCCATCCCACAAGATT
>RDYJ01000220.1 GCA_004293145.1 Nostocales cyanobacterium | reverse complement strand
GACGAAAGTGAGGTCCCTACAAATTCTTCCTTGGTCACTAAAGTTGAAAAGGCAGGAACTTACACAATTATAGTCTCTGTATTTGCGGGGCGTTTAGATGGAGAATTCACCTTAAAAGTGGCAAAAGTTTAATCAACTCTCTAATGTTGTTCTGATAGTCTCTGATGAGACTATCAAAAATACCTTTATTGTTGAAGAACCCTATCGAGCGCGGACTATGGTATCTCGTGAGTTGAAGCGAATCACTTCGGCTCGGTCTTTAATTTTCTGTAGCACATCTGCTGTTCTGAGCTTGAACGGGGTTTTATCTTGTTCACTCCTCAGAAACACCCTTAAACCTTAATTGGCGTAATATTGGCACATTTTTGGAATCGAAATTTTGAGTAAAAAAGGAACGACTAGATCAACGCTTGTGAAAAAAATAGCCAACTGGATAAAACTGAATAAAAATTGCTGAATAAAAATAGTCAATAGATAGATTGGCATGATTCATATTTGCCTTTAACTTAGAGGAAAGCTGTGAGGTGAACCACAATCAATGTCAAACCTGATTGTTAGTTTTGACCCTGGTGCTTCCTTGACCAAGATTGTTTATGAATTAGCAACTGAAGGTTAGTAGCTAGTTACTGTTTTCTTAACTAATACTAACAAATACTAACATTTGCTCAAAATTTCCACTCATCTGCTCTTGATGACAGAATTACAGTAAAATACCTGTATGCTACTAGGATTCAAAACCCAACTCAAAGTCAACAAGCAACAACGACTACTACTAGCGCAACACGCAGGAGTCGCTAGACACGCTTGGAATCAAGGTTTAGCACTATGTCAACAGGTATTATTACATAACAAACTTAATCCTCAAGACAAAATCAAATTTCCCACAGCCATAGATTTACACAAATGGTTAGTAGCAGCCATTAAATCTACCCATCCTTGGTATTATGACGTATCCAAATGCGCCCCTCAATACGCATTAAGATATTTGTCAGATGCCTTTAAATCCTTCTTCAAAAAAAGTAAAGGGTTTCCTAAATTTAAGAAAAAAGGCCAGCATGATTCTTTTACCTTAGATGGTGCAATTCATATTGACTACAGAAAGATAAAAGTCCCCGTAATTGGCTGGCTGAAAACTTATGAAGTTCTCCCCACAGGATATAAACCGAAATCTGTCACCATAAGTAAACAATCTGATAAGTGGTTTATCTCGTGGAAAATAGAAGTAGAAGAGAGTCAAATACAGAAAAATCAAGAGTTTGTAGGAGTTGACTTAGGAATAAATCATCTAGCAATATTATCAACAGGAGAAGTATTTAATGGAGTAAAAAGTTATAAAAAGTATGAGAAAAAGTTAGCAAGAATGCAATATTTGAACCGCCATAAACAAGTATGTTCAAATAATTATAGAAAAGCCCAAATCAAAATAGCAAGATTACACCAAAAAATAGCCAACATCAGAAAAGATACATTACACAAAATTACTACCTATATTAGCAAAAACCACGCGGTTATAGGGATAGAAGATTTGAATGTATCAGGGATGTTAGCAAATGGGAAATTATCAAAAGCTATATCAGATATGGGCTTTTATGAATTTAGAAGGCAGCTAGAATATAAAACACAACTGTATGGTAGTAAGTTAGTAATCGTGGACAGATTTTATCCCAGTAGTAAGACTTGCTCAAGTTGTGGAGAGAAAAAATCATCTCTGTCATTGTCTCAAAGAGTGTTTAAATGTGATAGCTGTGGTTTTGAGAGTGACAGAGATTTAAACGCTGCGATTAATTTAAAACAAGAAGCGGTCAGATTGATCGTGTTAGCCTGTGGACTAGATAGTGCCGACACTTCTAGGGTGAAACAGGAAGAAAAAGCCGACTTTTGTTAGCATTAGTTAGCTTTTTTGTATCGGCAAACCATGTTTGATGACAATGGAACCAGAAATGCTAAGGTTGCCGCAAAGTTCGATTGACGCTTATATGTCAAGTCGCAAGGGTCTAGAATCATCTCATCCAGTAGATGAAGCCTGGGTATCTTGTACAGCAGATGGTGATACACAATGTACAGTAGTGGGATTTTTAGCACGTCAGTTTTCAGCATCAGCTAGACTAGATAAACTCAAGTACGAAACTTCAATTGACAAAGCTTTAGCGGTTGTTGGTGCGATAGCGAAGCGCTCCGTAGGAATCGCTCAACACAATAAACTGCCCAACAGGTTCTCACTATCGCTTACCTCACTACTACCCTACGGTGAATATCAAAATCGCCAAGCCTTTGAAGAACAGCTGCGGGTTGCACTCAAAGATTTTAGATTTCGTGGTCAAAGGTTGCGGGTGAAGCTGGAACGATTCGAGTGTTTACCTGAAGGTGCAGGATTGGCCATGATTCGCCAACGCCAGAACGGTAAAGCATGGTTCAACGCTCAAACCATTGCGGTGCTGATGTTTGGACATCGCAATAGCAGCCTTCTCTTATTTGAACGGGGCAAGATGACGGCAGGTTATACCAATGGGTTGGGCTTTCACCAAATGGTAAAACGAGTTATTGAGCGCACATCTGGACAAGATGCTACTACTTTAACTGCTGCTATCTATGCTGCTGGTGCAGATATCACAGCAGATAATCAAGCAATTCGCGCTTTGGTCAAAAGCAAAGACCCAAAAAACATTAATTATGAGTTGCAGATGATTGTTAATGCCATTGCTACTGCTAAAGCTGAGTATTGGTCTAGGCTTTACGACTGGCTGGAATCTACTTTACCTGCGGTAAATGAAGTCATTTTGAGTGGTGGTGCAGCGTTGTACTTAGAGCAAGAATTACAGGAATGTTTTGAAGAGATTTCCACTTACTGGGGTACAGATTTACAGCAGCAGGTACATGTAGCGACCTGCAATACTAATCGGTCAAACCTGCAATCAAGGGATTTTCAAACCAGGATTAAATGCAACTATAATTAGACTTGAGCCAGAATTAATTGCAACTGAACCAGGATTAAATGCAACCAACCTGCAATCATCGGTTTCAACCAGGATTATTTGCAACTGACCGAAACTCCTATTAAATCGTTGTTGAGCAGTTTACTCAAAAAACGCTCCAACTGCTTAACAAAAGTATTTGAACATCAGCCAGGATTAATTGCAACTATAAAAGTAAAAGAAACGACCGTTTTTTTTACCCCTATTATTACCATCAAGCCGAACCAGAACTAGAATCAAGTTTAGTAACGAAACTCGGTAATTATATCAAAGGCAACATATACTATTAGCTAACGAGTTTATTTACTTGTTAGGGTTCACAGTATGTTGATAGGCTATGCCCGAATTTCAACAGATGACCAAAATCTGAACCTGCAAATGGATGCTTTGCAGCTTGCTGGTTGCGAGAAAATTTACTCTGATCGGACAAGCGGTGCAAAAGCAGAACGACCTGGACTCTCCTTAGCATTGGAAGTAGCACGGACTGGTGATGTTTTGGTGGTATGGCGGCTAGACCGCTTGGGAAGGTCGCTTAAAGATTTAATTGAAATGATGGAAACCTTAGATAAGCGAGGAATTGGGCTTTCTAGCTTGCAAGAATCCATCACCACCACGAATAACAGTGGTAGATTGATTTTCCATTTATTCGGTGCATTGGCTGAATTTGAGCGTCACCTCATCCGTGAACGCACTACGGCTGGACTTGTAGCAGCGCGAGGGCGTGGTCATAGGGGAGGTAGACCAAAAGCCCTTGACCCAACTAAACGTCAATTAGCAGTAAGACTTTATACCGAAAAACAATACACTAGGACTTACGCATTGACAAAAAATATTATCTATGCACTGTAGATCATGGAATCGCTATTAAGATTAGCAAAAATATGCTCACGTACAACTAAAGTAA
>RDYJ01000219.1 GCA_004293145.1 Nostocales cyanobacterium | reverse complement strand
AGCCATAGATGCGCCGAATTATATAACGTTCGCGTAGCGTGCCATAGGCATACCGCAAAGGACGCAAAGAACACAAAGAAAGAGATAAAGAAATTTAGCACAGCCTCATAAAGAAACGGTATGACAAGTCTTTAGCCAGAAATTATGATGATGGAGGTATTTTTTCTAGAGAAAATTTACTCAATTGGTTATAATTATCAATAATTCGATTTAATACATTGCAATTAACGTCGAGTCTGAGACTGGGAACGAGATTTCATTAAACCAAAATTAAAGAAATTCTCAGCTTAAATTCATTTAACTCTAGAAATTATGCTTTAAATTGTCCTTACAGACAAATTTGAGGACGTTAAACCATGAAGTTTCCGTATATAGCAATTTTTACCCTCCTTACCCTTCTTACTCTCAGTTGCGGAAAGGAAGTTACGTCAACTCCTACAAATAATCAACTGAAAACAGAGAATAAAACCGAGTCTGTGACAAATGTTGCTGCGGTAGGAAAATCTACAAGTTTTCAGACTTTGGAACACAAAACACAAGGTAAATTAAGTGTGACTACTGAAAACGGAATTAGCTATTTACAATTTGATCAAAGTTTTAAAACTGATCATGGTCCAGATTTATTTGTGATTCTCTACCGTGGTAATGTACCCCCAAAATCTGGGATTAAAGAAAAAGATTATGTTAGTGTTGCAGCTTTACAAAAGATTAATGGTTCTCAACGTTATGCTTTACCCAAAAATGTGAAGTTGGCAAACTTTCCATCTGTGGCTATATGGTGTCGCCGTTTTAATTCTACATTTGGTTATGCTAGTTTGCCCAAGTAGTTATAATCAGGGTGGAAATGGTAATTTTTTAGGAATATTTCTCTATTTTCACCCTTAAGAAATTATCGGTTTTTAATTTTTTTTTGATGAATTTTGAAAATTAAGAACTTCTCAATATTAACGTGAAAAAAATCAGTAAAATTTGGCAGAAAGTTGATATTTTTTCGCTCCGGTTACGTCTCATTCTGGGTATTGCTTTAGTTTCTACTTTGGGATTAGGTGGACTTGCTAGTTGGACAAGTTGGAAGATGCAGCAAATTTTAATTAATAGTCATAAATATAATATTGCCAAAATTGCCGATCGCTTACCGCGTGATGTGCAGCTTTATAATGAAATGATGCCTATAGAAACCAGTTTACAGAAAGCAATTAATAACTTGACATCTAAAGATACTTTTTTATGGGTAAAAAGTGCTGATCATCAAATTATTGCTAAATCTAATAATTGGCATCTGTTATCAGATGAAACAGCATCTGAGTTAATGTCTTTAACTGAGATGACTATTAAACCAGAATTAGGGAAAGTTAGTCAACGTTATTTTATTTTATGTAGTGGTACTTTGCCTGGAAACGGTAAGGTTTTAGGTAAGTTATTTGTGGTGCAGGATGTCACTAGTGAACAAATTATGTTTATGGCAATGATCAGAAGTTTGGCTATTGCTAGTATTTTGGTAATTATTTTAATTTGTGTAGCGATCGCCTTTTATATTCAGCATTCTCTCCAACCTTTACGTCAGTTAAATCAAATGACTGCTGTTATTTCTTTATCTGATTTAGGACAAGCACAATTATATCTAGAAAATGCCCCTACTGAAGTTAAAGAATTAACAAATACTTTTAATATGATGTTATCCCGTCTTGCCCAATCTTGGGAACAAGAACGACAATTTGTGAGTAATGTATCTCACGAGTTACGCACACCATTAACTATTGTTAATGGTTATTTACAAAGTATTTTAAGAAGACAAAATAATTTAAATCCTAACCAAATAGAAGCTTTAGAAACCGCATCTATGGAAACGGAACGCACCATTAGATTGTTACAAGATTTACTGGATTTAGCTAGGGCTGATAGTGGTTATTTACATCTGAGGAAAGAACTCTGTTTACTAAATGATTTGGTGACAGAAGTTGTGAGTATGGCAGAGAAGTATAGCGGAAGAGTGATCAAAATTGAGTCGATTAATCAGGCAATTGAGGCAAAAATAGACTATAATCGCTTAAAACAAATATTACTAAATTTGATTGACAATGCTGTTAAATATTCGCCAGCAGATACACCTATAATTATTAAGCTAAATTTACAAGGTGAAGAGGCACTTATTCAAGTTTGTGATTATGGTTATGGCATTCCTTTACAACATCAATCCCGAATTTTTGCAAGATTTTATCGTGTCGATGAAGCGCGGACTTCTACTACTGGGGGTTGTGGTTTGGGATTGTCGATTGTTAAGACTTTTGTAGAAAGTATGGGGGGTAAAGTGAGTGTGCGCTCGCGTTTAGGTGAAGGAAGTATATTTACAATTAGTTTACCCGCATCATCATTATCTGTTAATCTGTAAGCTGATATCTTGTATCATTCTCAATTACGGTAAGTAGGGCTATGCCGTATCTGCAAAATAATCAGGTATCTGGTGTCTAAAAATTAGCGGTTTCTGTATTAATATTGACTGTCCTCTGCTAAAATCCCAAATATTCTTATGACGCACATCTTATTGGTTGAAGATGAAGTCAAATTGGCTCGATTTATAGAATTAGAATTGAGTTATGAAGGCTATCAAGTCAGCGTTGCTTACGATGGACTAACAGCACTGACAGCAGCGCGGGAGTTACATCTAGATTTAATCATTTTAGACTGGATGCTACCTGGTGTGTCAGGGTTAGAAATTTGTCGGCGCTTGCGGAGTACCGGTGATCAAGTGCCGATAATTTTATTAACCGCTAAAGATGAAGTGAGCGATCGCGTGGCTGGTTTAGATGCTGGTGCTGATGATTACGTAGTCAAACCTTTCAGTGTCGAAGAATTACTAGCTAGAGTCCGCGCCCACCTCCGTAGAAGTAAAGAAACAGACAGCGCAGATATCTTAACATTTGCAGACCTGAGTTTAAATCGCCTCACCAGGGAAGTTTACCGGGGACAGCGGTTAATAGAGTTAACTGCTAAAGAATTTGATTTACTAGATTATTTACTCACCCATCCGCGACAAGTAATTACACGCGATCGCATTTTAGAAGAAGTCTGGGGTTACGACTTCATGGGTGATTCTAACATCATTGAAGTTTACATTCGCTACTTACGCCTCAAACTCGAAGCCAACAACGAAAAGCGACTGCTGCAAACTGTGCGTGGTGTCGGTTACGTATTACGTGATTGAATTAATGAACTCTCAGCAAAAACTCATTAAATTCAAAATCTGATATATTAACATTCACAATTAATACAGCAGAATTCAGGAGTCAGGAGTCAGGAGGAGGCAGTCCGTTGGGGAGACAGCGTCGTGGGCGGGTTGCCCGACTTGTAGCAACTGCCGTCAACTGCCGTTCAGGAGTAAAACAGGCGAATGTGTCTAGGTTTCAATTTTGATTCTGTATCTCATTGATCTGCAATCTGCTATATATACAAGGTTAACTCCAAACAACAGCAATGACTTATTTAGAAACCGCCGCCCAATTTTACAGCGAAGTTGCCCAAACACCAGAAGTAGGATTATGTTGTGTTCAAAGTACACCCCTGCAATTACCAGGATTAAAAATACCTTTAGTCATGCAGGAAATGAATTATGGTTGCGGTACTACCGTTCACACCAACGAATTAGCAAATCAACCCACAGTTTTATATGTTGGTGTTGGCGGAGGTTTAGAAGCATTACAATTTGCTTATTTTTCCCGTCGTCCCGGTGCAGTCATAGCTGTTGAACCAGTGGCAGCTATGCGCGAAGCTGCTCAACGTAACTTACAAATTGCTGCTCAAGAAAATCCTTGGTTTGATCCCAGTTTTATAGAAATTTGTCCAGGGGATGCCTTTAATTTACCCGTTGCTGATGCCTCTGTC
>RDYJ01000218.1 GCA_004293145.1 Nostocales cyanobacterium | reverse complement strand
TAATCTGCTATCAAAATCTTTTGATTACCTACACATAACACCAATGCAACTGCCAGAAAAGATAAATGTATCAAAAATTATAACTTATAATTTAAGCTTAGTCGAATATACTTATGTTCTAACCAAATTTTTACCCAACCTCACCAAGAACCTTTCCCCCACAACCACCGTCTACAATTTGACGTAGTATACAAAGTGCATCAACCATGAACCACAGACAAAAAAAGGCTTGTCACCAACTCATCAGCATCACCTTACTAACCACCTTCCTCACCCCCTATTCCGTCACTGCAACCCCACCCAGAAACCCAGATAAAACCGTCAACTGTGAAATTCTCGTTGTGGGTGGTGGACTGTCTGGAGTTGGGACAGCTTACGAAAGTTTACTCGCAGGAAACACCGTTTGTTTAACAGAAATTACCGACTGGTTAGGTGGACAAATTTCCTCTCAAGGTACATCTGCGTTAGATGAAAGACCAACCCAACGAGCTAAACAATTTTATTCTCGCGGATATTTGGAATTGCGAAACCGCATTCAACGCAAATATGGCAAACTTAACCCCGGTGACTGTTGGGTAAGCGACTCCTGTTTTCTTCCCCGTGATGCTCATAATATCATTTCTCAAATGTTAAAAGATGCGGAAAAACAGGGTAAAGGAAAATTACAATTGTTCCCAAATACCGTAATTAAAGATTTACAAATTAGCGAAGATGGTAAAATTATAAATAATGCGATCGCAATTCAACATCAACCAGCAAAAAACGCCCCATCTTTAAACACCTTCACCCTTTCCCAAACCATAGAAGACGCTTATAGTTATCAAAATTCCTCTCGTTTTAATAAAACTATCATTCGTTTTCTACCCAAACAATCAAAGAAAAATAATAATAAATGGTACATTGTAGATACAAGCGAAACTGGAGAAATTATCGCTTTAGCAGATGTACCTTATCGTTTAGGAATTGATCCACTTTCCTATCTCGAACCTTCATCTTCTAGCACTACAAACGACCCCTATTGTACCCAAGGTTTTACATATACATTTGCAATGGAGGCAACCCAAGAACCACAAAACCAAATCATGCCTCCATTTTATAATCAATATGCCCCATATTTTAGTTATGAACTATCAAGATTAGCCAATTTTGATTTAGTTTTTACCTATCGTCGTATTTGGAGTCCACAACAAGGTAAACAAACTAAATTCGGGGGTATCAATTTTACAACTCCTACACCTGGGGATATATCTATGCAAAACTGGACTTGGGGTAATGACTACCGACCAGGAACAGCAGAAGATAATTTAATTTATACTCGTCAGCAATTACAAGCCACAGGTCAATTACAGCCTGGTGGCTGGATGGGAGGACTGAGAACCGAAACTCTCCGCAAAGGTGAAGAAAATGCTCTCGCTTATTATTACTGGTTAGTTACGGGAAATACTGATTCTCAGCTTGGTGCAAATGTGAAACAACCCCAACCGAACAACCGATTATTAACAGGTATAAATTCTCCAATGGGAACTGCACACGGTTTATCAAAATACCCTTATGTGCGCGAAGGAAGACGTATCATAGGCCGTCCCAGTTGGGGACAACCCCAAGGGTTTGCTATTTGGGAAGTTGATATTTCTCGTCGTAATTATAACGATGAATACTACAAGAAAACACTACCTGCGGATATGTACCGTCAGTTAAAAGCGACACTAGCAGGGTTAGAGGCAACATCAGTAATTAGGGGTGAAGTCAGTCCAGATAAGGCAATAAAGCGTAGCCGTTCCACCATCTTCACGGATGCTGTGGGTATAGGACATTACGCCATAGACTTCCATCCTTGTATGCTGAAAAGTCCACCGGAAGCACCTGGTAATATAGAACGTCCTGGAGAAAGACGGGGAGGAGGTAACGCTTATCCTTTTCAAATTGCGCTGAGAGCAATGATTCCTCAAAAAATTGATAATTTATTAGTAGGTGGTAAAAGTATTGCTACCAGTCACATAGCTGCTGCTGCTTATCGGGTACATTCTTTTGAATGGTCTGCTGGTGCTGCTGCGGGAACTGTAGCTAGTTTTGCATTGAAAGAAAATATTGCACCCTATCAATTAGTTGATGATTTACCTAAACAAGAACCGCAATTAGAAGTTTTAAAACGTCTTTTAGAACAAAACGGTAATCCTACAGCTTTTCCTGATACTTCAATTTTTAACCAAAATTGGGAAGATTGGCGGTAAATCAGTTGTAAGTTGTCAGTTATCACCTGTCACCTGTCACCTGTCACCTGTCACCTCTCCAATTCTCAACCCAACAATGAATTAAACTAGTTATTTGAAGTGTTTTTTTGTAAAACGTAGTTTATTGATTTATGGAGACAAGACTTGCAGCTGTTTATGGAATGGCTTCAGCACCAACCGTAACACCTGAAAAAACTAATCAAGTTACTCGCAAACCTTATCCTAATTATAAGGTGATTGTCTTGAATGACGATTTCAATACTTTTCAGCACGTGGCTGAATGTTTGATGAAATATATTCCGGGAATGTCGGGGGATCTGGCATGGGATCTCACCAATCAGGTACACTATGAAGGACAAGCGATAGTGTGGGTAGGTCCGCAAGAGCAAGCGGAATTATATCACGAACAATTGCGACGCGCAGGGTTGACAATGGCTCCCCTGGAAACGGCCTAACCATTATGAGTAAAACTACGGATGGTAGACTCGTTTGGAATCATTCTACCCACATTCCTGGACTCATTCCTATTTTAGAACGTCTGTGTCAACAGGAAGGTATTGCTACTGTGACACCAGCAGTAATTGGTAGAGTCAAAGGCCATGCGCCAAAAATGCAGTTGCGCGTGTCTGTACCCATTCGTGGTGGTTATAAAGTTATTGCACGGCAGGGTAAAACGGTACAAGAGGTATTTATCCTGACAACTTTGATGCAGGATCAATTGGAAAATGCGATCACGATTGCTATGAAAATTGCATGAATATGACAATTAATCAAGGGAGGAGCGTTTTTAGCTCCTCTTTTGATATTTGACTATTCCTCAACTTCATGCACGGCAAATTTATGTAATGGCAAACTGAGAATACAAGAAAAAGTTAACAAATATGACAAAGCTGTAGTAATTTTTAAAGTCATGGTTAAACCTTCCCAGTTTGGTAAAACCATTTTTTCAATCCCAAAAGCGATACAGTAAACCAACCAGTAAGCAAAGCTCATTCTCAACAGAATTTCTTCTGTCGCTTCTACTTCCTGTTTTTGTTCTGCTTCATCTCGTAACAACCATAAGCCGGAAATGCAAGCCACAAAGGAAACTGCAACAACAAATTCATGACAAAAGAGATTTACTAAACACATTTGCCTTTATTCCCATCTGAATGATGTTGATATCGACAATTAGTCTAAAGGCATATTCCTTCAGGTAGCACAAAATAGTTACAAACTGAAATAATGTAAATAATTACAACAAAATTTGCTGGACTTGTTAAGTATTTTAACAACTACTTACTTAATGCTCTTTGTTTTTCTTTGCTCATTATTATTTAAATCCTCAACAAATTTCTTTTCCAGACTTTCCACTAACTTTAAGTCATCTTTACGTTTTTTTACCCATTCTTCCCTATCCAAACGAATTTTAGCTAAGTGAGATTCGATATTTTCTTTATTTACTAAAACACCAAAATCTGCTGGTACTTCCTTTTCTTGATAACCAAGAATGCGATTTAAGAGTAAATCACCTGCCGGTTTGGTGTAATGGGAACTATCGGGATAGTTTTCCATCACATCATTAATTTGTTCAGTAGTGATGGTATTATATCCAGAAAAATCCCAAACTGGAGTTACTTGCACAACCTTTCTTTTCCATGTTTCAAAACTTTCCCACTTG
>RDYJ01000113.1 GCA_004293145.1 Nostocales cyanobacterium | reverse complement strand
CATAAGCAACTAGACCGCCAAAAGAATATCCTCCTAAAAAGTAAGGTCCTTGAGGTTGAATAGTCTGCATTTCTTGAATATAACGGGCGGCCATGTCTTCAACTCTCACCAAAGGTTGTTGTTTTCCATCTAGTCCTTGGGGTTGTATTCCATAAATAGGTTGTTCACGTCCTAAATGTATTGCCAAATGCCGATAACAAACTAATTCTCCACCTAAAGGGGGAATTAAAAATAAAGGTGGTTGAGAACCTAGAGGTTGAATTGCTACTAAAGATGACTGATTTGATGTTGTTGATAAAGTAGTTAATAAATCTTTTTCTTGACGGATAATTTTGGCGATCGCCGCTACTGTAGCAACCGGAAATAAAGATGCTAAAGGTAGTTTTTGCCCAAATTTATGTTCTATAGCTGCGAATAACTGCACAGCTAATAGTGAATTTCCTCCTAATTCAAAAAAATCATCTTGTCTCCCAATAGGTTTAACACCTAAAAATTCTTCCCACATTTGTATTAGTTGAGATTCTACATCATCATAGGGAACTTCAAAGATTGCAGTTATCTCTGGTTTTACTAACTCAGGTGCTGGTAAAGATCGTCTGTCTGTTTTACCATTGGGTGTTAATGGTAAAGCATCCAAAAATACAAAAGCACTAGGAATCATATAATCTGGAAGTTTATCTTGTAAAGATTGTCTGATTTCCTTAATATTAGGTAAAACATTTTGTTGAGGAACAAGATAAGCTACTAAGCGTTTTTCTCCAGGAATATCTTCACGAGCTATGACTATAACTTCTTTGAAATTACCACTATTAAAAATTACCATTTCAATTTCTGTTACTTCAATTCTGAAACCTCTAATTTTCACCTGAAAATCCTTTCTACCAACATGAACTAAGCAACCATCAGCTTCAATATATCCCAAATCACCAGTACGATAAATTCTTTCACTTCCACCTGAAAAATTAGAGGTAAATACAGTTTGTGTTAATTCTGGTTTTTGCCAATAACCTAGAGCTAAATATTTACTTTTTACAGCAATTTCACCAATATTACCAGTTTTAACTTCTGTACCTTCATCATCCAATAGTACAACTTTCATCCCTTCAACAGCATAGCCAATTGGAACATTACAACCCTGGATTTTTGTATTTTTATCGATCATAAAATTTCTAAAAGTTCCAGTTTCAGTTGCTCCTAAACTTGCACATAAAATACAGTCATTAGCAAAATATTTTTGGTAATTTTCTACATCTCTAATTAAAGTGGCTTCACCACCTAATTTCACTAAACGAATACTAGGAAAACATTCTTTACCTGTGAAGGTATCAACAAAGTGCCGAAATAGGGTAGTAAAGGAATGGTAAATAGTTATTTTTTCTGTAATTAGCCAATTGACTAAATTATTTAGTCCCTCTTTTTTGACATCATAGGAATAGAGTGTAGCCCCATTTAGCAACGTGTAAAAAATACATAATAATCCTCCCAAAGCACTACATGAATAGAGAAAGATTACTCTATCTTCTGGGCTAATAAGTAAAGTATTAGTATCAGTCATACAGTAATGTAGAGAATTTATATGACTATGTACCACACCTTTTGGTTTACCAGTTGAGCCGCTAGTGTAAATTATATAAGCTGGATTTTCAGGTAATATGTGAATACTGGGATTTTTAGGGGAAATATTATTAATGTTATCGTCAATGTTGAATATCTGACAATTATTACCAGCTAATTCATTTGCTAAAGCTAAATTTTGATTATTAGTGATCATCACCACCGCTTGAGCATCTTCTAGAATATAAGCTAGTCTATCAACTGGAAAGGATGGATCTAGAGGAACAATTATTTTTCCTGTTTTTAATCCTCCTAAAATACTGGTAATGAAATCTACACCTTTTTCCATTAATAAAGCAATCACTTCTAGCTTTTCTCCCCTGGAGAAAAGAATACTATTTGCTAATTGATTGGCCTGCTTATTTAACTGTTGATATGTAACAATTTCGGTATTAGTTTTGATGGCTATAGCATCAGGATATTGATTAACTTGTTGTTCAAATCGAGTAGGTAGAGATTGCTGAATATCCTTAATATCAAAACCAATAAAGCCTCGTGGGAAAGTAATTAACTTGTTACCCACAAACTTTTGATTGAAAACGTTTTTGGTAATTGTATAGTAACTGTTGCTCATAGTCTAAAAAGGTGGCTATGGATTTGGTAAAGATGGAATTAGCAGAATTGTCTTTTATGCCCAATACAAGATAGCAATCTACTTTGATTGCCTGAAATATCAAAATACTTTGGATACAAGTGTTGAAGATTTATCCAGCTATATCAGTTATAAATATTTTGCTTTTTTCCTCCCTCAACAGTTGCATATTTATAACTAAAAGCCGATGGTACGGCCTATTCAGTAAAATTGCCAAGAGTACCTATTATCTTTCATCAAATCTTTATTTGGAGTTTAAATATAAAATAAAAATTGTATCTATCTATTAAGATGAAACAGCAGAAAATAAGATTTCTAGGATAATTAACCGCAGATAAACACGGATAAATGCAGATCAACAGGGATGAATGAGTGGATTTTACTATACCTGTGGACTCACATAAAACTGGTATAGTTTTTTGAGATTTAGTAAAAAAATCCTGAATTAATTTACCAATAATTACTAGATGGTACAACCCATCATATTTATACTCGCTTTGTGGGAAGTAAGCTACGCAAAATCAAAGCAAAATCCAAAATTGGCGGACTCTGAACCGGAAAACACAGAAGTGAAATTGTATCTCTTTAGCATCAATAAAGTTATCATTAGCTCATCTTTGATAACTTGTATACAGAGCAAGATTACCAGCAGATCATCATATTACTATGTCTCAAAAAAAACAAGAACCTCATGGATGTGGATGCGCCAATATTCCATTTTCTGTCATCATAGCTTTTGTAGGAGGTGGTTATTGGTTATTCAGTCAGAGAGGAAATTTAGACATTGGTAAATTTTTTCCTCAGATACAACAAATCGCTATTCCTGTTTTGAATCCGACACCGATTTCCGCTTCAATCCCTATTCCTGCGTTATCAAGCACTGCTAAGACTGCTCCTAAACCCACACCGACTGCTGCTTTAATTCCTACTCCTGTTGTATCAAGCACTGCTAAAATTACTCCCCATAATCAGCCATCTGTAATTACAAAAATCAGCCCTCAGACAAAGCCAATAACGCCAAATCCTTGGCAGAAAAAAGTAATTAGAGGAATTTATTTGAGCCGATACCAAATTACTAATAATGCTGATGAAAAAACCATTCGCCAAAGAGTTCGTTACTATCACAATCAAGGATTTAATACCATAATTCATGGTGTTTGGGGTAATGGTTGTACTATGTATAACAGTAAAGTCATGCAGCAAACTCTAGGTTATAAAAGTTGTCCAAATCTATTTCAAGATCAATGGTTAGATTGGTTAATTGATGAAGCACACAAACAGGGAATGGAAGTTCATGCTTATTTTGAGAAAGGAATTAAAATTGACAAAAACAGCCCCATCTTTGATTTAGCGATCGCTAAAAAATGGGTAGTACCTGGTGTTGACAAAACTTATGCTGGCATCGATCATTATGTGCTTGATGTCGAAATTCCTGAAGTTGCTAATTTCTTTAAAAATATCTTAGTCGAGTTTGTGCAAAAGTATCCAAACATTGATGCTGTACAATGGGATGATTATCTAGGTTATCATGCTGAATTACCAGGAAAAGTAGATCGCACTGCTAAGTTAACTAAATTTGTACAGCAAATGATTACTGGAATGAAACAAGCTAACCCTTCAGTTAGTTTCGATCTTTGTCATCATAATCCTTATTGGGCTAAACGATATTTCGCAGCTGATTGGCAAAAATGGAATGTTGATAGAGTTTTTATTCAAGCTTACAATGATGCTAATTTCCAAGAAGAATTAAATTATGCCAAAAATTATGCGGGAGTTGCCATTAATGAAACACAATTCCACCGTTTAAAAGAATTAGTTGATAACCCTGCCATCAAGAGTGTTTTAATTTTCTCTGGGTCTGGAAAACCAGAAGAAACTGCTGCTAATTTAAGTAAGTTGATTCAGGGTAACAAATAAATAAGTATTTTTTCTAGAAAATATTGGCAATGGACAACAATAGTAAAAAAACGAATTATCCCATCTTTCTTACTTTCCTAACTAATACCAATTAAAAAAAGGTGAGGAAACCTCTACTGCATCACAGCCAACAGCAGCTTTCATAGATTTGTTAGACTAAATACACCAGGATATTTTCAGTCAAAACGGCAGCAGACGAGGCTATTCATGCTTACAAATACCCTACTTCTTTCCAATCAACTCCCCAGTTTACAATATTCATCCACTACAGAACGCTTTGATGACACCTGGGAAGCGCCCCTGGCCACCCTTTTGGGACTAGGACGGGCTGCGGGTGCTGATTTTGTAGAATTCTTTTTAGAACGTCGTAACTACATCAGTTGTTTAGCTGAAGACGACACCATCACCAGCATCTCACCCAGTTTAGCTACTGGTGCAGGAGTGAGAGTATTTCGTGGCAAAGCTGACTGTTACGTTAGCACCAATAACCTGACATTTGCCGGCTTGAAAGCAGCCTTGGAAAAAGGTTTGTCTATCATGGGGTTGCAACTACCCGCAGCCACCGCTTTCATCCCCGAAATTAACCTGGAAATATTGAGAGACTACGCCACAAAAAGAGGCAAAGATGGTTGGCTACCCTTGTGTAGTTCCATCCGCGAAATGGGAGAAATCCTCCTTGATGGTACAGCCCAACTCAACAAAAAAGCCACTCATGTCCAATCACGCCGCGCTTCTTACTTCCGCGACTGGCAAGAAGTCTTAGTTGCTGCTAGTGATGGTACATTCGCTCGTGATGTTCGCCTCACCCAGTCCGTCGGCTTTAATATTCTTTGTGCTGATGGTGCTAACCGTTCTTCCATTGCCGAACGTGCAGGCAACACCAGTGACCCCAACTTTTTAAGAACCTGGGATTATCAACAAGCCTCTGAACAAATCGCCGAATCTGCGGGTAAAATGCTCTATGCAGATTATGTCGAATCAGGTAATTATCCCATTATTATGGCCAATCATTTTGGTGGTGTAATTTTCCACGAAGCCTGTGGACACCTATTAGAAACTACCCAAATTGAACGCCAAACCACACCATTTGCGGATAAAAAAGGCGAAAAAATTGCCCATGAAAGTTTAACAGCTTGGGATGAAGGACGTGCTGATAATGCCTTCGGGACAATTGATATGGATGACGAAGGAATGCCAGCCCAAAGAACATTATTAATTGAAAAAGGCGTTCTCAAAAACTTCCTAGCTGATCGAACTGGTTCAGCCCGCACTGGACACCCCAGAACAGGCAGTGGTCGCCGTCAAAATTACGCCTTTGCTGCTGCTAGTCGCATGAGAAACACTTATATTGATAGCGGCGAATACACCAACGAAGATTTATTTGCCTCCGTTGATAAAGGTATTTACTGCAAAAAAATGGGTGGTGGTAGTGTCGGAGCAACCGGTCAATTTAACTTTAGTGTTGATGAAGCTTATTTAATAGAAAATGGCCAACTTACCAAACCATTAAAAGGCGCTACTCTGATCGGTGAAGCCAAAGAAATCATGAATAAAATTTCTATGTGTTCCCAAGATTTAGAACTAGCTCCCGGTTTTTGTGGTTCTGTCAGTGGCAGCATTTACACCACAGTAGGACAACCTCATATTAAAGTTGATTCCATCACTGTTGGCGGTAGATAAAAACAACAGATAAAAATTATCCGATGCACACAGATAAACCATCCATATCATCTGCGTTTATCTGCGTTCATCTGCGTTCAAAATCAAAAATTAATTCAATCATGTCTAACATTCAAGAAATCGCCACCTACGCCCAAGAAAACGCCGCCAAACTCGGCATTAAAAAATTCGACATTTACGGCTCAACTGTAGATGATACCAGCGTTCAAGTTGACCAAGGTGAACCCAAACAAGTAAAAGCTTCTAACCGTTCTGGTGTCACAGTTCGAGTTTGGAATGAAGAAAATACAATGGGTGTTACTAGCACTACAGATGTAGACCCAAAAGGCTTAGAATTAGCTTTACAAACTGCTTACGAAGCTAGTTTTTTTGGTGTCAAAGAAAATGTTCCTGATTTTAGTCCAGAGGCAACTATTCCCATCGAATATACTCACAAAGAGAAAGCACTACAAGTACCTGTTTCTGAACTAATCGAAAAACTATTAGTAGCAGAAAAAGAACTTTTAGCTGCTCATCCTGCTATTAAAGGAGTTCCTTATAATGGTTTATCACAACGAGATATTGATCGTTTTTATCTCAATAGTGAGGGTGCTGTAAGGACAGAATCTCATTCTTTAGCTACAGTTTATCTTTACAGTAAAACTGAGGAAGAAGGGAAAAAGCCCCGCAGTGCTGGTGCTTATCGAGTTAAGGAAAGTGTGGCAGATTTAGATATTGCTGGTTGCATTAAAGAAACTGCTGATAAAACTATCAGTCATTTGCATTATGAAAAAATTAAAACTGGTAAATATCAGATAGTTTTTTCTCCTGAAGCTTTCTTGAGTTTGTTGGGTGCTTTTTCTAATTTGTTTAATGCTCAAAGCATCCTTGATAATCAAAGTCTATCCCAAGCTGAAGATATTGGTAAACAAATTGCTTCACCTTTACTTTCAGTTTATGATGATGCTTTACATCCCGCCAATATTGGTGCAGAAAGTTTTGATGGTGAAGGTACTCCTACCCGTCAAATCAAGTTAATTGAAAATGGTGTTTTAACCAGTTTTCTCCACAGTGCGGGAACGGCTAAACGGTTTAATACTCAACCTACGGGTAATGCTAGTATCGGTGCAAAGGTGAGCGTAAGTCCTAATTTTTATCATGTTTTTGCAGCAGGAACATCTGAGCAAGAATTGAGTTTAGAAACTGCGGAAAATGTGATTTTAATTGATGATTTACAAGCTCTCCATGCTGGTGTTAAAGCTTTACAAGGTTCGTTTTCTTTGCCTTTTGATGGTTGGTTAGTTAATAAAGGTGAGAAAACCAGTATTGAGTCGGCAACTGTAGCAGGTGATTTTCTGGAGTTGTTGCAATCTATTGTCTATGTAGAGAAAGAAGCAGAATTAACACCAGGAGGAGTTTGTCCCAGAATTTGGGTAAGTGAACTCTCTATTACTGGAGAGTAATATACAACAGGAGTCAGTAGAGACGTTCCGCCGGAACGTCTGTACAGGAGTCAGGAGGAAGTTTTTCCCTGTTAAGAGTTCCCTAGTTAATAATTAGTTGTTCCATCAGGCATTACTGCTTCACGCAAATCTGCACCCATCAAATTTGTGGTACTCATTTCTGCTCTCATCAAATTGGCTTTATTTAAATTAGCACCACTCAAGTTTGTTCTAGCTAGATAAGCATCAACTAAGTCTGCTTCTATGAGGTTAGCTCCCCGCAGGTTAGCGCGACTTAAATCTACTCTACTGAGTCTGGCTAAATTCAGGTTAGCTCTGATCATTTTGGCTCTAACCAGTTTAGCATTTGCCATAATTGCACCATATAAGTTAGCGTCTGTAAGCTCGGTATCTGTCATATTTGACCTTTCCAGCCTAGAATTCATCAAATTAGCACCACGAAGATCAGCACCTTCCAGATTAATATCGCTCAAAGACGCATTATATAAAATTGCTTCACTCAAATTAGCACCACGAAGATCAGCACCACGTAATGATATTTCACTCAAATTAGCACCACTCAAATTAACTTTGGCTAAGTTTGCACCAGTTAAATCAGCACCCCGCAAGTCAGCTTTATGCAGATTAGTACCTCGTAAAATAGCAGGAGGATAACCTCTCTTTTCTTCTCGCAGGTTTGCACCACGTAGACAAGCACCTGTGAGGTTTGCACCACTGAGATCAGCCCCTCGTAAATCGGCACTCATCAAGTTAGCATCTAGCATATCTGCTAAGGTTAAATTAGCATTTCGCAAATCAGCACCCTGTAAACTTGCTCCATGTAAATCAGCATCATGCAGGTTAGCACTGATTAAACTGGCTTGATTTAAGTTAGCACCACTGAGGTTTGTAGAAATCAAATTTGCCTTATTCAGAGTTGCCCGACTTAAATAGGTAAAAGTTAGGATGGCCTTACTTAAATCGGCTTGATTTAAGGCTATCCCAATTAAG
The DNA here is from genome assembly GCA_004293145.1 of Nostocales cyanobacterium. Taxonomy (GTDB): domain Bacteria; phylum Cyanobacteriota; class Cyanobacteriia; order Cyanobacteriales; family Nostocaceae; genus RDYJ01. Next base: position 8,616 of record RDYJ01000113.1, on the reverse strand, counting down.
TCTTCACCAAATAGATTGACTCCATTTAGTTTGACTCCAATAAATTTTATTTCTCCATCTGCATATCGCTTTAACAGTTCATTGGCATCCATTTTTTTCTGCTTTCAAATACTATACTATTAGTGGTTTTTCCCATTTTCTCAGGCTTAACAATTATGAAAAATTGCCATTATTGTTTTTTCCGAAAATCATATTTTTTAGGTGGTGTAATTAATTGGTAGGTATTATCTCTATTATCCTCATCTGCTCTGCTTTGATGATGATAATTTCCCAGGCTTTCGGTTTCTTCAGATACATATCTGTTTACCGATTGATATTGATTTGAAGTGGCTGGAACATCGCTATATAAACCCTGCATTGATTGAATAATTGCATCTGCCGCTTGAATGTTGTCATCATTATTTCCTAGAGATATCACCGCATTATTGAGCCTTGATTCAAGCTCTCTAGCAGTATCACTAATATCAAATATTTTCCCTAGTAAACCATCAAGTTCTTCATTCTTCAGTTGCAGCCAGTCTTCTTCTTGAAAATAAGCTTTATTCTCAATTGCAAAAAATAAAACTAATTTAGCCCTGAGTGGGTTAGTATATTTCATAATATTTTGCCGCAAATCAAACGGATTATACTCGGATTTAATTTGATAGTGGCTAAATTCCTCTACAGCATGGGATGATATTTGTGGTTGGGGTTGAGCAAACATTATTCCTGTTGCTTCTTCCTGCTCAGGTTGAGCAAATATTATTCCTGTTGCTTCTTCAGCTATTATATATAGTTGTTCTATTTCCTGGAGAATTACATTGGCAACTATCGAGTATTCCCCTGGTTTATTCAAGGTTTTGACAATTTCAGATAAGGTATAATTCAAGTGTTCTAAAGTTGGGTAAAAACTACATAATTCTTGAATTAATTCAGTTAGCGAAAATCTGTCGATTACATTTTGATCATTTTCCCACTCGCTTTTGCAAGCGCAGTATATTAATTTTTTAATCCGTCTTGCATTTTCATGCTGTCCTAAATTTTTAGCTCTTTCATCAAGGGAAGATTGAGTGATCATCAGTAAAGCTCCAGCACAGGTATCACACAGGAATAAATTATAGCTGGAGTGGCGCTCTAATGGGTAGCAAAAGTTTGTGATTTTTTATTAAAAAGAGGCAAATTTAAGTAAATCGCACAGTTTGTCAGTTTTGACCATTGTGAAATAGCCACAGATGTCATTTTGCACTGTTATTTTGTAATTTTTGCATAATTGGTATTTCTTTATACTGTGTTTGTGGAGATAGAGAAAAAATTAAATTCAGGACGGGAGCAACTCTCACACCTTTTGAGTTGTTCCTGAGAATTTGAGTTAATTTAATGGTAGAGACTGTTAAGAAAATGTCTTGGCAAAATTGTTAATATCAAAGGAATAGGTGATTTTTGCGGTGTCTGTACCCGAAAATTTTCCCTCCTTAGTTTTCAGGAGGTTTTATGAATAATCATCACAAAATTGTAAACAGGCAAATTACTGATTGTTGTATTGTTGGTGGTGGACCTGCTGGAGTTGTATTATCTCTACTTTTGGCACGTCAGGGTATTACTGTGACGTTGCTGGAAGCACACAAAGATTTTGATCGGGATTTTCGGGGTGATACTATTCACCCATCGGTAATGCAAATCATGGAAGAGTTAAATTTGCGCGATCGCATTTTGCAATTACCGCACACAAAAATGCACAGCCTCAATGTCCAAACTCCCCAAAATACTGTTACTTTAGCAGATTTTAGTCATCTAAAAACCCGCTATCCTTATATAATCATGCTGCCCCAAGTACGATTTTTGGAATTTATCATCCAAGAAGCCGCACAATATCCGAATTTTCATTTAGTCATGGGTGCAAATGTTCAGGAATTAATTGAGGAAAACGGGGTAATTCAAGGTGTGCGTTATCGTGGACAAGGCGGTTGGCATGAAGTCCAGGCTACACTGACAGTAGGTGCTGATGGCCGTCATTCTAAATTAAGACAATTAGGCGGTTTTGAGTCTGTAGAAACTTCACCACCTATGGATATCCTCTGGTTTCGCTTACCTCGCCAGCCAGAAGAATTTGCCGGGGGTATGGGGCGCTTTGGTATTGGACGCATTGTGGTTATGCTAGATCGGGGAGAAGAATGGCAACTTGGTTATGTGATCCCCAAAGGTGGTTATCAAAAATTGCGTGCTGCTGGTTTGGAAGCATTTAGGAATTCTATTATTGAAGTAGTACCAGAGTTAAATAATCGCATCGAAAATTTACAAGATTGGTCACAAATAGCTTTTCTCTCTGTGGAGTCAAGTCGGGTTAAACGCTGGTATCGTCCGGGACTGCTGCTAATTGGTGATGCCGCCCATGTTATGTCCCCAGTGGGTGGCGTGGGTATAAATTATGCGATTCAAGATGCGGTTGTCACTGCGAATATACTCACTCATTCTCTGAAAAATCATCATCTTGAAATTAGTGATTTAGCAAAAGTGCAGCAGCGTCGAGAATTGCCTACACGCTTGATTCAAGCCTTGCAAACTTTGCTCCAAAAGCGGATATTTGCCCCTGTTCTGACTGAAAATCAAACTTTTCAACCGCCTTTTTGGCTACGTCTACCTATCTTACAGGATCTTCCTGCCCGGTTAATTGCTTTGGGTGTTTTTCCGGTTCATGTTCAGATTTAACAATTTAGTGGTATACTTGTACTATTGCAGAATAAAATGCTCGTTCCAGTCAGGTGGAGTGCGTGAATAGCTATTATTTATAGTTGTTCAACGTTCTCCCTTGGCTTTTGTTTTTTGTTTCCAGGTCTTAGGTTAAATTGAGATAATTAGATTCCTGAATATTGTAAAGTTTGATTGATGAGGAGGACATAAGATATATGAACAGTTGTATTTTAATGGCAGAAATTTATGATGCACCCCAACTGCGTCACACAACAGATGGGTTGGAAGTGACAGAAATGATAGTCCATGTTTCGGGAGTGCGGCCAGATGATCCAACACATCCGTTGAAAGTGGTAGGCTGGGGCAATTTGGCTAAAGAAATTCATCAAAGTTATCATCCAGGCGATCGCGTAATCATCGAAGGGCGCTTAGGGATGAACACTTTTGATCGTCCTGAAGGTTTTAAAGAAAAACGGGCTGAATTGACAGTACAACGAATTCATGCTATTGGCAAAGCTGTACAAATGAATCAACCACCAGCTGCACAGCGTCCCCCAGAGATATATCAACCAGCCAGTCCCGCACCAGTACCTGCTACAACTTTTACAAATACAGCACCCCAACCCCCAACCCCCGAACCAACCTACCAACCCACAAATTTTCAACCCCCATCCTATCAGCCTGTAACAGAAGCAGAACCCGATCCAGACGATATACCATTTTAAGGCAGGAGGCAGGAGGCAGGAGGCAGGAGGCAGGAGTCAGGAGGCAGGAGTCAGGAGTCAGGAGTCAGGAGTCAGGAGTCAGGAGTCAGAAGAATAAGAATAAGAAGAAAAATAAATTTCCCCTCTGCTCCCCTGCTCCCCTGCTCCCCTGCTTCCCTACTCTCCGCTGGCTTCACCCCATTCACGAATAGCCGGGAAGACAGAAGAGTAATCATCTTCTGGATAGGACATTTTCATTGCTGACTGTAAGATGTGTTTTACACCCTCAATACTGCTGAGATTCAAACCAAGGGATTTAGCTTCAGAGATAAATAAATCTATTTCTTTGATCAATTGCTTGGTGGGTAAGTTGGCTTTGGTGTAATTGCCATCTAACATCCGTTTCAGGTTTTGATCAAAGGTAGGCGCATAAAGTTTACTATCACGCAGGATTCGCATAAATAATTCTACATCAATACCTTGCAACTGGACAAAAGCCAGACTCAGCGCAAAGCTAGTAGTGAGGGATGCAATGAGTTGATTGAGTGCTAGAGTCAGGGATGATGCAGATCCAACAGGACCTATGTGTACAGGATCAGTGCCAAAATGTTGCAGTAATTTGAGATGGCGTTGATACTGTTCTTGTTCCCCACCTACCATGACAATTAATTTGCCAGTTTCCGCTTCTGGAATACTACCGAGTACGGGCGCTTCTATATATTCACCACCTGCTGCAACTACCGCATCTCTGATTTCTTGGCTTTCTAGGGGCGTAATTGTCCCCATTTGAATGATGCTGCGTCCTGATAAAGTATGCCAAGAAGTATCTGTAAGCAAGACATGATAAATAGCTGCGGCGTTGGATAGCATGAGAATGATACAGTCAGCAGAACGAATTGCTTGACGCGGTTTTGTGGCAATTTCTGCCCCTGCTGCTTGTAGTGGTGCTAATTTTTCTGGGGTGCGGTTGTAAGCAATTAGCTCTATATTTGCAGCTAATAACCTTTGAGCCATCGGTAGTCCCATCAATCCAGTTCCCAGAAATGCCACCTTCATGTTTCACTTTCCTTAGTCATTGGTTATTGGTCATTGGTCATTGGTAAAAAAGGGAATAGGGAATAGGAAATAGGGAATAGGGAATAGGGAATAGGGAATAGGTAGTAAATTATTCACCCCATCACCCCATCACCTCATCACCCCATCACCCCATCACCCCACCTCCCCAATTAGCCACCTGCGGCAAAAGTTGCCATAATTACAACTGAAAGTAAGAGTCCGGGGCTAAGTAGAGTTACTAACACAATCAGGTCATGAGCAGTCATAGTTATTGCTTTCCCAAGGTTTTTAACTTGAAAGTAATCACTGTTATGCTAGTCTAAGAAAGACTGATACAGGATTCTGATATATAGTTTTAACCTTTTACCTTGACCTCTACTCTGGTATGGTTAATCCTTGGAGTGATTGCTTGCTTTGTGTCTCTGTCAATCCCTTGCTTTGCACTAGAACCCCAAAGTTACCCAGTCCCTCCGGCGAAATCAGTTGGTGTAATGCCTCCCGGCGTTGTAATAGCTGTGATATGGATTGTTCTTGATAGGAAAGGGCTGCTATTCGTTGTCCTAAACCCAATGCCATCAAAAATAAACCTTGTTGTGTCCAACCCACTTGATTTAAACCGTATTTGTCACCCCATATTTCTAAAGCTGTGAAGTCAACATGGGCAGTGATATCTTGTTGCCCAATATTGATGTAAGGATGATCATGATGACGGTGATGGTAGTAGCACTGTAGAGTTCCTTGCGATCGCCTGGGGTGATAATAACGGCTGGCAGGGTAGCCATAATCAATTGTTAACACATAGCCGCGTTGCAAGCAGTCTGCCACTATACCCAACCAGTCAAGAGCTGCTAAATTAATTTCACTGCGATAACCGTCATCATAGGCACTTTGGCTTATATCAATTCCCACTAATTGCAAATATTCTGCTAACTGCGGTGTAGATGCTTCCCCCACTACTTCTATAAATGAAGGATCAGGAATACTATTTTCCCCATCTTCCTGAAGAGTGACATAAATTTCCTGCAATTTTCCCGCTTCTACTGTGAACTGATGCACGGGAAAGGCATCTACTAACTCATTAGAAAAAAAGCAGCCTGTGATGGAGTTTGGGGCTATTTCCGGCAAATTACACCACCTGACAGCAAACTCCTGTAAACGTTGTTGTTGTTCCTGTTTAAGAAAAGGGGACTTTTCCACAATGATGTATTCTAGGGCAGTAAAAAAATCTGGGTGATGTAGTTTGAAGTAGTTGAGAATATGAGATGCTAAAATTCCCTGACCTGCTCCCATTTCTACGAGATGAAAAGGCTGTGGTTGCCCTAAAATCTCCCACATCTGTAAAAATTGTCCTGCTAGTAATTCGCCAAAGTCAGCCCCTAAACTGACAGATGTAAAAAAATCGCCACCCCGAAACCCAATTTTCACAGCATCACTGGCATAATATCCTTGTTCTGGGTGATATAGCACCATGTCCATGTATTCAGCAAAAGTGATCCGTTTTTGAGGACTTGCAGCTATACGACTAGCTATGGCTTGACAGAGTGCGGGGTGAGAATCCATAAACAATTAAAAACTAACAACTTAACTACCTAAAATATTAGAGTCTGTTGCTAGGATTTGCGCCCCGGTTTTCATGATTTCAATATCTGCTTGTGACCATACACGAGAGTTTTGGCATTGATGGGCTACGAGCAACCCCCATAAACCTCTGGGGATGATAATTGGTACGACTAAATTAGCACGAACCTGGATACTACGTAGAAAATCCTGATGACAAGCTTGGATGGTTTCTAATTCTATATCAGCGATCGCTTTGATCCTGCCGGCTAAATACATAGCTGCATATTCATGACTAAAACAATCATTTGCTCCCGTTGAACCTAGAATTGACAATTTCTGTGAACTTAAAGATTCAAAAGTTACTTGACCCTGCCATTCCTCGTAGAAGTAATACAGAACTACCCGATCAACCTGTAGTGCTTCTCTAATGTCAAATATAGTTTTTCGGATTAACTTATCTCGACCTATTTTGCTGACCAGACGTTCAAGCAGTGTTTGTAAACCCTTATCAATCCGTTGATTATGATGTTGATTTAGAATATTTTTAGATTGAGGTTGAGAATTAATTTTCACCTGTTTCATATAAAATGTACATCAAAATTTTGTTGATTTATATCATAACTTATCAGACATTTTTGAGGAAATAATTATCTTTTGATTAAAGGATTTGGAGCAAGATAAATTTTTTTACTGAGAGAAAATTTGCGAAAAATTAAACTTCAAAAAATTTTTTTTATTTTTTTTAAAGTTAACTTCAATTTAAATAAATAAATTTTACTTTGGAAAATGTAAAATAAATTTACATAAACTTTTGATCAGAATAAAACAAGATCCCCGACTTTTCAAAGAAATCGGGGATCTGAATAGTTACAGGGACGTGTTTTATCGTGTCTTTACATAACAAGACAAGACTTTTTAGGGATAATTATCTATCAACAGATCCCATGATTACGTCAATACTGCCGAGAATCACCACAATATCTGCCACCTTCATACCTCGTAACAAACTAGGCAGAATTTGCAGGTTATTAAAGTCTGCGGGGCGAATTTTCCAACGCCAGGGGAAGACGTTATTTTCACCGACTAGGTAAATACCCAGTTCACCTTTACCGCTTTCAACACGGGAATAAATTTCACCTTTAGGAATCTTAAAGGTAGGTGAAACTTTCTTACCAATGTACTGATAATCAAAAGCATCCCATTCTGATTTGGGTCCAGCCATTAACCGCTTGGCTTCCAGGTTTTCATAAGGTCCACCAGGTAAACCTTTGATAGCTTGTTTAATGATTTTCACGGATTCGCGCATTTCCCGCATCCGCACCATGTAACGAGCAAGACAATCGCCGGCGGTTTCCCACTGTACGTCCCAGTCAAAATCATCGTAACATTCGTAGTGGTCAACTTTCCGCAAGTCCCACTTCACACCAGAACCGCGTAACATTGGACCAGAAAGACCCCAGTTAAGGGCTTCTTCACGGGTAATTGTACCTATACCTTCAATCCGACGGCGGAAAATAGGGTTATTGGTAACTAAGCGTTCATACTCATCAACCTTGGGTAAGAAGTATTCACAGAACTCTAGACACTTATCTACCCAACCATAGGGTAAATCAACAGCTACACCACCCACACGGAAATAGTTGTTGTTTACCATCCGATAACCTGTGGCCGCTTCCCACAGGTCATAAATCATTTCCCGTTCCCGGAATTGGTAGAAGAAGGGAGTTTGAGCGCCAACGTCCGCAAGGAAAGGACCAAACCATAATAGGTGGTTAGCGATGCGGTTGAGTTCCAGCATGATGACGCGGATGTAACTAGCGCGTTTGGGAACTGCGATACCTGCTAGTTTTTCCGGGGCGTTGACTGTAACCGCTTCGTTAAACATCCCCGCAGCGTAGTCCCAACGGCTCACGTAGGGGACATACATGATTGTGGTACGGTTTTCGGCGATTTTCTCCATTCCTCGGTGTAGATAGCCTATGACTGGTTCACAGTCAACGACATCCTCACCATCCAATGTCATAATTAGCCGCAGAACCCCGTGCATTGAAGGGTGGTGAGGACCCATATTTAGCACCATTGGTTCAGTGCGGGTTTCTATTCTACTCATAGATGTGGTGTTCTCCCGTTGTCAAGAATTTGTATTGAACCGCTAAGATGCTAACCAGATACGATTTTCCGCATCTGCTAAATTTCAGCTTGTCAGGATAGCAGGGTTGGAGTTGTACTTGATGTTTTATTTTGTTGCACTTCTTCAATTATTATAGGGAAGCTTGATATATAAGGGATTGAGAATCTGAAATTTTTTCACAAGAGTCGAGAGTCAAGAGTCAAAATTGGCGATTAGTGAGAATTTACGTCCAGATATTCCCACATATCTGAATATGCTTTTGAAACCTGGACTTCTCAGCCCTGACTTTTTTCAAACTTTACCGCCATAGCGTTTCAGCAGTTGAATCATCGAGCGATCGCCTTTTGTTAAAGCAAGTTGTAATGCTGTTTTCCCCTCATGATCTCGCAAATTGAGTTTAGCTTTTTTCATCAGCAAAAATTCGATAAAATCTAGAGTATAGTAATCTTCGGCGATAACCGCAGTATGTAAAGGAGTTTTACCGGAATTGTCCCTAGC
>RDYJ01000112.1 GCA_004293145.1 Nostocales cyanobacterium | reverse complement strand
TTACCAAATTGAATACCGGCAATGGGAAAGGCAGGGGAGCAGGGGAGCAGGGGAACAGGGGAGAAAGAATTACCTATCTGTATATTTGTGTTTCCATCAGTGTGAGCGCCCCATCTTTTAATAATTTGTTGTTGTACTTCTGCTGGCAAAGTAACAAAATACTCGTGATATTCTTCCACAGAAAGACTTTGATTTGATGGTTTCCAATCTTTGCCTTCTGGGTCATTTGTCACACCAGCAGTTAACATTTGGATTAACTCATCACCATCAGCAGGTATATCACCCACCTCATAACCAGCCAACCGTAAAGCTTTAAGAATTTCCACACAACTAGCGGGAGTGTCCAGTCCTACGCCATTAGCCAGGCGACCATTAGTGTTGGGGTAATTTGCTAAAATTAAGGCTATGCGGCGTTCTTGGGGTGATTTATGGCGTAATCGTACCCAATTTGCAGCCAGTTGGGCAACAAATTCAATGCGATCGCTCACTGGTTCATAAACTACCACATCTGTTTCTAAATCATTATTGCGAGTCTGTAAGGTTTTAAAAGACACAGCCCTACTAATAATGCGCCCGTCTACCTCTGGTAACACCACATTCATCGCCATATCACGGGGAGTCAAACCTTGTAGCTGTGACTCCCACTGCTCAACTGAACTAGCACAAAGAATCACCTGCAAAACAGGTACATCTAATTTTTCCCAAAGTTCAATTTGGGGTGTTTCCGTTTCCAACCGCGCTAAGGAAAAACTGGTAGTATTCAGTAACAGGCTAATATGCTCGGAGTCTGGCGGCTGGAAAAACTTCATTAACTCATTACTGACACCAGGTTCACGTAAAGAAGACACAAAAACTGGCACGGGTTGTAAATTCTGCTCTACCAACGCAGCACATAAAGCATCAATCACTTTAGTATTTCCCGCCAAATAATGAGCGCGGTAGAATAAAATACCTACTTTGGGGGATTGGGGACTGGGGATTGGGAAATAATTTTCTCCTCTGCTCCTCTGCTCCTCTGCTCCCCATCTCCCCACACGTGGAACAGCTTGCGGTGGTGGGGGGTTGAATGTGGTAAACAGGGAAAGGTCAGTAATATACTGGAGAGCGTTAAGGAAATTTTCTATACCACCTTCTCTAAAGTATTGCCATATTTGCTGAACAAATTCGGTCGAAAGAGTAGATTTGGAGATTAAATCAAGATCAAGAGCGTCGTCTCCTGGCATTACAATTAAAGTTGTTCCTTGACGTTGTACAATTTCCTGCACCACTTCTAAACCATAAGCCCAATAGGAACTTCCTCCTAATAGGCGCAAAACAATTACCTGAGCAAGTTCTAACACTTGTTCGCCATAAGCATCAATACTTATTTGTTGTTGTAATTGCAGCAAGTTGGCAACTCTTAAGGCAGGAAATTGTGCAGGTAATTTGGGAACTGTTGCTGCTAGAGTTTGAATATCGGTATCAGCAGCAGTAATAAAAACGAAAGGGGCTGGCGTTTGTTCTAGAAAAATCAAACCTTCTGACTGATTCCAACCGCCTGGTGTGGCACTTATACGATGCATAATTCTTTATTACTACCTTAAGCTTTTGGTTAGTACACAATCACAAAAAACCAGGAAAAAGGGAACCCATAAATCCTACAGACAGGCTACGGCAAGCAAAAAGGATTTTAACTGATCGTTGCCCTTTGTAAATTACCTATTGCCATAACTAGAAAGACGCAAAAAAACAGAAGTATGTAACGAAATGTAAAGTTGCCTAAAAACCTCTTCCCTCCAGCATAGCTGCCTCCAGCATAGCTGCCTTGTCATCACGACAATTTTTAACGCCGACCTACTTACTTAGGCATTCAGCCCATCTCATTAGAATTTTGAAAATGCTGAGTTCTCCCGATTTGAGCTTTTCTCGTACCTTGCCTTTGATTGTATTTAATCGGCTTGGGGAATTGTTGCAGCAGATGGCTCAAGCAATAGGCAATTCTGCTTTAATACTGACAGAAGATTTGCTGGCACAGATTATAATTCCCGTCGAGTGGCAGCGACAACGGTTTACGCTGCTGGTTTCTAGGCAATTTAGTGCGTTGCTTTTAGGCAACATAGGAGTAGGAAAAGAAGGAATTATTTTAGATTCCCTCCATGCTAGTTTGACATTTAATTCAGAAGCGATCGCTGTTTTTATCTCCAAATTAAACAATTTGTTTGAGTGTAATTCCTACACTTATCAAAATATCGCCCAATATCAGCAAATTATTTCTGCCAATGATGCTACACGGCAAAGTCAATTTACTCTATTGTTATTAGAATATCTCCTCCCAATTGTTAATAATGATGCACAAACACTGACAATTTCTAGGCCGACCGATGGTTTTATTTATCAAGCGGTGGAAGATGCTCTCACAAAACAGATTGCCCAAGAACGACTATTAAATCAGGTAACAACCCAAATCCGTAAAAGCCTAGATTTGCCAGTAATTATGGCCACGGCAATTACACAAGTACGTGAGTTTTTAGAATTAGATAGATTAGTAATCTATAAATTTGTATCCTCTGAAGTCAAAACTCAAAACACATTAATTAACGATCAATCTCCAGATGATATCGCAGTTAATAACCAATTACTAGCACCAGATGGTCAACACCAGGGAGGTTGTATTGTCTATGAATCACTCGCTACAAATTCCCTTCGCTCTGTCTTGAATTACCAAGAAAAAGATTGTCTAAATCGAAATTCTCGTTCTTGGGAAAAGTATCATCAAGGCTTTATTTTAGCTGTGGATGATGTAGAAAAAACCTATATTCTAGAAGATTGTTTATTGAATTTTTTAAGGACAAGCCAAGTTAAATCAAAGTTGGCAGCACCAATTATTTTTGAAGATAAACTTTGGGGTTTATTAATTGCTCATCAATGTCAGACTACTCGCAATTGGACTGAAAGTGAAAAAAGCTTGTTATCTTCAATTGCTGAACAGTTAGCCATAGCTATTCATCAATATGAGTTAATGGGATCTTTACGAGAAGCTACACGAATTCTGACTCAAGAAAAACAAACTCTAGAACAACGAGTGATTGAACGGACAATGGCACTGCGAGAAGCACTCTTAGCCGCTGAAGCCGCTAATCGTCTGAGAAGTGAATTTCTTGCTACTATCAGTCATGAATTACTTACACCTTTAACTTATGTAATCGGGATGTCTTCTACATTATTACGTTGGCCTTTAGGTGAGTTGAGTCAACGACAACGGGATTATTTACAAACTATTCATGACAGTGGAGAACATCTATTAGAAATGATTAATGACATCCTTGATTTATCCCAGATTGAGGCTGGTAAAACAGTATTAAATATTTCTGAATTTTCTTTAGTCAAGACAGCAGAAAATATATTAGACTGCCTATTAGAAAAAGCAACCAGCGAAAAAGTCACCCTGAAACTAGATTTACAAATTAATCCTACTAGCGATATTTTTACCGCCGATTCTGGCAGAATAGAACAAATTCTCTGGAATTTATTAACTAATGCGATCAAATTCACTCCAGAAAGCGGTACTGTTACTTTACGTCTGTGGGTAGAAGAAAATACCGCCATATTTCAAATAGAAGATACAGGAATTGGTATTCCAGAAGAAAAACTACCATTACTATTTGAAAAATTTCAACAACTTGATACACCCTATCGCCGTCGCTATGAAGGTACAGGAGTTGGTTTGGCTTTAACTAAACAACTTGTAGAACTTCATCGGGGTCGAATTGAAGTAGAATCAACTGTAGGCATCGGTTCAATTTTTACTGTTTGGATACCAAAACAATTGAAGAAGGAGTCAGGAGTCAGGAGTCAGAATGTTTGATAAATTGGTAGATGATCAAATACTAAAAATCAAAAATCAAAAATCAAAAATCAAAAATGATTAATTTACAAAAAGGTTTAATTGTTTCCTGTCAAGCACCTGTAGATTCACCATTACATAATCCAATGGTAATTGCGGCAATGGCACAAGCATCTGTTAATAATGGTGCGGTAGCCGTGCGAATTGATACTTCTAATCATATCAAATCTGTGCGGGAAAAAGTACAAGTGCCAATTATTGGATTATGGAAGCAAGTTATATCCGGTTCTGACGTATACATTACTCCCCAGTTTCATCATGCTGTCGCAGTTGCTGAAGCAGGAGCAGATATTATTGCTATAGATGCAACTACTAGAAATCGTCCTGGTGATGAACAATTGGCTGATATTATTAGTCGTATTCATCAAGAACTCGGTAAACCAGTGATGGCAGACGTTGATACATTTACATCTGCCAAATTAGCTATTGATGCTGGTGCTGATATTGTCGGTACTACTCTTTTTGGCTACACTGCGGAAACTAAAAATTTTACACCTCCTGGTTGGGAACTTCTCATCGAAATAGTCGAAAAATTAGATACGTTCATAATTTGTGAAGGTGGTATTTCTTCACCAGAACAGGCAAAAAAAGCATTGGCTTTAGGTGCAGATGCAGTTGTAGTTGGTACTGCAATTACTGGGATTGATTTGCTAGTTAAAGCTTATAAATCAGCATTGAGTAGTTGATTCCTAATATTACAGAAAGGGATTTATATTTTTAGATAAAGACGACAAGCAAAAGATTAAATAACCTTTAAACAGTGTAGTTAGGTACTCTTACATCATACTCAAGTCTGATATCTTCCTAGCAACTATAGAGAAGTTGTCAGGTAGACTTATGAGTAGAATTAACGGGTTTGTAGGTCGTCGTCACTTCTTAAAATTCGCAGGTTTAACTACCTTAAGTATTGGTGGTATTACTGCCTGCAATGGCATCATTAACAATCGAGCAGAAATCACAATTCCTGATATTAATCCTAATCCTAACCCAGTCAGTGCAAATGAAGCCCAAAGAAGATTAGTAGAGGGAAATAGAAGATTTAGCAATCAAAATCGTCAATATCCCAACCAATCAAAAAGACGTTTACAATCTGTCGCTAAAACACAATATCCTTATGCAGCAATATTAGGCTGTGCAGATTCTCGCGTACCACCAGAAATAATTTTTGATCAAGGATTAGGAGATTTATTTGTTGTGCGTGTAGCTGGTAATATTGCTAGTAATGAAGCTATTGGCAGTTTAGAATATGCTACCACCGCTTTGGGTACACAAATAATTGTAGTTCTAGGTCATGAAAGATGCGGTGCAGTTGCAGCAGCAATGAAAAATGAACCAGTACCGGGAAACATTGGTACTGTTGTTGATGGGATTAAACCGACTTTAAATCAAAACCAACAGAGAACAAGTGAAACTAATGATGATGAAAATGCTGTAATTAGAAATATTCAATTTCAGATTGAAAAGTTACAAAATAATTCAGCAGTTTTAACTAAATTAATCAGCAATGGGAGATTAAGAATTGTTGGGGCTTTTTACGATCTTGATAATGGTAAAATTCAGTTCTTAAATTGATGTTATAATTCGGGGATCTAGGTGCTGTAAAAAAATATGAATCTCAAACTAAAAACTAATGATCTAGAAATTATCAAAAACCACGCTGAAAAAACCTATCCAGACGAATGCTGTGGAATAATATTAGGCTATATAAATAGTGAATGCAAAACAGCAGTAGAAGTCATCCCCACGGAAAACGTCTGGAATACAGAAAAAGGGAATTTTACAAAAAACCAAGAAGAACATAATACCAGAAGAAGATATGCGATCGCTCCCCAAGTCATGTTCCAAACGCAAAAAGCAGCGAGAAACCGCAATTTAAACATCATTGGTATTTTTCATTCCCATCCTGATTATCCCGCTATACCTTCAGAATGGGATAGACTCTATGCTTGGCCAGAATACTCTTATGTGATAGTTTCAGTTGAAAATGATAAAGCTGATGAATTAAATAGCTTTTGTCTGGATGATGATCATCAGTTTCAAGGTGAAGAAATAGAAGTTGTTTGAATCAGGATATAAGGGACTTCCAAATAAAAAAATATTCAATTAATTCTTGTGGGGTCGGCCGGACAGCCTGCCCTTAAACCCGGACGGGCTAGAAGCCCATCCCACAAGATTGGATAATTTATTTCCTGGAAGTCCCTAATGATGGATTTGTATGACTAGAGAAGCAGGTGATCAATTTGCGAAACAATACTTAGAGAAATTATTAAAACTTAAAAATATAGAGATTAACACTAAGATCAGCGATGAAGATAGGGAGTTAATTATGACTGTTACTAACAATCAGATTTTTGGCTTCTCTGAATATCTAAAAAACATATCTAAAAAACATGGACTGATGCTGATGAGATATAAACTATAATAGTTAAACAAAAGGTTAAATATGCGATTACTACACACCATGTTGCGGGTAGGCAACCTAGAGGATTCCTTGCAATTTTACTGCGATATCCTGGGAATGAAATTACTCCGCCGTAAAGATTACCCAGGTGGAGAATTTACCCTTGCTTTTGTGGGTTATGGGGATGAAAGCGACCACACAGTGCTAGAATTAACCCATAACTGGGGCGTAGAAACGTATGATTTGGGTACGGCTTATGGTCATATTGCACTGGGAGTAGATGACATTTACGCCACTTGTGAGGAAATTAGAAACCGTGGCGGTAAAGTAGTCCGTGAACCAGGTCCAATGAAACACGGTTCAACAGTGATAGCTTTTGTCGAAGATGTGCGATTCGTTGTTAGGTGAATCACGGTAATCAGTCCGTACATAAGCTAACCAACCCCATCTAGCAATAGAGAAAGGTTGAACTCTCGGTCTGATATGGGTGAAAGTCCCATCTACCAGACTCAGGTATGACTCCCTATCTGCCCACGATGACCCGACTCGGTTTCGGGAGGTCGAAGCTGGGAACAGGGCATAATCAGACATCCGTTGTGGGATGACACTGGTGCTAACGGGGAGTTCCTACGGTGAAATATAGCCTAGAAAAGCAACCTAGCAAAAAGCAGGACACAACATCAAAAGCCTGACTTGATTGGAGATAAATCCCGCCGCATCCTGTCTTCAATAGCGGCAAGAGTCCGGGGATTCCAATGGTTGAAGTGGCTACACCTAACGGAACTAATCATCAACCGAGGGAACGAATAAAAACGGATTGAAGGTCTAAGGGCGGTCGAACCCTATGTAGGCTGGACGAGCAGCGGAATTCCTTCAGTTCGGGTAGGACAGACCGTAATTGGTCTGAGGTGTTCAGAGTACACAGATTGGCGCAGAGCATGATTAGACACAGAGACAACTCTAGTGAATCTTGGAAGACGTTACCTTGGAAGCAATTGAGCCGTAACCTATTCCGCCTACAAAGACGAGTGTATAAAGCTGTTCAAGTTGGCGACAAGCGGAAAGCGAAGTCTCTACAAAAGCTGATTCTGAAATCCACCGCAGCAAGATTACTGGCTATCCGTCAAGTAACACAGCTAAATGCTGGTCAAAAGACAGCGGGAATCGACGGTCAAACCGCGCTCACATTTGAGCAAAGGTTTGAACTAAGTGAAAAACTTAGAACCGAAGCTAATAACTGGAAACACCAGGGATTACGTGAAATACCCATTCCCAAAAAGGATGGTAAAACCCGGATTCTCAAAGTCCCCACTATTGCGGACAGGGCGTATCAATGTCTTGTTAAGTACGCATTAGAACCAGCACACGAAGCAACTTTCCATGCTAGAAGTTACGGATTCAGAACGGGACGCTCGGCGCACGACGCTCAGAGACAATTGTTCAACAGTCTCAACTCTCAAGCTAATGGAATAGATCAAAGAGTCATAGAACTCGATATCGAAAAATGCTTTGACAGGATCAACCACACCGCCATCATGGACAGACTCATCGCGCCTTTGAGTATAAAACAGGGAATTTTCCGATGTCTCAAAGCCGGAGTCAACCCAGAATTTCCAGAACTTGGAACTCCCCAAGGTGGGGTGGTAAGTCCACTCTTAGCTAACATCGCCTTAAACGGGATTGAAAGTATTCATAGATACCACCGGGATTCTAATAAAAGAATTACTGACAAAACCTCGGCAGAAAGTATTATCGAACCATCTGTCCGCTACGCAGATGACATGGTGATAATACTCAGACCGCAAGACGATGCTACCGTTATACTTGACAAAATTAGTCATTTCTTAGCAGAGCGGGGAATGAAGGTAAGCGAGAAAAAGACACTCGTTACCGCCGCGACAGATGGTTTTGATTTTCTCGGCTGGAACTTCAAAGTCCAGAACAACGGCAAGTTTAAATGCGTCCCTTCAGTGGACAACTACAAAGCTTTTCGCAAGAAAGTCAAAGCTATCGTCAATAACTCGAATTATGGTGCTACCACAAAGGCTGAGAAATTAGCCCCGGTAGTTAGAGGTTGGAGGAATTACCACCGCTTCTGCAAGATGGATGGGTCGAGATTCTCTCTATGGCACATCGAACACAGAGCATTCAAGGTATTCAACTCCGAAACTAAACAGAATTGCCATACCTGTAAACAATTACTAAAAAAGGCATTCCCACAAGTTCCCTACTCCGAAAACAAATACATCAATGTCACAGGAGAGAAATCACCCTACGACGGAGATTTAACCTATGGGAGTGAACGCAACAGTCCGTTAGTTATACGACAAAAATACCTCTAAAGCCTTTAAACGGCAAAACCATAGATGTGGACATTGTGGTTTAAAAATGCTTAGTGATGAGTTGGTACATCTTCATCATGTTGATGACAACCACCAAAACTGGAAAACTAAAAACCTTCTAGCTATTCACAAAAGCTGCCACGATTATATCCATATCAGCAAAAGCGCAAGCTAAGAACATCGGGAGCCGGATGCCGTGAAAATGGCACGTCCGGATCTAACAGCAGAGGTGCGGGGAATAATATCCCTCATCGACTCAACCCCCGATGGCTATAAAGTGGAATTGATTCAATTGACTACTCACGGTACAACAGCCGCAGAAAAATCTCCGGCACAGAAGGCAAGTCAGTAATTCTAGCCTGAATTATCTTATCTTAGAGTAGGGTGGGCTTTGTCCCACCAAAACCTCATCCCGGTTATTTGCATCAATCAGTTTGTGCTGATAAAACTGCCAAATTTCCCCACAAATAGGTGTTATTCTTTCTCAATCACCAATTTATAACTTAAAATTACAAATCTAAAATCTAAAATCTTAAAAATGCAGCCTACAGATCCGAATAAATTTACTGATACAGCCTGGGAAGCAGTGATAAAATCTCAGGATATAGTCCGTGCTTATCAACAACAACAATTAGAAGTTGAACATTTAATTTTGGCGCTTTTAGAAGAATCTAGTAGCGTGGCCACGGGAGTTTTAGTTCGTGCTGAAATTGATCCAATTCGTTTGCAAGAGCAATTAGAAGCTTATACAAAACGTCAACCCAAAATAGGTAAAAGTGATCAGCTGTATCTAGGACGCAATTTAGATTTGCTGCTGGATAGAGCCGAGGAAATTCGCAGTAGAATCAAAGATGCGGAAATCTCGGAAGGACATATTCTCCTAGCTTTTGCGGAAGATGAACGCATTGGTAGACGTATATGTAAAGGCTTAAATGTCGATATTGCTAAGTTAGAAACTGCTGTTAAAACTGTTCGCGTTACCCAAAAGGTTACTGCAAAAGCAGGAGAAAAAGAATCTGCGGATATCAATGAACCAGCCTTAAAACGTTTTGGTAGAGATTTAACAGAACAAGCGAAAGCAGGAAAATTAGATCCGGTTATAGGGCGTGATGATGAAATTAGGCGAGTAATTCAAGTTTTGTCTCGTCGTAGCAAAAATAACCCTGTTTTGATTGGTGAGCCGGGAGTTGGTAAAACTGCGATCGCAGAAGCTTTAGCTCAAAGAATGGTTAACGGTGACGTTCCTGAATCTCTGAAAAACCGTCAATTAATATCTTTAGACATTGGTAGTTTAATTGCTGGTGCAAAATACCGTGGTGAATTTGAAGACCGTTTAAAAAATGTCCTCCGGGAAGTTACGGAATCCAACGGGCAGGTAGTTTTATTCATTGATGAACTGCATACCGTTGTTGGCGCAGGTTCAAACCAACAAGGATCAATGGATGCAGGTAATTTACTTAAACCCATGTTGGCACGTGGTGAATTACGTTGTATTGGTGCAACCACCTTAGATGAATATCGCAAATTCATTGAAAAAGATGCAGCTTTAGAAAGAAGATTTCAACAAGTATATGTAGACCAACCAACCGTAGAAAACACTATTTCGATTTTACGGGGTTTAAAAGAACGTTATGAAGTGCATCATAATGTCAAAATATCCGATTCTGCTTTAGTAGCAGCAGCAACTTTATCAGCGCGTTACATTGCTGATCGGTTTCTACCAGACAAAGCCATTGATTTAGTTGATGAAGCCGCAGCTAAGTTGAAAATGGAAATTACCTCCAAACCGGATGAGTTAGAAACCATTGATAGACGTTTGATGCAGCTAGAAATGGAAAAGCTATCATTATCTGGAGAAGAACAGAGTATTTCCCCAACCAGAGAAAGATTAGAACGTATTCAAGAAGAAATTGCCACTTTAACCGTTAAACAGCAAATATTTAATGAGCAATGGCAAGGTGAAAAGCAGTTATTAGAAGCTATCAGCACTTTAAAAAAAGAAGAAGATGCTTTAAGGGTGCAAATTGAACAAGCTGAAAGAGATTATGATCTAAATAAAGCTGCTCAATTGAAGTATGGCAAATTGGAAGGAGTGCAGAGAGAACGGGAAGTTAAAGAAGCCAAACTCCTAGAAATTCAAAGCCAAGGTTCTACCCTGCTGCGGGAACAAGTCACCGAAGCCGATATTGCCGAAATAGTCGCCAAATGGACAGGTATACCAGTTAACCGTCTTCTAGAGTCAGAACGGCAGAAATTACTGAAATTAGAAAGTCATTTACACGAAAGGGTGATCGGTCAAGAAGAAGCCGTTTCCGCCGTTTCTGCGGCTATTCGTCGCGCCCGTGCAGGGATGAAAGACCCCTCCCGTCCTATTGGTTCATTTTTGTTTATGGGACCAACAGGCGTAGGTAAAACCGAACTCGCCCGCGCTTTAGCTCAATTTCTCTTTGATTCAGATGACGCTTTGGTGCGGTTAGATATGTCCGAGTACATGGAAAAACACTCCGTTTCCCGCTTAGTGGGTGCGCCTCCTGGATACATCGGTTATGAAGAAGGTGGTCAACTTTCCGAAGCTATTCGCCGCCATCCTTATTCTGTGGTGTTATTGGATGAAGTAGAAAAAGCCCATCCAGATGTGTTTAATATTCTTTTGCAAGTCTTAGATGATGGTAGAGTTACTGACTCCCAAGGACGGGCGGTAGATTTCCGAAATACCGTCATAGTCATGACTAGCAACATCGGCAGTGAACATATTTTGGATGTTTCTGGTGATGACTCAAAGTATGATATGATGCGAAATAAGGTAATGGAAGGTTTGCGATCGCACTTCCGTCCTGAATTTCTCAACCGAGTTGATGATCTAATTCTCTTCCACACCCTCAGTCGTTCAGAAATGCGGCATATTATCCGTATTCAACTGAAACGGGTGGAAAAACTCCTGCAAGAACAAAAAATCTCCTTTGAGATATCCCAAACTGCTTGTGACCATCTTGTTGAAGCCGGATATGATCCAGTTTATGGCGCACGTCCGCTCAAAAGGTCAATTCAGCGCGAAGTCGAAAACCCCCTCGCTACCAAGTTATTAGAAAATACCTTTATTTCTGGTGATACAATTATCATTGATAAAGGTGAGCATGGGTTAACTTTCACTAAAAAAGCACCAGTTAAAGTATCAGCAGGGAAAAAGAATGTAAAGTTATTAGAAGCATCTTCAGAAGTGTAAGTTTATACGGCTTGTGGGGGTGAATAGAATAATTAACCCCACAAGATTATATTGCATTACCTAATATATTGACGGAGGGTATTTTTAATGATTGCAAATCCTAGTTATAACTATATTTCCCCTGAAGAATATTTAGAATTAGAAGAAACCAGTTCTATTAAACATGAATACAGACAGGGACAAGTTTATGCAATGGCTGGTGCTAGTAATACTCATGTAGTTATTACTCTCAATATTGCTTCAATGTTAAGAAATCATCTGCGCGGAAGTGGATGTCAAGCTTATATTTCCGACACAAAAGCGCATATTGAAACAATGGATATTTATTATTATCCTGATGTAATTGTTAGTTGTGATCAAAGAGATAAAGCCTTTAATAACTTTTTACGTTATCCCTGTTTAATTATCGAAGTTTTATCTCCGACTACAGAAGCTTTTGATAGAGGTGATAAGTTTGCTGACTATCGTAATTTAGAATCACTTCAAGAATATGTGTTAGTCAGTCAAAATAAAATCAATGTCGATGTTTTCCGTCGTAATTCAGAAGGACAATGGGTATTTTATAGTTATAGAAAGGGTGAAAATATAAATTTAGCCAGTGTAGATTTTCAATGTTCTCTAAATGATGTATATGAAGATGTAAGTTTTGAAACTCCATCTTAAATTTAGCAAAGCGTCAAAAGTACATCATGCAAGTATTTTTATGTATTGTCATGGGATGCTTAAAGAATAATTGTCTGAATCAGGATATCCAGGATTATAGGATTTACAGGATGATTTGAAGATAGTTCTTCCTTATCAATTTCATGATAACATATATTAAATTGCAAGTCAATAGCTTTATTGTCTTATTTTGGCAAAGCGTCAAAAGTACATCATGCAAGTATTTTTATGTATTGTTATGGGATGCTTAAAGAATAATTGTCTGAATCAGGATAATTCCTGGAAATAATCAACTAAGCTGTTGTGTATTTGGTTTGTATAATTCTAGCGGGCAAGATGCCCGCACCACAAGTTACTTAATTTTTCTTCCCAGTCCCCAACCCGCTATGGTAGTGTAATCCGAATCATAATTTAGAGGTATTCCTTACCTCCAAAAAGACATAGATCGCGGAAAATTGATTCTCAGAATTATCAGCAAGCAAGTAAAACAGACGGATAACTATGCTAGAACAAGGCACTATCAGTATACATACTGAGAATATTTTCCCAATTATCAAGAAGTCGCTATATTCAGACCACCAAATCTTCTTCCGGGAACTGGTATCCAACGCTGTAGATGCGATCCAAAAATTAAAAATGGTAGCCCGCGCTGGCGAGTATAATGGGGAAATTGGCGAAGACGAAATTCAAATCGCCATTGATAAAGATAAAAAGACCCTCTCCATCTCCGATAATGGTATCGGCATGACAGCAGAGGAAGTCAAAAAATACATTAACCAAGTTGCTTTTTCCAGTGCAGAAGAATTTATTCACAAATATGAAGGAAAAGCCGATCAACCAATTATCGGACACTTTGGTTTAGGTTTTTACTCCTCCTTCATGGTGGCGAAACAAGTAGAAATTGATACTCTCTCCTATAAAGAAGGTTCTCAAGCTGTTCACTGGACCTGTGACGGTTCACCAGCATTCACCTTAGATGAGTCTTTCCGCACTACTCGCGGTACTACAATTACCCTGAGTTTAATGCCAGATGAAGAAGAATATTTAGAAGCCGCAAGAATCAAAAATCTAGTCAAAACCTACTGCGATTTTATGCCAGTACCCATCAAATTAGATGGGGAAATATTGAATCAACAAAAAGCGCCTTGGCGTGAATCTTCTAGTAATTTAACCAAAGAAGATTATTTAGAATTTTACCGCTATCTCTATCCTTTTCAAGAAGAACCTTTGTTATGGGTGCATTTGAATACTGATTATCCGTTTATGATGAACGGGATTATGTATTTCCCCAAAATGCGGCCTGATGTGGATGTGACAAAGGGACAAATTAAGTTATTCTGCAATCAGGTTTTTGTGAGTGATAACTGTGAAGAAATTATCCCCCAATTTTTACTACCAATGCGGGGTGTAATTGATAGTACAGATATTCCTTTGAACGTTTCCCGCAGTGCTTTACAAGGCGATCGCACCGTTAAAAGAATAGGAGATTATATCGCTAAAAAAGTCGGCGATAGACTCAAAGAACTCTACCGCGACGACCGCGAACAATACATTAGTGCTTGGAAAGATTTAGGCACATTTGTTAAATTTGGCGTTCTCAACGACGAGAAATTTAAAAAACAAGTCGAAGACATCCTTATCTTCCGCAGCACCGCAAAACTAGAAACAAAACCCGCAGAAACACCAGCAGTCGAAGTCCAATCTTCTGATAGTGATGTGTGGCAAGATGTCAACCCAACTAACACCTACAGCACACCATATACCACGATCAAAGAATATTTAGAACGCAACAAAGAACGCCACGAAAATAAAGTTTTTTACTGTACCGACGAAGCCAGTCAAGCCACATACATTGCATTACATAAAAACCAAGGTTTAGAAGTCCTATTTATGGACTCTTTCATTGATACCCACTTTATTAACTTCTTGGAAAGAGAATATCAAGATGTTAAATTTACACGGGTAGATTCTGACCTTGATAACACATTATTAGATGATAAATCCGGGGAAATTGTAGATCCAACAACCAACAAAACCAAGAGTGAAATTATCAAAGAATTATTTGAAAAATCACTCAACAAACCAAAAGTTAACATTCGCACCGAAGCCTTAAAATCAGACGATCCTCAAGGAACACCACCAGCAATGGTATTGTTACCAGAAATTCTCCGTCGTCTGCGGGATATGAACGCCATGATGCAGCAGCAAAACGCAGAATTTCCCGAAGATCATATTTTGTTAGTAAATACTGCCCATCCTTTGATTCAAAACCTTTTAACTATCAATCAAGGTAGCATTATTCAAGGTGATGGTGAATCATCCTCAGAACAGTTAACAAAAATGATTTGTCAGCACGTTTATGATTTAGCGTTGATATCTCAAAAAGGCTTTGATGCTGAAGGAATGAAATCCTTTGTAGAACGTTCTAATGATGTGTTAACCAAGCTTACAGAACAACCCAGTAAGTAGAAAATGTAAACCATAAAATCTTGTGGGGTGGGCATCTTGCCCGCCCAACCTCAGTGACAGGCAAGATGCCTGTCCCACAAGAATTGATTTGGATATGCTTTTATTTGCAACTACCTTAACCACCAATAACAGCAATACACTCAATCTCTACCAACACATTTTTAGGTAAACGCGACACCTCAACACAAGCACGCGCAGGGGCTGTATCTTCAGAAAAATATTTGGCATAAACCGCATTCACAGCAGCGAAATCATTCATATCAGCTAAAAATACACCTGTTTTCACCACATCATTAAAAGTAGCACCGGCTTCTGTCAAGATGGCTTCAATATTTCTCATCACCTGTTTCGTTTGCTCGGTGACATCATCGGTATAAACAACATCACCCAAACGGGGGTCAATAGCTATTTGTCCAGCTACAAACAGCATTTGTCCAGAAGCAAGAATAGCTTGATTATAAGGTCCAACTGGTGCAGGTGCTTTATCGGTACGGATAACTTTACGAGTCATAACAATCTCTTTTGGTAAGGGTGCATCTGGTTTAAAGAAGTCTAAATCAACATCTGTTGTAAAAACTTCTCCATCTGGCATTATCGCACCTGTGAGGTCAGCATTTTTAAAGGTTGCACCATAGATATTTGCGCCGGTTAAGTCTGCTCTTCTTAAATTTACACCATCGAGATTAGCTCTAGTAAGATTTGCCTTTTTCAGATTCTGCTAAACTGGGTGCATTTTAGATGATTTAATTTTTCGCAGTTCTAAAATTTTTTAACTCCCGAAAAGTATGCAATTTATTAAAAAATTTATCAAAATCAAAACTTAAAGGATCAACTTTTCCAGCGGCCACATCTACAGCACGATGGGTAGTAATTCTGTCATCAGGAACTTGACTTTGAGCAATTAACCAAGCCAAAGAATTATATTGAGCCTCAGTATACCCGCTATGTTCTTTGATATTTCTTTTTCCCCAAGCATCGGCAGGAGTTTCTAAAGAAACATGATAAGCAAAATTATTCACAGATGGGGGTAAATTGGGATTAGTCTGCACAGTTTCCACACCATTAGCACCATTAAAAACTGAATTACCAGCACCAAAAGCCCGTTTATCTGGTGGTACTAAATAAATCACCATACCATCAAGTGCAATTAAAACATGATAACTTGCTTGTACATCCTCATCAACATTATTAGTTTGAAAAAAATTAACTGCACTAGAAGCAGAGTTAGTGGTTTCATGAAGGACGATAATCGGTTGATTATTGACAATTACACCATTAACATCTTTGGGGTATCGTTCACCATAGTTACTAGGGTTTATAGTTGCCGATGCTAAACTAGGTTTATATTTAGCAAAAGCAGCAGTCGTGGAGTATCTGGTAATAACTTGATTTATTTTTGCAGGAGACTGAGGTGATTTAGGCAGTTTAAGTAAATTAGGTAATTTAGATAACTTAGGTACAGCTGGTTGCGCTTCCTCTGTTTTTTGTGCTGACTGAAATAGGGCTTGTGGATATTGATTCCACAATGTAGGATCTGGATTTGAAGTGCTGATATTATTTGGCTGTTTTCTGGAACTACCAATAAAAAGGGCTAAAATCAGAGTTGCAATCATGAGAAAAATTAGCATTACTCTAGCTGCCCAGTCTCTAAATTTCATAATATGTTGAATATAGATGTTTAATAAACTAAATTTAACTTTTACTTATTCAGCCAATAATCTGGTATCCAAAAATGATTGATATTCATCAAAATTGCCCCTAATAGAAAATTTTCATGATCATCTTGCGAAAATAATTGGAAAAAAAATCGCAGAGAATATAAGGATTATTCTGGACTGTGGAGCAAAATACAACGAAAGTTTTTCGCAACAGCCTTCACTTGATTAGCACTCACCGG
>RDYJ01000010.1 GCA_004293145.1 Nostocales cyanobacterium | reverse complement strand
AAGGACAACCTATTACTAAACCAGGTCCAGATCGAATGGTTGTGTTCCAAAACTATGCGCTTTTACCTTGGCGAACTGCGTTTGAAAATATCTATTTGGCTGTAAATGCAGTTTATCCTGCCAAACCAGAAGCAGAAAAACGTTCTATTGTTCGGGAACATTTAGCTATGGTGGGACTGTCTGATGCAATGGAGAAGAAACCCATGCAAATGTCCGGGGGGATGAGACAACGGGTTTCTATTGCTCGTGCTTTGGCTATTCGTCCCAAGGTGTTGATTTTAGATGAACCTTTTGGGGCGCTAGATGCCATCACTAAGGAAGAGTTACAGGAGGAGTTGTTAAAAATTTGGAATGAAAACCGCTGTACGGTGTTGATGATCACCCATGATATTGATGAGGCTTTGTTTTTGGCTGACAAATTGGTAATGATGACTAATGGACCTCATGCCAAAATTGGGGAAGTGATGGAAATTCCATTTGGTAGGCCACGGGATAGAGCGAGAATTATGGAAGATCCCCAATATTATCAACTCCGTAACTATGCGTTAGACTTCCTATTTAACCGCTTCGCCCATGATGATGTAGGTTAAGCAAAATTGGGCGAACTGTAGTTCGCCTAGACTATTTTTGAAAAATTTAATTTCTACAGCTTCTTTTTGTGACTGGTAACTGGTAATTACTAATTGGTCATTATCCGTTCTCTCATCTATTTCCTTTTACCTCATAGATAAATAATAGTTGTCATAGATCAAATATTATACATTGACAAACACAGGCAATTTTTCAATGATATATAAGCAATTGCTTATATAAGGTATCTAATATTTATTTAATAAATCGTGCCTTTGGGTTAATTTTTTAGACTGCAAAGGCTGTATGCTATTTGTAATCAAACAGTTGAACCAGGTTTCAGGTCAAAAACCTAAAATCAGATAATTTTGCATGATTGTGTACCAGGGTAGCCAAGGTTTCACCTTGAGTAGAACCTCTATTCACAATTCATGTAAATTGTCAAACGTAATCACAGCCCAGCAAGATATTTCGGTACTTGCTGTACTTCGCTTGAAAAAAACAGTTAAGCACTACTTGAGGAGCATTTACAGATGAATTTTGACAACCGATTTTTAATAAGACTTAAATGTTGAGAGCAAATATTTAGATCAACATTAATATATCATTTCCCCCCACATAAAACTGCAAAGGCTGTTAATAAACACTCTTTACTTTTTATTTTGACAGCCCAACTTGTGGAAATTCCATCAACAGAAATTAGCCAACATTAATATTTTTAACTAATAATAAACTGGGTGACAAAATTTTTACTTGTTACCAAAGGTTATTATTACCAAATAATTATAGTTGCATTATTAGCGACCAAGTTTTTGGCAGTTGAAAATAGTTTTTTTGATATGGCTAAATGCTTGTAATTTCAGTCGGCGGTAAAAATTTATTCTTCAACCCACATCATTCAAAACCTGTGCTGTAGGGGTGAAGATCCTCACTCTTACTTTCTTTAGCTCTTTAAATCTCATTTAGTTTATTCATTCAATGCTCCTAATCATAGGAGTCACAAGGAGGTATTCGTGGATTTTGTGTCCTTATTTATCACGGACTTTATTGCCCAGTTGCAGTCTCCAACACTGGCCTTTTTAATTGGTGGGATGATCATTGCTGCCCTTGGTAGTGAATTGGTAATTCCAGAGTCAATTTGTACGATCATCGTCTTCATGCTGCTCACCAAAATCGGTCTAACCGGTGGAATTGCCATCCGTAATTCCAACTTAGCGGATATGGTGTTACCCGCATTGTTTGCTGTAGTCACAGGTATTGGGGTTGTATTCATCGCCCGCTATACATTGGCCAAGCTGCCCAAGGTCAGAACTGTGGATGCGATCGCTACTGGGGGGTTGTTTGGTGCAGTGAGCGGTTCTACCATGGCCGCCGGACTGACGGTACTGGAAGAACAAAAAATTCCTTATGAAGCATGGACTGGCGCACTCTATCCCTTCATGGATATCCCGGCGCTCGTAACTGCGATTGTTGTGGCTAATATTTACCTCAACAAGAAGAAGCTTAAAGAAGCAGGCGAATCTGCCATGCAGGAGTCTTTGAGTAAGCAGCCCGTTGCGGCTGGTGATTATCCCAGCACCAGGCAGGAGTATCTCAGCCAGCAGAAAGATCCTGATGATAATCGGGTCAAGATATGGCCGATCATCGAGGAAAGCCTCCGGGGTCCTGCCTTATCGGCAATGTTGTTAGGAATGGCTCTTGGACTGTTCACCCAGCCGGAAAGTGTCTATAAAAGCTTCTACGATCCCGCCTTTCGCGGCTTGCTTTCGATCTTGATGCTGGTCATGGGGATGGAAGCTTGGTCAAGAATTGGCGAACTGCGTAAGGTGGCTCAATGGTATGTTGTGTATAGTGTGATAGCACCGTTTATACATGGGCTGATCGCCTTCGGTCTCGGCATGATTGCCCACTACACAATGAACTTCAGCATGGGCGGTGTCGTCGTTCTGGCTGTCATCGCTTCCTCTAGTTCAGACATCTCCGGTCCTCCTACATTGCGAGCCGGTATCCCTTCAGCCAATCCATCGGCATATATAGGCGCGTCCACAGCCGTCGGTACGCCAATTGCCATCGGCGTGTGTATACCGTTCTTTATCGGTCTGGCACAGGCGATAGGCGGCTAATCCCAGACGGGTCGCGGTCTGTTGGCGCTCCCTTGACCCCGCAGACTAAGCAACTCAGTATATAATATCAATTTACGTAGGTAAGGAGGTAAGCAATATGTCCAAAAAAGCCAACAAGCTCGTCATCGTCACGGAAAAGGTTCTGCTGAAAAAGGTCGCCAAGATCATTGATGAATGCGGGGCGACTGGTTATACAGTGGTGGATACTGGCGGTAAAGGCAGTCGCAACGTGCGCTCTACGGGTAAACCCAGCACTGCTGACACCGATTCTAATGTGAAGTTCGAGGTACTCACCGAAAGTCGGGAGATGGCCGAGGATATTGCAGATAAGGTAGCAATCAAGTTTTTCACCGATTATGCGGGCATTATCTATATCTGTGAAGCAGAGGTACTGTACGGAAGACATTTCTGTGGGCCAGATGGCTGTTGAGTGGAAACGACGCAGACTTTAAAAGCCGGGGCATGACCCCGGTTTTTTGGTGGTCGTTACTCAAAACGTTAGTCGAGTTAGATGATGCCCAAGCAGAGAAGCTGATTGTGATTCAAGATAATCTCAACACCTATTCGCCCGCGTCACTCATTGACAACTAAGCTTGTCTCGATCCAGACAACCGCAACCAAAGCATAACCATCTTTGATTGGTTGCCTTTATGTATGCTGTATTACTCTTGACAGTATTTGTGAACTTAATTGTGGCGCTAGGTGTGGGTGTATTTATTGCTAACATCTTAACCATTGAACGTCTTTTTAGCATGAATTCTGATTTCGGCGTTGCTGAATACAAGTATGAATTTGTTTCACGCAGAGACGCAGAGAGTAAGAGTTTGATAAATAGATTTTTTGGTTTTCATACCTCAATTCAGCAACGCCCGATTTTCAAAAATCAGATATGGCCACCTAATCAAGTTTTGAGGGTAAAATTCAAACAAGGTCGAAAGACATGGAGAATCCTTACATCTCAACTACAAAAGGTAAGCCCATGAATCCCCGTGCACTGCTGTTAGTAAATCGTCATGCCCGCCAAGGACAACAAGGGTTATTGGAGGCTATTAATTGTCTGGAAACGCTTGGGTTCCATCTGATTCAAGAGTCTACAGAACATCCAAAACATTTGGGTGATGTGATCCGGCGCTACCAAAAAGAAATTGATTTGGTGATTGTTGGTGGTGGTGATGGTACTCTTAATGCCGCTGTAGATGCCATCGTTGATACTCAGTTACCTTTGGGTATTTTGCCTTTGGGGACTGCTAATGATTTAGCGAGGACTTTGGGTATTCCCAATTCTTTACCACTCGCTTGTCAAATTATTGCTGCTGGAAATTTACGACGCATTGATTTGGGATGGGTGAATGGTAAGTATTTTTTTAATGTTGCTAGTCTGGGATTAAGTGTAAATATTACTCAAAAATTAACCAGAGAAGTAAAACGCCGTTGGGGAATATTTGCCTACGCTGCTACCGCATTACAAGTAATTTGGAAATCTCGTCCTTTTAGTGCGGAAATTCGTACACATGGACAATCATTTCGGGTCAAAACTGTGCAAATTGCTGTGGGCAATGGGCGCTATTATGGCGGTGGCATGGCTGTATTTCATGATGCTACAATAGATGATCAAAGGCTGGATCTTTATAGTCTAGAAATTAGCCATTGGTGGCAAATCATACCCCTACTACCAGCCATCCGCCAAGGCAGACATATACATTGGCGGAGTGTCCGCGCTATTCAAGGACAGGAAATTGAGGTTTATACTCGTAGACCCTATCCTATTAATACAGATGGAGAAATCACTACTTCCACTCCGGCTGTGTTTCGTGTCATGCCTGGGGCTATAGGTGTGTTAGTACCACCGGGATAAGATTGTAAAGTGGCAATTTTGGAAAATCCCATGAAAATACATTTGAGATTTTCTCAAGAGATTAAGTGTTTACTGCAACGTTTAGCAGAACAGCCCCTAACTCTAGGAGATGTTCTGGTGGAAACTTCAGAACGGGGTTTTAGCTTAGTCATTGCATTATTAGTTTTACCGTTTTTGTTCCCCATGCCACCAGGGTTAACAGGCCCTTTTGGGGCTGCTTGTTTGCTGTTGTCTTTGCAAATGCTTTTCGGCAGGCGATCGCCCTGGCTACCTCACAAAATCGCTACCTATAAATTTCCCCGTCCTTTTGCTGAGATTATCTTGCAAAACCTGCGGCAAGTAACCAGGTTATTGGAAAAAATTACCCGTCCCCGCTTGACGAAAATAGCTTCTCATGATCTAACTCGGCGCTTGAATGGGCTTTGTATCTCTTGGTTGACAATATTACTAATTTCGCCGATTCCCTTTACTAATCCTATTCCCACCGTCGGTATTTTGCTTTTTGCCGTTGCCAGTCTTGAATCTGACGGATTGCTGATATGCGTTTGCTATGTAATTACAGCCTTGATTACCTTATTATTTGCGTTTATTTGTTATGCAGTTTATCTTTCACATATCACTTACCTGTAAGCTTAACTAAACCAACACCGCCAAAATAAAGCCCTAAAACTGCTCCTGCTAAAAGACTTTGAGTTAAAGGATCCGTTGAGGGTGTGAGAATTGCTCCCAAAACCACTGCAAACATAATTACAAACCGCCAACCAGCTAACATTTGAACTGAAGAAACAATACCTAAGCTACTTAGCAATAATTGAATAATGGGAATTTGAAATGCTAACCCAGTGCTAAATAACAGCAACAACACAAATTCAAAATATTTTTCAATTGACCACAGTTGTTCTACTACATCTGCACCGTAGCTGATGAAAAATTGCAAAGCTGCGGGAATAAGTAGCAAATAAGCAAATACTAAGCCCCCAACAAAAAGTACACTCGACCCCAAAACTACAGGACCCAACAAACGACGTTCACGACGAGTCAAACCAGGAAGCACAAACTGAATAATTTGGTAAAGAATAAACGGACTAGCAAGCACCAAACCACTGTAACCAGCAACTTTGATAGAGACAAAAAAGTATTCTCCCGGTGCTAATTGCAGAAATTTTATACCATGCGCTGGTATTTCCAGCAACTGCACCAGGGGTTTAACAACGACAAAACAGCCGATCACACCCACCGCTACAGCAATTAAAGAATAAAAAATCCGCCATCGCAATTCTTCCAGATGGTCAGAAAAGGACATTTCTACCTCATCTGGTAACTCATCAGCGGGATCAACTGCTGAGTTATCGTATTCTGCGCTGTCAACATCGGCAGAATTGATAGTATCTACTTCTGGTAAAGGTGTCATGAGTCAATTTATAGGCAACATTCCTTAACTATTTTATCTGCCAGAGCGACTAGCAACAGAGCTTTCTCTGGTTTTGGTAAATTTTTCCGGTTGGGTGGCCTTGGATCTGCATAAGTAAGTAAGAAGACATATTTAGGGGAATGTCTACGGAAAACTGCACGGAACTGTTCATTTATTGATCACGTCTGGGATAGCTAATACTGCTGTGCGGAATTCAAAACTTAAAACTCAAAAAGTTCATAATCTGAAACCTTTGGTTGATGTATCATGATAGCTTTATTTTGTCCATGCTTGATTAACTCTGGTTTATTGAAGATGATGTTTTCCATAACTCCATCATCTAGAGGAACAGAGGTTTGATATGAATAGGAAAATTTACATGGGATTGATGATATTGCCAATGTGTCTGTCCAATTCCACTTTAGGTTTTGGTAGTAGTAATTTGTTACTATTCCAATATGTTCAGCATAGGGCAATTGCTCATAATTCAGTAGTAACTAATGCTGATTTCCAACTAAAAATCCAAAATATTGGGGCTAGAGATGATCAAACTGAAGACTGTTTGCGTTTAGGTATTTGTAAAGATTGATAATCGGTAATTGGTAATCGGGTTAAATAAATCCTAAATATAGATAAAATTATTGCAAGTAATGAGCATTATTTGATATAATTTATTGGCTGAAAAAGAAGATTTTTAAGTTATTAAAATATAAAATGAGTGAAAAGCATTTTTTAAAAGTTCCTAGAGTGCTTTATTATATTATGGTAATCATAAATATCAAATAAATTCAAGGAATAAATGAGCAAAAATTCTACTATGAAATTAATATTAACTGCGCGGGAAATTATTTTATATCCAGCCTGTCAAGAACATTTCCAAAATTTGCCTTATGTGGCCATATTCAATGGCTATTTTCATGATTAAATATAATTTGATTGTATGGTTAGTGCTGCTAACTCTTTTGGGTTGGACTTTTAACACTGTTCCCTGATCCTTCCTGTTCCCTGTTATTTAAGTGAAGTAGATTAATCATGCTTTTAGACTTAGAAAGATTTTATCAGGCTTGTAATCCGAGCAAACCACTAATGAGCGAAAATGCTGCGGATCGCCTATATTATATTGACTTTGCCTCGGTGCGGGGTGGTAAAATTATTGAGGCTTTGTTGCGAACTATTACCAAAATTTCGCCGAATACACCGACCTGTCAATTATTCACAGGACACTTGGGCTGTGGGAAATCTACGGAATTATTACGCCTCAAAGCAGAATTAGAGGAGCAACAATTTCATGTTGTATATTTTGAGTCCACCCGTGTCCTAGAAATGGCGGATGTGGATGTGACTGATATTCTCTTAGCTGTTGCTGGCCAAGTGAGTGAAAGCCTGGAAGCAATGAAAATTAGCCTGAAACCGCGCTATTTTACCAAGTTGTTCACGGAGATAGTAGATTTTCTGCAAACACCTATAGATGTGGGGGTAGAAGCGGAATTATCGCTAGGTATTGCTAAAATTACCGCGAAAACTAAAGAAAGTCCCCAGTTACGACGACGGTTAAGGGACTACTTAGAACCACGTACAGAAAATATTTTACTCTCCATTAATCAAGAACTTTTAGAACGTGCTAATACTGAACTAAAAGCTAGGGGTAAAAAAGGATTAGTGGTAATTGTTGATAACTTAGATCGGGTGGCGTTTCGTCCTCTCGCGTCTGGGCGATCGCTTCCTGAATACCTATTTATTGAACGGGGTGAACAGTTACGCAAACTTAATTGTCATCTTGTTTACACAATTCCTTTATCCTTAACTTTCTCCAACGATAGCGCCGAACTGCAACATCGTTTAGGTGGTGGAGTTGCACCGAAGGTATTACCGATGATTCCAGTATTACTACGCACTGGGGAAATTTACACAGAGGGACTGGAATTAATGCGGCAAATGGTACTAGCTAGGGCTTTTCCTGATATTTTGCCCAGCAATCGTTTAAACTTAATTACAGAACTATTTGATCACCAGAACACTCTAGACCGTTTGTGTCTGATCAGTGGTGGTCATGTTCGTGACTTATTAGGATTATTGTTTGACTGTTTGCGGGAACAAGATCCACCTTTTGATCGGGAATGTTTGGAATTGGTAATTCAACGACAAAGAGATTTTCGATCTAATGCTATTGACCCCCATGAATGGGAATTAATTTTTGAAGTTATGCAGGAACAAAGAGTCAGAGGTGACATAGAATATCATACATTATTACGCAGTTTGTTTGTGTTTGAATATCGCGATCACCAAGGAGCTTGGTTTGGTGTCAACCCAGTGTTAGCAGAAACCCAAAAATTCAAATCATGGTTGAACGAAACACAGGAATAGATATTAATGATGGTAATGCTCGTTCCTTGCGGAGTTTAACAAGGGCAATTTCTCTTTCCCAAGGTGAATTTTCCCTTGTTTTGGTGTGTTGTAATTATGGCAGTTTACGGGATTTAATTCTGCAAAAACTCACAGAAACAGTTGGGGACTCTGAGAAAATTCAAAAAATAGTATTATCTGCCAATTCCCTCAGCCTTTACACAAGTATTCATTCACAGCAGCAAGTTCATCAACCAGCAGCATTAATGATTTTGGGTTTAGAGTCAGTAGAAAACCTCGATGATCTGCTGATTTCTATTAATCAAATCCGTGATGAATTCCGCAAACGTCACCCTTTTCCAATGGTAATTTGGGTGAATGAAGAAGTATTACAGAAAGTAGTAAAGTTAGCGCCAGATTTTGCTAGTTGGGCAGCAACACCAATTAAATTTGCCATGACTTCTCCGGCGTTAATAGAATTTTTGCAACAGGAAACAGACTCTTTATTTGCCAGAGCTTTACACAATGAAACGCCTCAAAATCAGCAAATAAAAAGTTATTATTCTAGGATCGAACAAGTATGGGTGCGTAGCTATGAACTCCATTTTGCTATTAAGGATTTAGAAAATCGGGGCATTAATTTACAACCATCATTAAATGCTAGTTTACAATTTGTTTTTGGTTTAGATGATTATGTCAGTGATAGAATAAATTCGGCTTTAAATCATTTTCGTCAAAGTTTACAATTTTGGTCTAATGATCAAGTAGAAGCAGAAACACAAATTACTGGAGAATGGGATCAAGGCAGAATTATCGAATGGGATAATTTATCTCCCTCACCTCATCTTCCTATTTCTCCTTCTCCCTATCTACTTAAACAGGGAGTTTTATTACTTTATATTGGTTTATGTTATTGTCGTCTCACCGAACAAAATCAAACTGAAAGTTACCAACATTGGCAAGCAGCGAAAGATTATTTTCAACAATGCTTACATACTTTTAATCTAGCTGAACGGATAGATTTAGTTGCTGAATTTATTGGACAATTAGCGGATGTTTTACAAAGTTTGTCCGCATGGTCAGAATTACAAACTGTAGCCGCAAAAGCTTTAGAATTACATCAAAATTATGGTGGTCAAATTCAACTAGCTTGTGACTATGGTTTGTTGGCACAGGTAGCTGTACAACAGTCACGCTGGATGCAAGCTAGTATTTTGGCGCATATCGCCTTATTAAAATTAGGAGAAGCACAAAAACAAGGTGATCCTCATAAATGTTTGTTTCCTTTATTGTTAGGGCAAATTTATTATTTAATTTTAGCCAAAGCCCAACAAAAACTAGGTGAACAAAAAGTAGCATCGGAATATTTAGAAAAGGCAAAAATTGAACTTTTAGTTTCTTTAGAAAGTAGTGAACATCAATATGATGCCCATCGTTATATTCGCTTATTAAGAAATTTGCGATCGCTTTATTTTGAAGCTGACTGTTATCTGGAAGCTTATTTAATTCGACAAAAACGCCATTCCGTTGAACAACAATATGGTTTTCGTGCTTTCATCGGTGCTGGACGTTTACAACCCCAACGCAAAGTTACCAACCCCGCTGTTATGTCTGCATCGGGAAACAGCAGCGTCGCTTTAGAAATTGCTGCTTCTGGTCGGGAAGGTGATATCAATAATTTAATTGGCAGAATTAGCCGCGCTGACAATAAACTCATCGTTATTCATGGACCTTCTGGTGTGGGTAAAAGTTCCACCGTCACCGCTGGTTTGATACCTGCATTACAAAACCGTGCCATAGGTGATCAAATTGCTATTCCCATAGTATTACAAATTTATACCGATTGGGTGCGAGAATTAGGTAAATCTTTAACAGCAGCAATGTTTCAAGATCAAATAACCGACATTGCACCAAAAAATACACCTGATCTAGTTACACTCAACACCATTGATGGTATTTGCCAACAATTACGAGAAAATGCTAATAATCATCTAATTACAGTGTTAATCTTTGACCAATTTGAAGAATTCTTTTTTGGACATACTGACCGGGAAGAAAAACAAGCTTTTGATAATTTTATTAGTGAATGTTTAAATATATCCTTTGTCAAAGTTATTTTATCTTTGCGAGAAGATTATTTACATCGCTTGCTCGATTTTAAACATCTTTCTTCACTAGAAGCAATTAATCATAACATTCTTGATAAAAATATTCGCTATCAATTAAATAATTTTTCTCCTGAATATGCAAAAGCCATTATTCATAAATTAACAGAACGTTCCCAACTACATTTAGAACCTGCTTTAATTGATGCCTTAGTCCAAGATTTATCCGCAGAATTGGGAGAAGTCCGCCCCATCGAATTGCAAGTATTCGGCGCACAAATTCAAGATGAACGCATTACCACCTTATCCCAATATCAGCCTTATAGACCAAATAAACTGATTGAACGATATATTAAAGAATTAATTAAAGACTGTGGGGCAGAAAATGAAAGGGCAGCTTTAATTGTGTTATATTTATTAACCGATGAAAGTAACCAACGCCCATTTAAAACCCAAGCTGAATTAGCCGCAGAATTAGGAGAGTTAGAAGCTAATAACCAATTAGAACTGATTTTGAAAATATTAGTCAGTTCTGGTTTAGTTGTCCTATTTCCCGACGTTCCCGAACGCTATCAACTCATTCATGATTATTTAGTAGATTTAATTCGTTATTTACAACAACAAGAATCTAGTTTACAAGCACAACTCAATCAATTACGTAATAAAGTTGAAAATAGTCAACAGGAAATTAAACGTCTTCAAAGTGAACTCAGGCAAAAAACACAGCAAGCTACACTTATAGATACACAGCATCTACAAGGAGTAGACTTACTCACAGAATTAAGAAAATTACGCAAACGTGAAGAACTAAGTCAATTAGAAATTGAACATCTGCGCGGAGAATTAAAAGAAAAAGAATTAACTACCCAACTTGCAGAAAGTCAGGAAAAACAAAGGTTAAGTGAAGCCCGGTTAAACCGCACTTTAAAAGTTGCCCTTGCTGCTGCTGTTGTGGCTATTATGGGTTTAACTGTTTCCGTTATTAATTCTCTAAATAGTGAAATTAAAACTCTCAGCGCCTCTAGTGAAACTCTGTTTGCTTCTCAAAAAGGTATTGACGCACTCAAAGAAAGTTTGAAAGCCGGGAAAAAATTAAAACAGACAATTTGGGTGAGTTATCAAACTAGAGAACAGGTGTTAACATCTCTCTACCAAGCAGTTTATGGAGTCAAAGAACGTAACCGCTTAGAAGGTCATTTATCTGGAGTAAATAGTGTTGCTTTTAGTCCTGATAATTCTTTAATTGCCTCAGCTAGTGCCGATACAAATATTAACCTGTGGTATCCTGATGGTACTTTACTCAGAAGTTTATCAGGACATGAAGATGTGGTAAATAGCGTTAGTTTTAGTCCTGATAGTCAAATTATTATTTCTGGTAGTCAAGATAAAACAGTAAAACTCTGGAACAGTAAAGGTGATTTATTAAACACTATTACAGGTCATACCTCGGTCGTGAATAGTGCTGTTTTTAGCCCTGATGGTGAAATTATTGCTTCTGCTAGTACCGATAAAACCGTCAAATTATGGAGTCGAGATGGTAAATTACTCAAAACTTTAAAGGGTCATGATAGTGCAGTTTTAAGTTTAGCTTGGTCGTCCGATGGTAAAATACTTGCTTCAGGTAGTGCGGATAATACTGTTAAGCTATGGAGTCGGGACGGTAAAACGCTGAATACCTTACTCGGCTGTGAAGATGCAGTTAAAAATGTCACCTGGTCAACCGATGGTAAAATTATTGCTGCGGCTAGTTTAGACAAAAATATTAAGCTGTGGAGTCGAGACGGTAAGTTACTGAAAACTTTATCTGGACATACTTCCGGTGTCACAAGTGTGAGTTTTAGCCGTGATGGCCAAACTCTCGCTTCCGCAAGTACCGATGAAACTGTGAAACTCTGGAGTTGGGACGGTGTGTTATTGGGAACTCTCAGAGGACATAACAATTGGGTGAATAGTGTTAATTTTAGCCCTGATGGTTTGACCTTAGTTTCAGCCAGTCGAGATAAAACTGTGAAAATTTGGCGCTGGGATGATGTACTATTGCGAGATGCCAAAGCTAGTTATGATTGGGTAACGAGTATCAGTTTTAGTCCTAATGGTCGGACTATAGCAGCTGCTGGTCGGGATAAAACAGTAAAAATCTGGAGTTGGGACGGTAAATTACTGAAAACATTGACAGGCCATCAAGGTCAAGTTTGGGGGGTAGCATGGTCAAGCGATGGTAAAACTCTCGCTTCTGGTAGTAAAGACACTACCGTAAAACTTTGGAGTC
Source organism: Nostocales cyanobacterium (assembly GCA_004293145.1). Lineage (GTDB taxonomy): Bacteria > Cyanobacteriota > Cyanobacteriia > Cyanobacteriales > Nostocaceae > RDYJ01. The sequence goes on along the minus strand of RDYJ01000010.1, from coordinate 40,078 downwards.
TAGAAGGAAAGCTACTTAAAACTTTACCCGGTCACAAAGATACTGTTTTAGCGGTAGCATGGTCAAGCGATGGTAAAACTATTGCCTCTGCTAGTAAAGACACTACCGTAAAACTTTGGAGTCGTGAAGGTAACTTACTTAAAACCTTATCTGGTCACGATCAGGCCGTCAACTGGGTTAGTTTTAGTCCTGATGGTAAGCTGTTAGCATCAGCCAGTGATGACAAATTGGTGAAGATATGGGACAAAGCCGGTAATTTTCTCTATGATTTAAAGGGTCATTCTCGACGAGTTAATGGTGTCACTTGGTCGCCTGATGGTCAAACTATCGCCAGTGTCAGTATTGATAGTACCATCAAACTTTGGCATCGGGACGGTAGCTTACGGCGAACACTGTCAGGTGATGGTGATAGTTTAATCAGTGTTAGTTTTAGTGCTGATGCTAAAACTCTGGCTGTGAACAGTGATGATAAAATTCGGCTTTGGAGTGAGGACGGAACTCTATTGATGGTTTTAAAGGGTGATCAGGATGAGTTAACTAGTGTGAGTTTCAGTCCTGATGGTAAAACTCTGGCAGCGGGGAGTGGTAATGGTACCGTTGTTTTACGCAGTGTATCAGATATTAAGTTAGATATGTTACTAAATCGGGGATGTGGATTATTGCAGGATTATTTACGTAATAATCCTAAAGTCATATTGGGCGATCGCTCTTTGTGCAGCTATCCATAATCAAACTATATACCAAAATACCGTGGCGGTAAACAGTAAATAGAGAAGTTCCGCCGAAACTTCCCGCCGAAACTTCTATATATTGGTCGGAACTTCGTGACAGTAGTAAAACCCTTTTGGTGTATGGAGAAAGTAAATGAATATTAGACTTCATTTACTCATCTGTTAGGTAGTTAGCTACCTCTTCTAAGGTTTGAATCAAATTTTCTAACGTATAAATACTGGAATTATCTTCCTCATGGTTATACACCTCAGTATAAATCCGTGTTGAGTTCTGAGTGAAATCTTGGGTGAGAAGTTGCATTGATTTTGATTCCTCAGTCATTAATAAGGTTGAACACTATGAAATTACTATAAGTGATATATCAATAAAAATACTGAGATATACCAAAGGTTTATGTAACTTTTAACAGATAACTAGGAGTCTTCACTTGTGCTTTATAAAACATACAAAAATTGCGATTTTCGTTGACTACATCAGCAGAAGTATTGCGATTCCTACCAAGCCCTATCATTCACCCCACGCCAGAATCAGGGTTTTGGGCTGTTCGATAATCTCTGCTTATATTATAGCTGTAGCCAGGATGATGAGGACATTATTGATCCTTGAAACCGTATTTTGGTCTTAATTTGAGTGCGATTTAGGGGTTGCAATCAATTCCTCTGCTCCCCATCACTGCGTAGGTAACTTGGGATGTGTGGCTGAGTATTTAGCTACCAAAGCGGAAATTGAGGGGTTATACAACCGCAGATAATTCCAGTAGTTACCAAATACTTGACGGACATAATTTTTAGTTTCACCGAAAGGAATTTCTTCCACAAACTCATCTGGATCTTGTTTGGGTATGGTTCGCAACCATTTGGCCACATTCCCAGGTCCTGCATTGTAACTAGCGATCGCCAACATGGAATTATTGCTATATTGCTGATGAGTATGATCTAAATACCATGTACCCAGCATGATATTATCATTTGGATTTTCCAGATTAAGAGTTTTCATATCCACCGGAATTTGTGGGGCTATCCATGCAGCTGTACTGGGCATTACCTGCATTAACCCAGTTGCACCGACTATCGATTTAATTTTCGGCTGAAACATTGACTCTTGACGCATCAAAGCTGTAACCAGCAAAGGATTAATTTTACGTGCAGTAGACCATTTTTCTATTTCTGAGAAATAGGGAAACGGATAACGGGCTTGCCAATAAGTGATTTGTTGACTTAAAGCTGTATATTCCGCTTGTTCCGCTGGTGTTTCCCGATCTTCCAGTTTAGATATTTTGGCAATACCAACCAGATTTTCACCCTTTGCTAACCGCATCAACCCTTCCGTAAATTCTTCCGCTACAGTAGGCTGAGGTTTATTTTTAAACTCTGTTTCCCACTCATACCAAGCATCTCGATCTTGTCCGAGCAAATACAATTCTTTAAACCCATCAGAACCCGCTGTGGGTACAGAACGTTGTGGGGGGGTAATTTCTGGAGTCATCAACCGCAGGTTACTAAAATCACCGACATCCAAACCCAAAAGACTGGCAGAACGCCAAGCATAATAAGATTGAGGAAATTGACTCAGTACGTACTCGTAAGCTTTGCGGGCTTCTTCCTGTTTTCCTAGTATAGTTGCCCATTTTCCTACCCAAAACCCTGCCCTGGGAGCTAAAATACTCTGAGGATTCTCAGTAGCAATTGGTTGCGCCCACTGCCATGCACCTAAGTAATCTCTGGTTTTAGCTTTATCTAGGGCTGTTTTCCAGCGAAGTTCTGCTGCTTCCTCAGAACTGCTGTACTTGCCTAGTAGTAATTTCCAAGCTGTGTTAGCTGACTGATTTTCTTTGAGAGTTTCTAGCAGTTTGGCTTTTTGTACCAGCGCTGTAGGTGCTTGTTGAGGAAACTTATGAATAATTTGGTCAAGATAAGGTAAGGCAGCTTTACCAGGAGTGATTTCTGCTAATCTTAATAGGGCTGTTCCCGTTTCTTCGGCAGTGGGAAATTGTTGTATTTGCTGTTTATAAATAGCAACTGCCTGATCTCGCTTTTGATCTAGCTGCAACCCTCTGGCTATACGGTAGAGATTTTTAGCTGTTTTGGGAGATTTTGTATAAGCTGTAGCTGCCTTGGTAAATTCATTGTTATCCCAATATACTGAACCAATTAGTTCCCAGTCTGCTGATGTGAGTTGAGGCTGTTTCACCAACTGATCTAAAATGCCAACAATTCCTGGTTCATCTGAGGCGTATTTGGCCAAGGTTAATTGTAACTTGGGTTGATTAGGGTTTTCTCGTAGACGTTTGCGGATAATTTCCCAGGTGAGGGGATGGGAAGGAAAATTAGCGATCGCTTGATCATGTAGTTTTGGTTGCCCAATTAAGTATATCGCTTTGACTACCGCAGCATTTTCCGCATAATCTTTTAATACTTTTTGCCGTAGATCCGACGCTTTACCCTTTTCACCCAGAATATCTTGCGCCTGGGCTTGTTTGAGTAAAACATAAGGCGCTAAAATAGGATAGTCTTTTTCTAGACCTTCCAGTAAACTGAGGGCTTTTTTACCTTGGTCAGTTTCAATATAATCACTTGCCAACAGATAACGCGCCCTTTCCCGATCTGGTGAACTGCCTTTCTCAGCAATTTCTGCTAGTTTTCCTGCTCGCTCTGGTAAAGAGTTTGACACTAAACCAAACACAACTGATTTGGTTTTATTTGCATCAGCTAGTTTTTCTGGCTTACTCTGACTCAAGTTCAACCATTTACTGAGGGTTCTTCCAGCTTGTGGGGCTGATACCATACCCCCGACTAAAAAGGCACATAGTCCAGCCCCAACGATCAGATAAATTTGCTTGTTTTGTAGTTTCTTCAGCATGGATACCCGCTTTTAGCCTAGCGTCTGGAAAATAAAGATTTTGATCAGTTTCCTGCCACTTTAACACTACTCCTGGAAAATGTTATCACTTTTAAGTTGTGGATTTGATATTTTGAGTTTTGACTTCATACAGCAGGGAACAGGTTTAAAAGTCTCTTAGCATCAAACTTGGGTCTTAAATGTTGTACCTCATTTACCTGAAATCTGCTGTAAAAATAATTCTATTTGGGTAAAAGTGTAAATGAGTCACAAAAACCACTAATACTTTTAGTTAAATATTTTTGCTTTTTTTTACTAGCTTCTGCACTAACTTGATATAGTCTTTTTTCAACTAAAAATATTCTGTGTTTAATTATTTTATCCCCTGGTTTAGTATAGTTAACTTCCTTTCCTGGATAACCGCTTAAATTAATTTTTTCTTCACTGATCAAGGTGCCTTTTTCATGCTCTAAAGCTGTTGTTTTGCCAGTATCTATAGCTTGTTCTACCAGATTCTTATCTTTCAGCATTTGAATATAATTTTCTGGATAGTCAATATAAGCTACAGTGTATTTTACCTCATCTTGTTGACGCTCAACTGTAAACATATTCACCTCAACTAGACCATCTTTAGTGTTAACTTTGTGTTTGGTGACTGTGGGTGTACCAGGCATTAAAATGCTAAATCTACCTTCTGGATCGGAAAATTTCTTCCAGATAGACTGGGCTATTATTAACGGCTGATTTGCTGATCCAGGTTGAGTGATTGTGTAGCCACTCAATAAAATTGATACTCCAACAAAGTAAGAAAAAATTCTCAAGTTCATATACAGTTGCTAAATTTATAGCATACAATAAAAACAAACCCGATTGATATTAACATCGGGTTAAAAAATTGGTAAATTTTAGTTAGCAAAATTCATGATTTCCCTAATTCTGGAGTTTTCCCTTTTAAACCGATCATTAATTTGAGTGCAAAGATTTTCAACATCGGAACTCGCTGCATAAACCATAAACCCAAACGGCGGATGATCACCACTGGTAAGAAATTATTAGAAAATACCCGATCTAATAAATCAGTGAAACCTAAAATGGCAAGATTTTCTTTTTTTCGCCAATGTTCATATTGTTTGAGAACTTCAATTTTCCCAATATCTGCACCAGCTTGGTGTGCGGTTTGGATAACTTCAGCTAAAGCAGCTGCATCACGAATACCTAAATTTAAACCTTGTCCACCGACGGGATGACAGTTATGTGCTGCATCACCAACTAAAGCCAAACGGGGGAGAACATAGCGATCGCTCTGCATTAACTGTACCTGAAAAATAAAGCGATCGCCTAATAATTCTAACTTACCCATCTGATTACCATAACGCTGAGTTAGTTCCGCTAAAAATTCCGCATCACTTAACGCACACAAAGCTTTAGCTTCTGCATGGGGTGCAGTCCAAACAATCCGGCAACGGTTGCCAGGTAAAGGTAAAATTGCAAAAGGTCCACTTGTCCAAAATTTCTCATAAGCTGTATAGTTATGAGATTTTTCTGGTCTCACAAAAGCCACAATACAAGATTGCCAATATTTCCAACCTTTAGTTTTAATGCCCGCAGCTTGACGAATAGGCGACTTTGAACCATCTGCTGCCACTAGCAGTTTACTACGAATTGTCCGATATTCATCTGCAACTTTAATATTAACAGTAACTATATCTGGTTCATTCTGCGTATTTACCACTTCCGCTGGACACAGATAAGTTACATTACTACAACTCTGCACAAATTCCTGTAAAGGTGCTAACAGTGCAAAATGTTCAGCCACATAACCTAATTCCTGTGTACCTAAATCAGTAGTTTGAAAATTCACCACATCGGGATAGTCAGCATCAGATAAACGCACCTGTCTATATTTAGCGATATTAGGCAGAATTTTATCCCAAATCCCAATACCTTGGAAAATGCGGGCTGACAGCAGATGGACAGCATAAGCTTGGCCTTTAGCCACCGCTGCTGATGTCACCCTAGCCTCAATTAGCAGTATACTTAAGCCAGAGTTTTTTAAAGCAGCGGCGAGTGTTAAGCCCACAATTCCACCACCGACAATTACCAAATCATAATCATATCCCCGGTTATCTGGGGCTGTGTGGAGAGGGGAAAGGGTTTGAGTAAACTGAGTCAGTGACATTGTGAAGATAGATAACGGCGTTTTACTTATTATTTTTACGCAAGTCCCCTAATAGAGCAAGTTCAGTAGCAAAATTCTCCCTTAAATTCTCGAATTTTTCTCAGCAAATAGGTTTAAAAACTGGCTACTGACTGCTATAAAATTTGCAAAATCACCAAAGTCATATCATCAGTATTTTGCTTATCAGGACCGATAAATTCCTGAACTTTATCAAACAAATAATCAACAATTTCCTGTGGTCCATTGCAATAACGACAAGCAGCATTAAGTGAAGTAACAAAATTATCTTCATCAAAGCGATCGCCACTAGCCGCAGCCGCATCCGTCAAACCATCTGTATAGTAAATAACCGTATCCCCAGGTTCTAATTGTGCTTCCCCATTCTCATATTGACTGTTAGCATCCAAACCAATTAACATCCCCACAGTATCCAATCTGCTTACTGTTTTAGTCGCAGCGTGCCACCACAAAGGCGGATTATGAGCAGCATTGCTATAAGATAAAACTCGTGTGTGGGGATTATATTCTGAATAAAACATTGTCACAAAACGGTGGGAATTTTCCAAATCCGCATACATGACACGATTCAAATTTTGCAAAATTCCCGCAGCAGAATTACCATGTAATACTTCACCTCTCAGCATTCCCCGCAACATCGTCATAATTAAACCAGCGGGAACACCTTTACCCATCACATCGCCAATTACCAAAGCCCAACGGGCATCTTCAGCACGACTATTAGTCTTTACCAACTGATTGTGATTTGTGGGAATAAAATCATAATAATCTCCACCCACACGATTAGCCGGTTTACAACGTGCGGCTAACATTGCACCAGGAAGACTAGGGCATTGACGCGGTAAAAGTCGGCGTTGAATTTCAGCCCCAATTTCTAATTCTTGATCTAACCGTTCTTTTTTTCTCAGTTCTACTGCTAGTTCATCGTTTTCAATTGCTACCGCTGTTTGATCTGCAACTAACCGCACTAATTTTTGTCTAGTTTCTGTCCAACTATAATCAGGATCACGGCTTAAAACGTAAAGCCATCCCCTTTCTGTATGCTTAACTAAAATTGCTGTGCCAAAAATCTGTACATCAGGACCCAAATAGCGGTGCATTTCATCATCTAATAGCCCTGTAGTTGTTGTTAGCGGCACACAATTGGCCAAAAGTGAAATTTGACTGCTGGCAGTTTCTAGGGCTTTTCTAATATTTTTCCGTTGTTGGCTATCTTGCCAATGTAGCTGTTCTAACCTAATTTGACCATTAGGTTTATAAAGAAATAAGGCGCTACCATCTGCATCAGTAACTCTGGTAGCCATGAGGGGAATCAATTCTAAAAATTGATTCAAATTATTAAAGCTTCTCAGGGCAAATCCTAGAGAACTGAGCAAATCTTGAATTTTGTTCTGTTCTCGATGCAACCTGGCCACAAGTTCTTTCAGTGCCACAACTGGAGTGACATCTGTAGTGGCACTACTATTACTTTCAGTGGGGTGAGAAGGCACTTGAGACACAGGTAAATTTACTCTTAGACGTGATATTAGGGTTCGGATTTATGATTTTTCTAATTTTTTGTCTTTGGTATTGCTCAATCATATTGGACAAGATTAGTTATTTTAGCAAGAGTAGAAAAAATTAAAATGTGATTTTTATGAGTATTACATTTACTGTTGGCATTTTTGGCAATTTAGAGGAGTTTACACTAATTAGTTTCTCATACCATTTCTGGCTCAATATGCGCTTGATTTTTCTGGTTAACAGACGTACCGGAACGTCTCTACCAAATTTATTTGGCGCGACCTCACATAAAATTGGTATTAGTTAAAACCTGATCATTATAAAACATTAATTTTGATAACGCTAGAGACAGTTTATCATTTTTTCATGACTTAATTACTATTTCATATATCTAGAGAAATAAAACTTTATTGTTATCAACATCATCGGTTACACCTACAGAATAAGTCTTGGGAGTTCTTGATGAATGGATTTGAGGCTGGCTTGTTGATCAGGGTATTCCCACTGGAGTTATACCATTTCTGGATCAAGAAGATGCGCTTGATTTTGCCGGTTAACAGACGTGTCAGGGGAACGTCTCTAGCAAATTTATTTGGCGCGACCTCACATAGAATTGGTATGAGGAAAAAAAGATTTATCCTCATAGTTCTACAACCAAAAATGTAAATTACAAATTGTAAACATTTAACTGGTATATCATAAATTTCCCGAATCCTTACTCAAGGATTAATTTTCTTTATTCAGCTGAGAAGCTAGGAGATTTTGAATTTCTGAAGATGTAATTTACCTCAATTCCAAAATATAGCAACAGACAAGGTGGTTAGGACATTAATTGACGATAAAATCTAGACACAAACAAACTTTCAACTCTGTTACCTGTCACCTGTCACCTCCTACATCTAAAATTTATGAAAATAACACCTAGAGAGGAGATGACCTGCAACTTTTAACCCAAAAGTTACAACAGTTCTCACCAATCAGCTGTCAAAGCCTTTTAGTGCATGGGGAAAGTAAATAGATTTTGTCCTTTATTTACTTGCAATACTCTGTATATAGGGTGTTCTGGTTCAACCATTTTCATGCAAATGTCTAAATGGTTGGTTGAAAATGAGTATTTATGAGTAATTTGGCAAGTACAACCTGATAACTACACTAGGAGCATTTAGCCAGTTTATTTATACTAATCCACTTTTTTTGGATATCTTTTGCTGTCATCAATTAATCTTGCTGCTGCATCAGATAAATCCCTGGGGAAATAGGCAAAATGGCTTTAGTGTGCAATTTTAGCAGAAGTTAGTCATTTTTTGTAAAGAAAAAGAATTATTTTAATTTCTAGGAGGCTGGGGACTGGGGACTCTTTACTGGGGACAGGAAAGAGTTTTTCTAATTACCAATGACGAATTATCAATTACCCATTTAAAAGTGCTTCAACAAATTCATAACTAGAGAATGGGCGTAAATCCTCAATTCCTTCTCCAGCACCAATAAAGCGAATGGGTAAACCTAATTGTTGGACAACAGCTAAAGCTACTCCTCCTTTAGCGGTACCATCTAGCTTGGTTAAGACAACACCGCTGAGTTGGGCTGCTTGGGAAAATACCTCAGCTTGTCGGAGTCCGTTTTGTCCCAAGGTAGAATCTAGAACTAATAGAGATTCAACATGGATATTTGGGGCTTTTTTGTCGATAATTCGGCGAATTTTACTCAATTCGTCCATTAAGTTTTTCTTGTTTTGTAGTCTGCCGGCTGTATCTATTAATAGTAATTCTGTGCCGCGTGATTGGGCGGCGGCGATCGCATCAAATACCACTGCGGCTGGATCTGTATTCTTGCCGGGATTAGCTATAACTTCTACACCGCTTCTACTACCCCAAACTTTGACTTGTTCTACAGCGGCAGCCCGGAAGGTGTCAGCAGCACCAATTAAGCATTTATACCCAGATTTTTGGGCTAAATGGGCGATTTTCCCGATTGTAGTGGTTTTACCTGCACCATTGACCCCTGTAATTAACCAAATAGTTAAGTTGTCTTTTTCTGGGGCAAAGCTGGATTTTGGTGTTGCTTGGTTTGGTGCATCCAGCATATCCCGGAGGATTTTTTTCAGGTAGGCGATCGCCTCTTCTGGTGCGGTGACTTCATCCCGCAGTTTTTTCTGTAGGGCATCAATAATAAAGTCTGTGGCCTCTACACCCACATCTGCTTGTAAGAGTAATGCTTCAATTTCTGTGACAGCAGCTTGATTTAGCGGTCCTTGACCTACAATTGCCTTAAGTTGGTTAAGGATATTCCGGCGAGTTTTATCTAAACCTTGGCGTAATTTTTTCAGCCAAGTAATTTCTTCTATGGAAACATCTTCTGCCTTTCTACCTTGTGCTGCTAAAACTTCTACTGACCACACAAACCCATCATCAAATTCCAGTTCGGGAATTTCTACATCTATCTCTGGTGTGGTTGGAGTTGATGCCGGGGTTGGTTTTATTTCTGGTTCTGCAACTTCAACGGCGCTGGCGATCAATCTTTCCTGCTTGGCTTGTCTTTCTGCTGCTGCCCGTTCTAAAAATGATAGGCTTGCTGGCTGTGTCTCGCCTACTGGCGTTTCCGGGTTGGAAATTTCTGATCCGGCAATAGCTGCGACTGGGGCGACTTCTTCGGTAACAACTGTCGCTTCCTCTGGGGTTGATGCAGTTATTTCTGTAATAGCTGCGACTGGGGCGACTTCTTCGGTAACAACTGTTGTTTCCTCTTGAGTTGGTGCAGTTATTTCCTCTGTGGGAGTTGCTGTAATTTCTTCAGTAACAGTTTCTTGGGTTTGAGACTGTTGTTTTTGCTGAATATTTTTATAAGCAGCTTTAGCATAAGCCAATAGATCCGCCGTATCTGGTGTAGTTTCTGCGGCTGGTTCTGGCTGTGTTTCTTGTATAGGTAGATTTTCCCCCTGTGGTTGTGGTTGGGGGGTGTCAGAAGAATCGTTATGTTGACGGCGGAACCAATTAAAAACCATTGCAGCAGTATTATTAGTTATTAGTTATCAGTTACAGCAATCAGATTTGATTTGTAAATTTCTGCGTTGAGGCAGTGAATAGGGAAGAAAGAAAGTAGATGTGGATGTAATCTGTTCAAAATTTAAATAAGATTCCTATCATTATCAGTTTAATTTAATTCGCCACTTTTTCCGGGGATGAAGGTTTCGAGTTATCCTCACTTTTAATGCGCTCCAAGACCAAGGATAAGTGAGGATAAAACCTTATGCTGTTTGTTTATGTTCTGTGACGCGGCGCAGGACACCATTAATAAACCGATGCCCATCATCTCCGCTGTAGCGTTTAGCTAGTTCTACTGCTTCGTTGATGGCTATACTAGGGGGAACTGCCATAAAGTTCATTTCTGCTACGGCGATTTGCAGGATATCCCGATCAATTTGGGCAAGACGAGTTACTTGCCAATCTACTAAAGCGTCAGAAATCATTTTATCGATGAGATTACGGTTTTCATCAACGGTGATGACTAATTCTTTAGCGTAATTACGAACGTCCTTATCTTGATTAGCTAACTGGATTAATTCTGGGAAATCAACGGCTGTCCCTAATTGATTGATTGCTGTTTGGGTGTAGGTGATGGCTTCTTGAAGCATGGTTCTAGCTGTATTCAGGTCTGAAGCCCGTGTTTGGCTAGTTAGGAGGCGATCATTACTGCGTTGAAGTTCTCCGGCTGCATTATTCAGGGTATCTTGCACTTCTGTAGTCAGGGTGCGGACTGCTCCCAGGACTAATTTGGCTACTAGTTGTTCATCTGGCAGTTTATCCAATTTCTTGGGGTTTACTGGCAGCTGGCTGAGACTTAACAGTGCTAATTCGCGTGCTATCTGCTGGGGTTTACGACGTTGCATAATGGTGGTGGTAATGGGGGAAGAAGTATTTAAGGAAATGGAGCAAACCTAATATCGTAGCAGTTCCCAGGGTAATTAAAACAAGCTCAAATTTCAAAATTTTTGTCAGTCCAGAGTTCTTAAAAGCTGACTGGTGTAAGTAGGTCGGCGTTAAAAATTGTCGTGATCACAAGGTAGCTATGCTGGAGGGAAGAGGTTTTTAGGCAACTTGACGTTTCGTTACATACTTCTGTTTTTTTGGGCTTTTCTACTTATTTCCATTTTGACACGTTTTCACAATGGCTTGAACTGTAAGATACAGCAGGGAATAGGTAACAGGGAACAGGGTTGAAAGTCTTTTAGCATCAGGCTTACTTTTGAAATTTTGTTCCTCATTTACCTAACATCAGCTTTATTAGCCTTCTTCTACAGAAATGACATGATTTATGGTTTCTGTTACTGGTACAGGGGCTGGTAAAACTAATGAGGATATTCTGGTATTGGGAGCGACGATACCACCAGAGACGACTATTTTAAACGCTTCTTCTATGGACATGGAGAGGTTTACTACTTCCTCCTCTGGAACTACTGCATACCATCCAGTGGTGGGGTTAGGGGTGGTGGGGATAAAAACGCTCAACATGGGTTGATTCATCTGCGCTTGGATATCACTGCTGATTGTCCCTGTGACAAAGGCGATCGCCCATATTCCCCTTCTGGGATACTCTAATAACACCACACGGCGGAATTTGCCATTGGAATCTTTGAGTATTGTTTCTAATAATTGTTTGAGGGTTTTGTATACTTGACCTGCTAAGGGAATAGCTTGCAGTATCCTCTCCCCAAAATCTAGCAACCACTTACCAAATATATTCCGAGCCATTAAGCCAATGATCAGGATGCTCAGTAATGGTACGGCCAATCCGACTACTAAATTTAGTACATTTACTAATATAGGATGTAGACCATCAAAGGGATTTAGTTGTTTAGGGATTTGGGTGAGAAAATTAACTACCCAACTGGCAATAGTAATAGTCAGCCAGATAGTAGTTGCTAGGGGAATTACCACCAACAAACCAGCAATCAGGTCATTTTTTAAGTCCTGTTTCAGGCGTTCAATTACCAAGCCCCGATTCTCCTTTTTTTAGGCTACTAAAATTTTTGTGATTGGTATCCAAAGTCCCTCAAAGCTGGAATTTTGCTCTCATATTTCTTTTAAACGGGCTATAACCGTAACTAGAGGGCGGAAAATGCTTACTAAGCAATGAGACGGAATTAATTACACAACTGATTTTTCTGTTCAGAGTTCCCTGTTCAGAGTTCGCTGTTCCCTCTCTCAACGAGTGAATTTAATTTTGTCCGACCACTTATTACTAGGTTAATAGCTGTTGGGACTACTTTCAGAAAAATATTCAATCTTGATTAACCTGCCGAAGCAAAATAGCTTTCGTGTTTACTTCACTAGTGTTACTTTTCTTTGTAATACTTGTAAATGATTGTTGCAAGTTTCTCAGGTATTACTAATCCTAACGCGCTATCCTATCAGATGATCAAAATTAATGAACATACAGCAGATTTCGGGTTGCAGGAGGGACAAAATTTCACAATCCAGACTGATGCTAAGAGACTTTTAACCCTATTGCCTGTTCCCTATTCCTGCTGCTGTAACTGTAAAGTCTGAGAGTTCCGTCCTGAAGGCAAAATACCTGAGTAACGTTGAGTGTATCTGAACAATTAGTGATATAATCGTATCACAGCCAACTACAGATTAATTCATTCCTAGATTTGAGACATCCCAAATGGTAGCCGGATCTCAATAATGTTCGGTTAAGGGTTTTTGTCGGTTGGGTTAGGCGATCCGCGCAACCCAGCAAAAGTCCGTAAATGTTGGGTTCAAGAAATGTAAAAAGCTATTCGCCACCAGCCGAGAAACCCGTCGGAGGCGATGGTATGCCAAGCTACCTGATTTAATGTTTTGAGCTTAACCGACAAGTATTGTCTTGTGGCTGATGGTTAAATCATTGATTCCCAGGCGCAGAGCTAAAAATAAGTTTTGTTAAGATGATTAATTTATGATTGGACTTTCATTCTGGCTGGGTTCGTCAATGACTTTTGCTGGGGGTAGGTAGATGTTTCATTTCCCAGACTTTGAGTAAAATCAGGTATTCGTAGAATGCCTGTAAAGTACACCAAGCTAAACCAGCTTGTCCATCGAAGCAACCACCTAAGAAAAAATACATATAAATAAAGCGGATGAGTGGTCGGAAGGGTATACGCAAAGATAAGTCCTTAAGAGCGTGTCGTCTTTCTACTTCTGATTTTCCCAAGAATAAATCTCGCCAGTTAACTTCTCCGTTTTGTAATTGATACAATGTTTCTCTAGCCTCATCAGTAGAATAACGGTTATGTTTTTCCATCCAGCGGCTTAAACCTTTACTACAAGTGTAATGGGGATAGGTTTCTTTGATAAAGCCGGTTGTACCATCACAAACTTCCCTTTCCGTATGCCCATAGTCTGTAAACCAAACTTTACCATGACGGAAAAGACGTAATTGATAACGGGGATATTGGGTACTGTAGCGAATCCAACGATTCATAAACATTACTCTTTCTGCCACATAGTAGGCGATGTGATCAGGATTTTTGGTGGCGGCTACACACTCAGCAAATAATTCTGGTGTCATGCGCTCGTCGGCTTCAAGAATGTATACCCAGTCGTATTTGGGGGCTATTGATTCTAACATCCAGGTGCGTTGTTTACCGTGGCTTTCAAAAGCGTGTTCAACAACACGCACAGGATAACGACTAGCTATTTCTACGGTGCGATCACTACTGCATGAGTCTACAACCATAATGTCATCGGATAACATGGCTGACTCAATACAAGGGGCAATATCTAGTTCTTCGTTATAGGTGAGTATGTAAATTGAGAACATTTCCAGTTATGTAGCAATTTGACTAAATTTGATTTTTTGTATGGTAGTGATTGAGAACAAGCCGTCAACTAAAGTTGACGGCTCATGCTAAACTCCTGAGCATCTGATCAATTAACGCGCTGGAGCTTTACGTTTAGCACCTTGTAAAGCACCCATCCCTTTTAATCCTGTCCAACCGATAATTATATAACCAATAGACAATAACAAACTACTGATACCTATCCGTAGTCCAGATTTCCAAGCACCATCTTTAGCTTGTTTTTCAGCTTCTTCTTTGCGTTGGCGAATTTGGTTGAGTCTTTGTTTAGCTACTTCACTAGGATCAGTTTGTTGGGCAATAAATTTGTCCAATTCTTGAGGGTTGGCTTTAAATTTCTTCAGTAATTCTTTTTGCTCTGCGGGTAGTTGGGGGTTCTCAAGGGCTTGCTTATATTTTTGCTCGTCTTTGATTAATGCTGTAAACTGCTCTTTAGCTTGGTTTCGCACTTGTTCTAACTGAGCTTTGGCCTGATCATTGTTGAGCTGATTCAAAAATTGCGATAGCTGGTTGTTAAGCTGGGTTTCAGCTTGCTGGGCATCCTGGGAAATTTGATTGACTCTTTGTGTACTGGCTTGACGGACATTGTTGAGATGGAGAGGAAAAATCAACAAAAACATCAACCCTAAGATACTGGAGAGGATTAAAGATGGAAATCTTAAATCAAGACCTGAGCGATTACTACCTCCTGCTTCAGCATTGTCAAACCAATATGCAGCAGAAATCATCCCTAGTCCTACCAGTGGCACAATTCCCCTATCAACGAGGGCTGTTGCTAACCCGATTTGTGCTTGCTTGTCGGTGGGACTAAAACCCATGAGCAGAATCACAAAATCAACAAAAAAAGACAAAATACAGACTATTCCAATTACCTTGAGTGCGAGAGAGCTATTCGAGGATGCAACACGGTTAACCATATTTTTGTAAATCTGTTGTGAATAAAACTGATTGCCATTTTTGACACTCCCTACTCTACTACGTAGAGGGTAGAGATTTTTGCCTGATGGAGTCACCTTGTTTAAGAACTGTTTCCAGGTTTAAATAGAGGTTTATCTCTCCACAAACTTTAATTTCGGTATGTCTACCGTATTTATAATCTTGCCTGTCAATTTTAATCCTTTGCTCAGAGTCTTAATTACTGTATTTCTGTCTCTATCTAAGTAGGCCGGTGTTAAAAATTGTGGTTATGAAAAGGCAGCTATGCTGGAGGCAGAAGTCAGGAGGGAATAGGTTTTTAGGCAACTTGACGTTTCGTTACATACTTCTGTTTTTTTTTGCGCCTTGCTACTAAAAATATATCCACAATAACTTTGAAACCTAAAAAATTCTGGGTTTTTAGGTTGTAACTATAGCTCAAGCCAAGCTTTGCTATCGGGGTTTTGAGTGGATATTCTCATCCAGCCCATTAATTAGATTTAGATTCAGATTCAGATTGACTCATTTTGCCAGACTTTTGGTCTTAAACTATACCATATCATTCTTTGGATTATTGTCACCTGCTAATATCTGTTCCCAAATGATTAAGTCTTCTGGACGGTCAATATCAGCTAAATTTGGTAAGTAAGCAGACGATAAATTTAGTGCTTGGGCAATTTCTAACGTTTGTTTTAATACTTGGCTAGTTCCCCAAGCGATTTGAGAAAACAACTCTGGAATGACTCGGCATAAACCAATTAAGTAATAACCGCCATCCAGGGCAGGCCCTAGCACCAAGTCACAAACCTGTAGTTTCTCAAAGGCTGATGCTAAAATGTGGGGATCCAGACTAGGGCAATCAGTACCAATGATGATTACCCGCTCTGCATGACTCTGAAAGGCATCCACAAGGGATTGCACGAGCCGCTGACCTAAATCGCCTTCACCCTGATTTTGATACACCAAATCACGACCTAACCAATTTTGCATTAGTTCCCCATTACCCCCTGCAAATCGTACTTCCACAGTTATAGCAGATGTTTTTTGCAATTTTTTTACCTGCGATATGGTGTGTTCTGTCATCTGCTTTTGTAAATGGGCTGCACCAGTATCTCCCAAAGCAGGTATTAATCTGGTTTTTGTTTTCCCCGGTTCTGGATAACGGGTAAAAATAATTAGGTGCTGTTTTGGGCTAATTGGTGATTTCCGCACAGAATATTTTTTTAGTTACATTCATCGTCAGACATTGATTATTGTAATTTTAATAGCAATATTTGCCGCCGTCAGTAGTAGGATTTTCTTTTGCTGTTCGCAATGCCCCTAAAATTGTGGATACAAAAACACAACGTTTTGCTTTTCCACCAGACTTACTGGATAGGGTAATTCTGCCTAATGGGGGTTTTCTCACACTACCTAAATAATCAAACTGAATCTGTCTGATATTATTAGACTCTTGTAAGGTTGTTTCATCATCTAACTTGACAGTAGAATCTAAATTATTCCAGATTGCATCAGTTGGTTTAACTGTGGCTGGATGTACTGACCATTGCAGAATTGTATTTTGTTCACGATTTTGTTCACGAAGACTCACTTGAAAAGTTAATTTATCCTTTTTAGCTTGGCTTTGAGCTTGACGCATTGCTTGATAAACTTGACTTTGGGCAATGTTAAGACGACGAGTATGGATAAAAGAAATCCAACTGGGTGTGAGTATGGCGGCTAATATACCAATTAGAAACACAACAACCAAATTCTCTAATAAAGTAAAGCCGCTATTTGAGGAATTAAAAGATGCTAATTTGCGATTTATATTCATTGTTTAAAGCTCTTTTTTAGGGATGATTTTTTTTAAATTACTTAAACAAATTACCTCTGCCCTGTACTTTCATGCTGGCGGTAGGAAAATAAGTTTTTTGATTGGTGCTATAGTTGATATTTGCATGATTCTTAAGACGAGCTAGGGCATTACCACGGATAAATATTTGTGCTGTTGTGTGCAGTCTATCAACACAAGCGTAAAAACTTGTCATTTTACCAGTATCAGTATCATTAAAACTTGCCGGCGGTACTTGTGACCAAGTAATGGTAGGGTTGATAGAATTAGGAGGGCAAATTTTTGGAGGTGCATTATTGATAGTATTATCAATATAGTCAACTAAAACTAATGTGTTCACAGTATAAGCAACAGTATCATCCCTTTTCCAACTATTCATGATTTGTTCTAGAGTACCTTGTTGATGAAGATTAAAAGGAGCAAAACCATTACTAGGACAATATTCATTAGGACTACTAGAACTGCCTTTAATATATTTACCTGGGTATCTAGGACATATAAATGTTGTAGCATCATTATTATGAGCTAGGACACCATCTCTAATTTGCCATTTACCAATGCGGGCTATTTTAGACCAATTAGAACCAGAAACTGTGGTATCTCGCATTAAGTAATAAACAACTAATGAATAAACAAAAGCATCATCTTTACCTGTACCTAATGAAAGGACATCTGTAATTAATTCTCGCTGCCAAAAAACAAGAATAGGAACTCTATCTATACCTCTAGGAGGATCAGGTAATTGATTTTTGATCGCATCTATACCATTAGCATCATAGATATAAACTGCTTGTTTTAAGTCACGGTAAATGTAATCTAATGCTGCTTGAATTTCTTGTTCAGAAGTTGCTTTTGCTTGTTCTTTGCGGTCAATTTCTATGACATTAATCATGAATCCTAATAAAGATATAATAATGATAAATGCCATCGAAAATCCTACAAGTAATTCAATTACAGTAAAACCTTTCTCTGTTTGCATAACTTTAGAATATTTGATTTTATTTGTGATAATAAAGGTAAGGATATTCATATTTATATTAGAATATTAGGATTTTAAGATTATTGGTAATTAGCAAGAATTTATTATCCAGTCCCCAGTCCCCAACATTATCGACAAGGTACTGATGTGGATGAAACTAATGGAGTACCTAAACGCTGACATAAAGCCTGAAATGTGGTTCTATTCTCTGCTATATCGGTGGTAATTTCTATTAATGGTGCTTGTTTATTACCAAGTCCAGATGTCACAGTTGATGCGGTTTGTTTATTGGTTGCACCAGTATTGATTTTTATAGGGTTATTAAAATCAATATCTGCCCGATAAACTCTAATTGCTAAACGATAACCATCTTTTGTTGCCGCTGTTTTTACAATTCGTCCAGCTTGAATATAAAACAATTTATTTGGACAATTTGTGGTACTAATAATGCCATTTTTGTTATAGCAATATAGGTCGGTTGCTGATGCAGGAGCAGCCATTTCTGTGGTATTAATTAAATAATCATTTGGGCTAGTAGAAAGATGTCTAGGTAAATCGATAACAGTAGGGAGTTGAGAAACTATATTTGGTGCTGTAACTGAACCAATTCTCACTCCATTAATGAATGTTCCTGCTGCTTGAGATGCCATTTCCACCCGTCGAGATTGAACACGAATGGCTGTTGACATGATTAATAATGGGGCTATGGCTGCAAGTAAAATAGTTGCTACAACCATTCCCACTAAGGACTCAAGGATGGTGAAACCAGAATTATTAAAGGTGACAGATTTGAAAGTCTGTTTATTCTGTTTATGTTGAGGTTTTATCATCGGTATTTTTGTTGATATTTAATTAGGGCTTTATGTACAATTAGGACGTTGATTTTGATCAATTGCATAAGTGCTGGTTGCTGTTGTTTTGGCACATAATAGGGTTTTTATCCATTCATCATCTCGACTGATTTCCCGAAAGTATTCAGTTGGTAATTCACTGGATATTGTTACCAGTTTTTGGGAAAACAAATCAGGTGACTGAAATAGAAGTCCTACATCATAAGTCCATTGTTTTGCAGGTGGTAGATGCCCAGATGTTCTACCATTGTTAATAGAAATTTTGTACTGAAAATCGCTAGATTGAAGATTGATAGATGTGCTGTATGTTCCTGTTGCGTAAGCACTTTTTTTCATTTGGATGAAAGCCCCACTAATTTTGACAGCAATAGGATTTTTACCAGGACTCCAGTTTTCTAGAAAGCGGACAAGGTTCTCTAAACCTCCGTTATCTTCGGTGTAACGACCTGGGTTATCTCCAGTAGCTACAATTAAATTAAAAGTGGTTTCAGTTGCTATTTGTAACCAATAATTATGTGCATTATTTGTAATAATATTATTGTTGTTGGGGTCGATAGGTGTGGCAAATGGTTTGTCGATTTGTAAAACTGGTTGCCAAACTCCATTTTCATCAGGTACTAACCAAGGAATAAGAAATGATTGATTATTTTCGTTTTTTGCTAGTCTGGGTAGTGTGGTTTCTGAGATTGTAAATGTTTGGATTTTATTGCTATTATCTACTCCATAAATAGCCAGAGGTTTTATTATTTTACCAGTGCTAATATCTCGTTTAAAAGCTATTCTTTTGGGTAATTTTTCATCTTCCCAACCGTTTGAGGGTCGGTTTTCATGACCAAGTGATCCGGTTTTAATTGCACTCATTGATAAACCTTCAATATTACCTCCACCATTTCGCCAATTATTTTGTCTCTGACCGTCGTAGGCGTTTTTGGGAAGGTTGGTAATTACCCAGTTTTTAGGGTCACTATTGCAAATAGAAATATCTGCAACTAAACAAACTTCAAAAACATATTCTCTAGCTGGTATTTGTTTGACTATGGGTGTAACAAAGTTGTGAAAATAAGAACTACCTTGAATGCCGTTGATATTAGGATCTAGGTCTATATTGGGGATACCTTCGCTGTTATAATTGGTGGTAACTGTGGGCGCATAGGTATTATATTTAAAGTTAGCTGGACGATTATTTAATAAAATATTATCATCGCTGTTATTGTTCCAGTCGTAGTCTCCCTCATTACGAAAACCAAATCTGAAGTTATGGGAAAGTAAGGTGATAGAATCTGCTAAAACAACTGCATTACGCCATTCATCACCGGTGTTACAATTTGGTAGTTTTGGATCACCGGGACGACAGGCAAAGTTAGGATTTATTTGACTACGAGTGTAGAAATTGCTCCAATCAGATGCTAGTGGTGTGATAAATTCTGCTTGGGTATGTGGGTTAAAGTCACCTTTGATATAAACTGGTAAATTAGAGGCGAAAATTAAACCTTTTTCTGCTGGTCTGAAAGTATTGGTCGGACTACGAAAAAGTTTAGTTGCTGTGCCATTCCTAGTTGTGATGACAATACCATTGGGACGACGGGTAGGGTCAAGTTTAAAATCTACAGGACTTTCTAATTGTGCTGCTGCTGATGTCCCTGCACTCATATCAGCTAAGGCATCATCACGAGTTGCATAAATAATACCGCTATTGGGAAGTAAATATTCATCTCCTGATATTGTTGTTGTGCGTAATTGATTCAAGTCTATGACTGTGGCACGAATTTCTAAGGGTTGTCGGTCTTTGAGTGGTAAATCATAAGGTATGTCGGCATCTAAATTATTAGTTTGATTGGCTTTAATTTGTCTAGAATCTAAAAAAGCTATTTCTTTAATTGCACCGTGAGGAATAGGGGGAGTAGCTATTACTGGAGTGATGCTACCATCCATAATTTGCAAGGCACATAAAGCTGCATCTATGGCAGACTTTTCTGATAAGGTGAGATTTGTTTTTCCTAATGCTTTTCTGAGTGGTTCATTTACCCACCGTCCATTGGGATATTGCAAATTTGTTTGATAATTCAGTAAGTTTGCATAATCACTGACTGTTTTGTTTGGTGGTGGATAAATAATACCGTTGTTAGATAAACCATTCACATCTTTTTCTATCCCCACTGCATCCGGTAGTGTATTGATATTTTTCGCTGTGGTGCTGTTGGTAGGAATATAGAAACTACTAATGCAAGCTATGGGTTTGGGGTTGGTTTGACTATAATTAGCAGATTTGTAGTGATAAACTACCGTAGCTCGCATTTTTAAATAAGGGGTAGTTATGTCACTTCCAAGCATTTGAGGTAAAAAAAACTTTAAGGATGAATCATACATACTATAGGGATTAGTTATTGTCTGTATTGTTGCTTGGGGTACTGGCAACATATCAGACCATATTTGTGTTGATGTCCCTGTAAAGCTATTAGTAGCAGCAGTATCATTTCTCGGTAAATAAATTCCTGCCCCAGTCACTACGCGCAACCCACCCACGGGATGTTCTGGGTTTTTTGGTACTTGTGCTGCTGCGTATTCCCAGTCTCCATCTCTCTCCGTTGCTGCTAAATCAGCTAGTGTTTGTACTGAGGTGCGCCGAGTTCGGGGTGTAGTTTCATTACTCAAATCCCAGTTAATGCCTGTAATATTTTGGGTGTCGTCTAAGTTTGCACTGAGAAATCGATTTTGCTCATCATCCCACCACATTTCTGGTAAGTTGTTACCAACTAAAACTCTATCACCTAAATATTGTTCAACTCCAGCTAATTCTTTTCTGAGTTTATTAATGGGTTCTGTGGCACTAGGTTTTAATAAGTTACTATTAATGTTTAATGATAATTGACTATGATTAGTTGCTGTTGTCCCATCACTAGCAAAGGGATAAACCCAAGCATCAAGAGGACGCAGTGTATCACCACTACCTTGTAAGGGGTTACTAATATTATTTACATCTGTTTGTTCATTGCCAAAAGCTACTTCTTGAAAAGGTACGCGACGAGTACGTTTTTTAAAATAAAGTTCTAGTTGATGACGACGAATATTATCATATTTATCAATGGTATATCCTGTATTTAGTTGTCTTTGTTGTTGAATAATTCCGTCTTTGACTTCTTGGGGATCTGTTGTGAGAGAATTAGCGAATTGAGCATTAACTAATTTATTGATCCGTTTGGCGTAAGCTAGACTATTGTAGGCTAAATTTTTGGGTGCATCGGTAACTGATTTATTGGCTGTGATCTTAGGGTTGTAACCAGAAACATTCTCAGGATTAATTTCTTTATCTTTAAATAAATCAACTGTGGTTGCTGTGCTTAAATCAGCAGTGTCTGTAAATCTTCCTGCACCTAAATTACCACCAACTATAATTTTCGAGTTTTCTGCTTCGTAAAAACAAGAGTTGGGACTGCTAACTTGATAAAGTCTGACGCTTCCTGAATTTGCAGCAGTGAGTAAATTACTATTGGTAAAAATTCGTCCGTTAAGTTTAAAGTCTGTATCTGGAGTTATGACTAAATCATCTTCATAAATGATGGCGTGGTTAGTAGGTGGAATTTGCGCCCGGTCTTGTTGATATTCTAAGGCAGAAAAGCCTTTATTCCCTTTGTAAATTTCATAATTAGCTTGATTTTCTGGAGGGATAGTATTTGTAGTAGTGATGGGAATTGTGGCAGTATAAACAAAGAAGGCTTTCTTCATTTTACTGCCGATTCTAAACCATCCATTCATATCTACTAAGCTGGCATTTGTGCCAAAAATATCGTGACATTTTCCACTCAAGTTACTAGGATTCATGGGTGGGGTTCTAGTTTCTATGGGAGTTCTAGCACGAGTATATTTATGATTAAAGTTTTGATTACTTTTAGGAGGATTTCTTGAATAAATTGCGTAAAGGGTATAACTATCAAATTTACTATTATTATCGGTATCAACGGGAAATTTCCAGGCTGTTTTTAAGGTTTCATCTCTTTCTATTTCTGTGTTGCTGGTTGGCTGAGAAATTATTTTGTTGCCGTCAATATCAAAACTTAGTGTGAGGGTAGTTTCATCACCAAAGGTATATTCAGAAATATGATCGACTAAGTTATGATATAATTCTTGATCTGATGGTAAGGCTTTGGGTATGCGTTGGTCTTGAAATAGTTTGTTAATTTTCGCTCTGGCTCGATCTATTGCTGGGATAGCTGCATTCATTACAGTTTGATTAACACGGACGTTGCTGGCGTGTTTAGACCTCTCAAATGACCGAATCATGATAGCAATGGTTAGTAAAACAACGACTAAGGAAACCATTGCTACTGTTGGTAATACGAAACCAGAATTGGTTGATTTTCTGGTTTTTTTGCGGTTAAATATTGCTTTTAATAGCCAAAGAATTGTTTTTTTAATTGCATATAAAAATTTGAGGATTATCTGTTGAGAAATCCTGATTTTAGCCTTGAGTGGCTGATATTTTCTGGGCATAGATGCTAACCCTGTCAAGTGTTTGGCAGGTGTTGATAATGTTTTGAGCCGATGTAGAGACTTTGCAAGAATGCCTTTACATGGGTTTATAGTTATTTATTGTTATATGTTTGCTACTATTTTACAAACCGTATTTATACGGTTTTTTAGGTTGAAAGTTGCAACCAAAGGAGGTATTTAGTTTGGTGATGTGGCTCTAGTAAATACCGTAGTTTTTACTTCCAGTGTTCTTGAATCAGTATTTGATAATTTACCGTACAGGTAAACGTCAGCTTTTGTTCCACCTGTATATATACAAGTATAAAAACCATCAGCACCTCTGCGGGTACTACCAGATGGGCAACTTGGGGGTGTTGGGGTTGAAGTTGGGTTGGGTCTTGGATCTCTAATTCCATCAACTAGGAAGTCAGGAGTAGGAGTAGGAGGAGGAGTAGTATTGAGAGTTTTTATGCGATTAATTGATTTTGATCTTAAGTTTGAGTCTGAGATTGAATCTGTCCATACACCGCTACTGTTCGCTATGGAGTAGGAAATGAAATATGGCTTTTTAAATTCATAATAGACCTTAGCAGTAGTAGGAGAAATATATTGCTGAAGTTCAGAAATTGTTAGCTTCATAACTTCTCCTGAAGCACCAGCTTCTATTTTTGTAGCTGTTCTAATATCGTTGGCGATATAGTCTAAAGTACGATTTAAATCCGCACGTCTCCGGCTTTCAAATTCTGCTTTCCGGTTTTGTTGGAGTATAGCTACAAATCCAGTTCCAGCTAGAGTAACAACAATTGACATGATTACTGCTGCTACTAAAAGTTCTACTAAAGTAAATCCTGTGTTGACATCAACATCAGATTTCGGATTTTTGATGTAAGATTTCATTTTTTTACCTGTATTTAGATCATCAGTAAATTCTTTACTGTGGCTATGTTTTTATCGGGTGCAGTTAGCAGAGATAGAGCTGCCAGTACCAGTGTATCTACCAGTTCCAATTAATCCAAGTGGGTAAGATACAACTAGACATCTTTTCAAGTTAGTATTTTGATTATGAGAAATAACTACTGTAATGTTTTTTGCATCACTATTATTATTGTTTCCTAAATAATCAAAATCAAAACTAATTGGAGTTGCTCCAGTTGTTGTTAAGGAAGTATCATTTTTAGATACTTGCATGGATACACTGCTTAATATGCGATCGCCTGTTATTAGACAGGTATTTGTAATGGGATCACTTGTAACTCGTGGTGTATTTAATGTAGTTGTAAATGCAACATTACAAGTTCGTGACATAGACATTGCTCTTCGTTGAGACTCTTTGATTGCTCCTTCAATGCTGCTAATTGCCGAATCTACTTTTTTTCTTTGAGACCATGCTAAATAACTGGGTGCAGCAATGGCGAAAAGAATACTAATAACGACAATGACTATCGTTGTTTCTAGGAGTGTAAAGCCCTGATTATTGTTTAAGGCATTGGAAGGACGCATTGGGTATGACCTCGGTGGAAAGTTTAGCTACAATCTGATTAGGATCTGGATTACCGTCGGTTGTTGCTTTGACAACTAAATACTTGATATTCAAAACATCATAGGGAGGAGTATTAACGTTCGTATCTTTTCGCATCAACCAAAGTTTCTTTTGTGTATTTGGTATAGTGTAGGGAGCATAACCTGAAACAGATCCATAACCAGCTAAGTTACCAGTGGGAGCAGGAGATGGTGTTGCAAGATTAGTAACTGTTTTCAAGCGTAACTTTTCAGCCAGTCCTGTACTTATGGTTGAATTATTACATAATGTATTGTTGATAAGTTTACTACCAGAAGGGGGTTGTGAAGTCATGATTGGTGATATTGTCACAACGGGCGTAGGTGAGGTGACTTTACCTACAACTTTATAAACATCTGCTGTTCCTTCAAATTGAACCTCTTGTTGATTAGGACTCGCCACAACATCAAAACCATCAACCGATGTTAGTGGTATAGCCATACTGGTGGGAGAGGGAGAAGCTGTAGGATTGGGAAGGGTAATGGGAGTGGGAGAAGCTAGAGGAAATTCATATTCAACAGCTTTGCTCCTAACAAGTTCTAAATCTTTTTGAATCAAGTTGGTTGCTGTTGTGTAATCCTTCGCTTTAGCTTTAAAAGCGGCAGAAATTACCATCATTTGCATAGTAACAGTTGTAAAGAAAGTTACGATGACAATGGCAACTACAACTTCTAGTAAACTAAAGCCTGAATCTGGATGGCATTTTTGCTTTTTCATAATATCAATTGCTGTTTAATTTAATTTATTGGGTTACGAGTCCATGTGCCAGTAGGCTTTATTTTTGGTGGAAGTTGACCATCCATCTCCAGAAATGGTAAATCATCCCATGTTCCAACTTGTTCTACAAGCATATTTTGGGAACTAGAACCACATCCAGGACTTCCCCATTGTCTGACCCAAACTGCACCCCTAAAATTTCCTGCATCAACACCGTTGAGTTGCCTATTTCCTCCTCCAGCTACCCCTGCTATATAGTTAGGAGCTAAGATAAAAGCATCAATACCCCTGTTACCATTCACACATATTTCTGAACCAACCGGACCAGTTCCAAAGATTTTCAAATCCATAGGGTTACACTCACCCTCAGTTTCGCAAGTTATTGTCACATTTGAGGAAATGCTCCCTGATAGAAAAATAGCTACTTTTTCACCGGGTTTAATTTTTAGTGTAGTATTGTTGGCAAAGCTTGTAACTGAATATACATAGGTTTCCTCACCGTTAAAATCCGTTTGGAAATAATCATCTCTAGGCTTAGGATTACTGAGATCACTAAAATCATCAGTATGAACAGGAAGAGTAACATCCCCGCTGACTGCGCCTAACGGAATAGTACCGTCTTGATGAGGGGAATCAAAGTTAGGATCATCAGCAGGACTACCAATAACTCGGTCATCTGGCTGGTCTGGCAAAGATGGCATAATCAAATCTGTCTTTCTAACCTTATGATTGCCGACAATATTTTGTTGCATTTGATTTATGTTAGCCTGAATGATGTTACAGTTATTGACCAGTACATCACCCTTCACTCCATTTCTACCTGTACCATCATCATCAATCGTATTATTAGCACCACCAACCCATACTCCTGGTATGGGAATACCATAAACGTCGCCAGGTGTTGTCGGAATACCTACCTCTAGCCTAGCAATAGATTTGGTACTACCAGTATTGCCCCCTTGTGTGGGTTTTATCCGACCTTCAACGATTAGTCTACCTGTCCCTGGATCACGGGTTAGTCGGCCGCTGTAAAATTTGTAAGAAACAAGTCTAAATTGCCCCTGGCTTGAATCACTGCTGTCGACATCTTTCCAATCTGTTGATGCATAATAAGTTTTAATCTGCGTTGTATTTGTTAAGTTACAAGCTGATGCTATGTCGCTGATATTGTCTACGTTCGACCAACTCCGTTGGTTAAAATTGCTAGGAGTGCTAGGATCACTACACACCGCTCCTGGTGAACTACTAGCACGAGTTACACAATCTGGATATTGAGACAGCCGCCTATTACCACCACTAGAGTTAAGAAAGGCTTGATAAAATGCAATACCTTTTTCAGCTGCGGCTAACGCTCTTTCTGTGGATTTTTGCGTTGAGGCTGTTACTTGATCTCCTTGAGACCGGAGAGTCATGGTTAAGCCTACCAAGACCATAATTAACCCTAGTGATACGGCAATGACTACAGCAAATCCTGATTCGCCGGAGCGGAGCAGCAAAGCCATTTTTAATCTAGTATTCATAATTTTCCCGGGTATGGTTATTTATTTGACGAAGGAAGATATATGATTAATGCCAAATATTTTACAACTGAGCGTTTTTTTTATACTGATTGAATCAAGCTGTGAAAGATGATGGATTCATCTGTGAGAGATTGAATTTAGGGATATAGGCAGCATTAATGTACTGAATTGCTGCACAAAAAGGCAGGTAACAATAACAAACCTGAGTGAATTTTAATTATACTATACTCTATTATATTGCTACTGCTTTCAGTAGCTGTACTGTATTTTTGGGGCTTGATTAAAGATAGGGATTAAATAATTTTACTGTGGTTGCATATCTTGCACCTAGCCAGCGCCACTGGAAGGTTAAAAAAGTTGCCTAATTTTTAGTACCTGTTTAGTACCTGCTGATATACGGTTCAGTTCAGTGTTGATCCCCCCAACCCCCCTTAAAAAGGGTGGCTAAGAAGGGCTTTATTTGCACACAAAAAAACAGTAGAACCAAAAATATCTGTTCTACCGTTTTTCAGAGAAAAATGTCTTTCATTGTGCCACAATGTGATATCAACTATCCATTGGTTGTGATGTTTAAGAAATTCCCTGAGATAATGGGATTAAGCTTTTTTTGCCAATTTGAATTTGCGCTGACAAGCTAGGAAACCAGCAGTTGCAAGTATACCAAACATAGCAGAAGGTTCGGGAACGGATCTAGTGAGAGTTCCTACCAAAGCAAGTGAAGGGGATTCATTAGTATCAAATCCAATGGTCAACCGATTGATGGAGTCGTTTGCACGGATACCAAAATCATCTAAGTTGACCTTAGCTACGTTAATTGGGTACTGATTAGCATCATCAGTAAAAGTACCTGTAAAAAAGCTTTGGTAAGATTTGGTAATGCCAGCGATGGTTAGGTTGAAGATAGCAAGTGATTCATCCAAATCAAATAATGCCAAGTCAAATCCTGTACCATTGATAATTGGGTTATTGAAACCCAAGGTAACAGAAGTACCGGGTCTTGTTGAATAAGCATAGGTACTCACATTCTTATCAATCAGTACGCTGCTTATAGAGCCGCCAGATGTTGCGAAAGATCCTGTCCGGCTGATTACACGACTCGCAAATCCATCATCTGATAAATCAACACCACCGATTACCACCGCACTAGCTGGTTTAGCAACACCTAATGCCAACATAACGCTACCTGCTGCCACACCTAAGCTCAAGGAACGTAAAGCTGTTTGAGAGAAAAATTGACCTAATTTGTTTAATGTAGTCATTTGAGTCTTTCCTAATTATATAGTTGGGTTGTTTACGTTGAGTGAATGTGTTGTGGTTGAGCTATACAGAACCAGTAACAGTATTATCTTAATCACCAAGTACCTGGCTTGTACATCCGTACAACTACTAAAAATCTTCGATTTAAGTATTAGTATAAGCAGAAAAAACGCACTTGAGTATATGTAGTCATCAAAAAGACTAATCTTCATCAAAACTTTACAGTATAAATTCTTGATTTCAGGCTAAAATAAAGAGAATAACTCAAGCTAATAACTTGCTGAAAAAGCCTTTATTCACAAGCATTCTGATGGTTGCAGTATATTAATAATTAACTTTCGCTTTTCTACTTAGTGTTTTCTTTTCTGACAAAACCAACTTAGCAATATATTTTTTCTATTAATTTTTACTTAAATAAGTCTATGGATGGATGAAATATCTGTTTAACTTTGTAGTGTAAAGTATTTTGCAATCAACAAATGGCAAACAAGGGAGTATTTCCAGATACTCCCCATCAAGTGAAAATAATTAGTAATTATTCAAATTGATACCAGCTTCTTTAGCCATTGCTTCTAAACCTTTGCTATCCAGGGTTTTGATGGCTTTGGTAGAGAGTTTCAGTTTCACCCAGCGATTACCACCTGGCCACCAAACCCGCTTACTTTGCAGATTAGCGTGTTGTAGGCGCTTGGTGCGACGATGGGAGTGGGAAACTGCCATTGCATTATTGGCTTTTTTGCCGGTGAGTTCACAACGACGGGACATAATTAACTATCTCCAAAAATTACTATGTTAATACAACCTTTCTATTCTATAGGCATCAAAGCCGTGATGATGGGAAATTCCCGTTGCAGATGGGAAAAAATATGATTGACGATTCAGTAGAGACGTTCCGGTGGAACGTCTCCACAAGATTCAGGAGTCAGAGGTAAAAGCCTTTTGTGGCAATCATTACAAAGAAGAATTTGAGTAATTTAGCCCCCTTTTAACAGAGAATTTGAGTAATTTAGCCCCCTTTTAACAGAGAATTTGAGTAATTTAGCCCCCCTTTTTAAGGGGGGTTGGGGGGATCTCGATTAAACTAAATACTTATCAAACATCCCTTATAATTACCAGAAAACCCAAATTTTCCCTGAAATCATGGATAAACAGCGTCTCAGAAAACTGCTCATAGGGGATTTTACTTGGAAACGGATGCTCAAGTCTTTAGTTTTTATCTATACCTTATTTGCTGTCTATGTATATTT
Organism: Nostocales cyanobacterium; assembly: GCA_004293145.1. Lineage (GTDB taxonomy): Bacteria > Cyanobacteriota > Cyanobacteriia > Cyanobacteriales > Nostocaceae > RDYJ01. Next base: position 10,625 of record RDYJ01000010.1, on the reverse strand, counting down.
TCGGGCAGATAGTATGATTTTTCTGCCCCAACCTTCTAGTTATCAAGATACAAAAGACATTTTCAAGCTAAAAACCGGGGAAAATCAGCAAATTTCCGCAATTTATTTACCAAATTCTACAGCTAAGTATACAATTCTGTATGTTCACGGTAATGCGGAAGATTTGGGAAATATTCAAGAAATATTAGCAAAATTACGAGATTTAGAATTTAATGTCTTGGCTTACGATTATCGGGGTTATGGTACGAGTCAGGGAACAACTACAGAAAATTCTGCTTATGAAGATATTGATACTGCTTACAATTATTTAATTCAAGACTTAAAGATTAAACCGGAGCAAATTATTGTCCTTGGGCGTTCTGTTGGGGGTGGTTCAGCAGTAGACTTAGCAGCACGAAAACCGGTAGCTGGTTTAATTATTGAAAGTACATTTACCTCAGCTTTTCGGGTAGTCGTTCCTTTTCCGATTTTACCTTTTGATAAGTTTAACAATTTGGATAAAATCAAAAATGTCAAATGTCCCGTTTTGGTGATGCACGGTAAATTAGATGAAGTTATCCCTTTTAATCATAGTGAAAAGTTGTTTGCTGCTATAACTGCACCTAAGCTTTTTTTGGGGGTTGAAAATGCCAGTCATAATGATTTTTTTGATCTGGCTGGAGAAAAGTATAGTCAGACTTTGCGGGAGTTTATTAATTTGGTGTCGAAAAACTGATCCCCCTAAATCCCTCGTTCCCAGTCTCTGACTGGGAATGCCATCACAGAGGTTCTACCTCTTTTCTGCTAAAGGCAGAGCCTTCTATCATTCATTCCCATACAGAGTATGGGAACGAGAGAGCCTCCCTAAAAATAAGAAAATTGATCTCGTTCCCAGTCTCTGACTGGGAATGCCATCATAGAGGTTCTACCTCTTTTTACTAAAGGCAGAGCCTTCTATCATTCATTCCCATACAGAGTATGGGAACGAGAGAGCCTTCTATAATTCATTCCCATACAGAGTATGGGAACAAGAGAAAGGCAGAGCCTTCTATAATTCATTCCCATACAGAGTATGGGAACGAGAGACTCCTGACTCCTGACTCCTGACTCCTGACTCCTGACTCCTTAAAAAATAATTCTTCCCCCTAATTCTTCCATCATTTCTTCTAGGAGTTCTTCCATCATTTCTTCTCTCAAAGAACGTAAACTTGGGGGACCTTCCAGAAATTCTTTGATAGTAATTTTATGTTCTCTAAAGTCCTTGATAAAATCACGAATATCAGCAATTGTATTAATCTGAGTTTCTATTTGTTTCAACATCAACCCAATAGAATCAATCCCGTGTTTGGCAGCTTTTCGAGCATCAGAAACCATTGCTCCTTCGGGAGTATTTTTAGCTAAACGTAGTTCCTGTTTTAATTTTTCATATTGAGTTTTGAGAATTTCATTTTGCTGTTCTAGATTTTTGCATCTACGAGTTAAATCATCTTCGCTATTATTATCAATAGTCTCCCCTAACTGATGTTGACGTTCAATTTCTAATAGCCGTGCTAAATCTCCTTCTTGGTAGGCTTTATTAATTTCTTTCATAATTTCAGTATGAGACTTATGAGTTTCACTGTCTTGTACTTTGTCTGGATGAAAGATTTCTGCTAATTTTAAAAATGTCTGTCTAATTTTTCTTGATTCTTCAGTTCTACTCGCAGAAGATGATTGTACTTCCTGTTGTGAATCCCAGTATTGATTGCGGTTTTCATGACTGTGATGATTTTCTGTTTGTGAGTTTTCAAACAATTCATCTAAGTCTAGATCATCATCTTCTTCTTGTTGTTCATGAATAGACTTGTGGCTGATGATGCCGCCCATTTGCAAATTCATGTATAGAGATTCTATTTTTTTCTGAGTTTGTTTACCCAACTTTCTGGTAGTTAAAATTTCTTTAAACAGTGCATGAATTTCCTGATCTAATGCGGACATTTTTTGAAAACAAGGACTGGCTTTCTGAAATATTTCTGTAGCTAAAGAACGCATTCGCTCAACAAAATTATTCAACTCCGTGCGCTTTTTTTTAATCTGTTTCAGGATTGATTGATGTTCTTTTTCTAGAGTCAATAAATGTATATGCAGGTCAGAAAGTGCTAGTGTTGTGCTTGGGGATGTTGATGATGCAGACTTGGTTTTTCTAGGCATGGGAAAGGTAAGTAAGTTTAAGGTTTACAAGATGACTTAATTTAGACGTGAGTAATTATTATTATTTGGTGTATCTGGTGAATTGATATTTTTACTTTACTATTTTTCTACCAAGTAATTATGTTAAGTCAATTTAATCTATCTGTGGATGTATCACTAATGAATTATGCAATGCTGGTAAGTGTTCTGGGGTAGGTAAGATACCCTACCCTGATGTACAAATTAAAAACGCAACAACTTTTGTGTAAGTTATTAGTAGCGGTAAATTAAATTGAATTGTTTAACTGTGCCGCTGTCACCCAAGCACCGTGAAAACCATTTGGTACTCGTTGGGGAATAATTACCCGTGCAACTGGTTCGTTAGTTACATCTTGAGCATTGATAACTACTAATTCAGAAGTTTCTGTATTTTGATCATACACAAAAGTGATTAACCAACCATCATCTTCTGTAGTTGCATTCAAACGAGGAGCAAACACAGCTTCACCACCATAACGTCCTTGTCCAAATTCATGGGTTTGGGATTTGCTGTTACTGAAATTGTACTTAATTACGCCGTCAAATAAAGGTAAAGAACTTTTAGCCATTTTGCCAGCGTAACCGTATTGAGTTTTTCTTCCTAGCAGGTTTTCGTTAACGCGAGGAAATTCTGCGGGTACATCATCCAGCATTTCTTCTGTGACTGCACCTGTGTTGAGGTTAAACCGCCACTGATGTAATAAGGGTATGTCCGCTGTGGGGTCGGTTTGTGAACCACCCATTAATACAGTAGTAGAACTCATCCGAGAAGCTACAAGTATTACTTCGTCTCCTTCTTCGTAGGCGTTGAGGGTGTGGAAGACGTAGCAGGAGGGAGTTTCAAACCAGCGGATGTTGCTGTTGTCTCCGTGACGGGGGACAATGCCAAAACGACTGGGGCGATCGCTTTCAAACATCATCATTGGTTCTCCCCGTTGCATCCGTTCCATGCTGAATGTCAGGGGTAAATCCATGAAAATGGTGTAATTTTCAGTAATGGCGAAATCGTGCATCATTACCCCCATTGGCAGTTCTATGGGTACTGTCCGTAGTAATTCCCCTTGTGCTGAAACCACGCTATATTGCAGGTATGGAGGTGCAAAGGAGTAACCAAAAAACATCATTTCCCCAGTAACTGGGTCTACTTTAGGATGGGCAGTGAAAGCAGAAGTGAGTTTGTTGTTGTAAGTATATTCACCAATAGTTGCTAATTCAGGCAGTTTGATATTATGGGGCGCTCCTCCTTCCCACAATGCTAAAAGTTGCCCATTGTGCCAGACTAGGGCTGTATTCGCAGTGTTTTTACCCGGTCCGTGGGGGTTGTCCATTTGTGGTGGTTCTAAAAGTCCACTCCACACAGCTTTACCCGCTTCATGTTCAATGTTCCAGCCTCTAGTGCGGACGTAACGGTTGCGATAGCTGGCCTTACCGTTGCTAATTTCTACACCGTGCAGCATTCCATCACCATCAAACCAGTGATATTGTCCGATAGGTTGATGTTGAGGGTTTGGTCCATTGCGAACAAACATCCCGGAAAGGTCGGGAGGTAGTTCACCAATAACTTTGAGGCTGTCTGTGGTGATTTCTTGGCGAACTGGGGCGAAATTCCCATCTAAATAAGGATTTACTACGGTTGTTATCATTGTTATTGTTGAGTTTTATAACGATTATAAGATCCCCTACTTCTTTTTTGATCTTGTCAATCAATTAGGCATTGATGTTAGAAGTCGGGGATCTGGGACTGGTAAGGGATAGTTGTTACCATTGTTATTGTTGAGTTGTATGAAGGTATTCTCTCTAATATAGCCATACTCCAAAATCCAAAATCTAAAATTGTTATGAACCTAACTCTTTACCTACTCCGTCATGGAGAAACAGAATGTAGTCGAAATCATGCCTTTTGCGGGGCAATAGATTCAGAATTGACACCTGAAGGTGTAGAAATGGCCAATGCTTTTGCGGCTGCATACAGTTCTACCCCTTGGAAGGCGATTTTTTCTAGTCCCATGCGTAGAACTATGGAGACAGCAAAACCCCTATGTACTGCAATAGGAATGCAACCAGAATTGCGCGATGGTTTAAGAGAAATTAACTATGGTGCATGGGAAGGAAAAACCCCGGAAGTGATCAGTCAGGAATATCATGATGATTATCTCCGCTGGTCTGCTGATCCGGCTTGGTATGCTCCCAATGGCGGAGAATTAGCAGTAACGATTGCTTCTCGCGCTATGCGGGTAATTGAAGAAATTAAGCAGCTTCATCACAGTGGTAATGTTTTAGCTGTTACTCATAAAGCAACTATCAGAATTATTCTTTGTAGTTTGCTGGGAATTGATGTAGGCAGATTTCGGTATCGTTGGGGCTGTCCGGTTGGTTCTGTGAGTATTATTGAATTTACTGAACATGGTCCAATGTTGCAAAGTTTAGCAGACAGAACTCATTTGGATGGGAGATTGCGAAATTTACCGGGAACATAGAAAAATTAGATTCCCGACTGCTTGGAGAAGTCGGAGATATAAAATAGATTAAACTAAAAATAAAGACATAGCTGCACATACAATGGTGATTTTATGTCTATTTTGGATTTGAGAAAAAAACAATTTATCCTAAGTGTAAAATATGAAGGTGGAGCAAAAGGTGAGTAGTAGTGATAATTATAGCTTCTCGTTGTCAGGAGAAGTGACAATTCCCCAAGCTCCTCCTGGATTTAAATCGGGTTTTATTGGCATTATTGGCCGCCCCAATGTCGGTAAATCTACTTTAATGAATCAATTAATAGGACAAAAAATTGCGATCACATCACCGATAGCGCAAACTACAAGAAATCGCTTACGGGGGATTTTAACTACAGAAGCAGCGCAGTTAATTTTTGTCGATACACCAGGGATTCATAAACCGCATCATCAATTGGGGGAAGTGCTGGTAAAAAATGCCAGAATTGCGATTGATTCGGTAGATGTAGTATTGTTTGTGGTTGATGGAACAGCGGCTTGTGGTGGAGGCGATCGCTTTATTGCGGAGTTACTTAGTCGTAGTCAAACACCAGTGATTTTGGGCATTAATAAAATTGATGAACAACCATCAGACGCTCAAAAGCTAGATGATAGTTATCTTCAGTTAGCTAAAGAACAGCAATGGCGAACTGTTAAATTTTCTGCCGTGACTGGTGTAGGATTAGTAGAACTGCAAGAATTATTAATTGAAAATTTAGAACCAGGTCCGTTTTACTATCCACCAGATTTAGTAACTGATCAACCAGAACGGTTTATTATGGGGGAATTAATCCGGGAACAGATTTTATTGTTAACCCGTGAAGAAGTTCCTCATTCAGTGGCGATCGCCATTGATTTAGTTGAAGAAACTCCAAGTATCACCCGTGTCCTTGCAACTATCCACGTGGAAAGAGATTCCCAAAAAGGGATTTTGATTGGTAAAGGTGGGACAATGCTCAAAGCAATTGGTAGTGCTGCACGTGAACAAATCCAAAAACTAATTGCTGGTAAAGTTTACCTAGAATTATTTGTGAAAGTGCAACCAAAATGGCGACAATCACGAGTGAGATTAGCAGAATTAGGATATCGCGTGGAAGAATAAAATCTAGATTTTGGTTTTTTACACTGCACCAAAAAATAAACTGTCAAAAATACCGGACACATATAGCCATTTGGGAAGATGTCTACCATTCAGGTTATCATCTAGCTTGGGAAAGTCGAATCATACAATTAGACTTACCATGCTTTATCCCTCCGCTATTTCCATACCCGAACCGCAAATACCAACTCCTGGACCTAACCCCCTACCCAGTCCCGAACTTCCACCACAACCAACTATTCCCCCACCATTCCCAGAACCAGTACCGGAAACAGTACCAGCACCTATTCCCCAAACAGTACCAGGTTCAATTCCCCAAACCATTCCTAAACCTGTTTGAATTATCCTTATAATTGCAATCAACATCTAAAAATCTACAATGCTAAGAGCCGGAATAGTCGGACTTCCCAACGTCGGAAAATCAACCTTATTTAACGCTGTCGTCGCTAACGCTAAAGCCGAAGCAGCTAACTTCCCTTTTTGTACCATTGAACCGAATGTTGGCATTGTCTCAGTACCAGATGACCGGTTAAACGTTCTCGCTCAAATTGCCACTTCTAAACAAATTATACCTGCTCGTGTTGAGTTTGTCGATATTGCCGGTTTGGTGAAAGGTGCAAGTCAAGGAGAAGGGCTGGGTAATCAATTTTTATCTCACATCCGCGAAGTTGACGCAATAGTTCATGTTGTGCGTTGTTTTGAAAATGATGATATCATTCACGTTGCCGGTTCTGTAGACCCAGCGCGAGATATTGAAATCATTAATTTAGAATTGGGTTTATCAGATTTATCGCAAATTGAAAAACGCATTGACAGAACTCGCAAACAAGCACGCACCAGCAAAGATGCACAATTTGAAATTACTGTGCTGGAAAAATTAGCAGCAGCTTTAAATGAAGGTAAATCTGTTCGTCAGGTGAGTTTAAATGAAGAAGAAGCCGCAATTATTAAAGGCTTAGGACTACTCACCAATAAACCAATTATTTATGCTGCTAATGTTTCTGAAGATGACTTAGCAACAGGTAATGATTTTGTGGAAAAAGTGCGACAAGTTGCTGCTCAAGAAAATGCCCAAGTTGTGATTGTTTCTGCACAGGTAGAAGCAGAATTAGTTGAATTACCAGAAGAAGATAAAGCTGATTTTCTGGAATCTTTGGGTGTGAAAGAAGGCGGTTTAAAATCTTTAATTCGTGCAACTTACGCCCTTTTAGGTTTGCGGACATATTTCACTTGTGGTCCTCAAGAAACTCGCGCCTGGACTATTCACGCGGGAATGTCTGCACCTCAAGCCGCAGGTGTCATTCACTCTGATTTTGAACGGGGTTTTATTCGCGCAGAAACTGTTGCTTATAATGATTTAGTAACACATGGTTCTATGAATGGTGCGAAGGAAAAAGGCTTAGTCAGAAGTGAAGGAAAAGAGTATATTGTGCAGGAAGGGGATGTAATGTTATTCCGATTTAATGTGTAGGTAAATGATGTTTTAAACGCAGATTAACGCAGATTAACGCAGATGATTTATCTGTGTTTATCCGCGTCCATCTGCGGTTATTAATTATTCACCTATCATATAAACAGCAGCACCCATATTTTCATCATCTGTTCCTACTATTATTCCTCCTGCTGCACCTGGTACAATTTCTAAGCCTTCAATTTTATGATATTTATCCCGGTAAATAGGGAAAAGTTGCTGATTTTGTCGCCATTCTATTTTATTACTATTAAATCCTAAATAACCAGCTACATAAACAGCAGACTGAAATGGACCATCATCTCCAAAATCATTAGCTGAGGTAATATAAACAATTCCTGCATTATCTATTTTAATATCAGAAATATGGCGGACATTTCCACCCGGAAATGGTACTGTTAAATTAGCTGAACCTGCTAGAATGATTTTATATTTAGCTAAATTTAATATTCCCCAATAAATTTTGGCTGGTTCTTTTCCTTGTCCACGATGCGCCCAAATTGCAATTAATTTATGATCAATTTTCTGTAAACTGAAAGATTCAAAGTTACTATTTTTAGCGATTTCTGGTAAATCAAATTCTTTGATTATAGAGATGGTTTTGTTTTTAAAAACTAAATTAAGATGATAAGCTTTACCAGCACTAGATAAAGCAATGAAATCAGAGTTATTTGTCTCTGGAATAGATGTTAATGCTTCTAAATCATTAGGTAATTTTATCTTACTTTGCCAATTTAAGGGGAAATATTCAGGTTGTTTTTTACCTTGAAGACTAATAATTGCTAAACGTCCTTGTGCTGGTTTTTTGTTATCGTGGACAATTAAAAAATCTAGTTTATCACTTTGTTTTTCTATTAAAGCTATCCCGCTAATACCAAAGGGAATACCACCGCGAACGGGTATCCAATTTTGTGCTAAAACCTGCTCGGATAATAGTAATAATCCACCCAAAACTACTGTTATGATGATTAATCTGAGAAACTTAGGCATATTGATATCTAAGTAGATTTCTCATCATACCAAACTCAGGGACACTATCTTTTACCCAGATCCCCGACTTCTCAAAGAAGTTGGGAATTTATCTCAATATTCTCATTAAGCAATACTTCCCCTCTTTCTGGCTTCTTTATAGGAAGTTCCGATATTTTTTATACCTGCTTTAATCATTTCTCTTTCCAAAAGGGCAAAGAAATGGTTTCTATCACCACCTCTGACTACAGCTTGATTATGTGCCTCCGCAATTGCTACAGGATAACCGTATCCTTTTTGTACCTGTGCTAACATTAATCCTAATGCTTGATCTAACATACTGCAATTTTCTGCTACCCACATAGGAACTTCTATCCGGGCAATTTCCGTACCTACGTGAACGTAGCAAAAATAAATAGTTTGGTCTTCATAAAGTTGTAAAATGCGGTTATTACTACGCCATAGGGGTCCTCTTTGTCCTGGTTTCAGTTGGGTTGTTGATAAAGTTGTATCTCGTAAATTATCAAATTTTTTACATGGTATAGCTTCTAGTTGATCTGGGCAATAACTGATACAATCTGGTACGGGATGGGGACAAGCTAACAACCGTAAAAAGTTTGTGGCTTCGATGTTACGGGCGGCGCTAAGATAACCCATGATGGGAATTTCGGCTTTACGTAATTGTTGCCAAGCTGCTAAAATGGGGGGTAAGATGCGATCGCGGGCATCCATCGGTAATTGTTCTAAAAACCAGTATATTAACGAACCATCAACCATCGCTAAAGCTGGGGCTTCGGTTTTTTCACTACAAGCTAGTTCTGCTAATACCGTGGTTTCGTCAGCAGTACGGCGGTGACTCATCCATTCTTCGGTTCTTAAACCCCACTGACGGGCGATATACAAATCTTCTGGGCGATAAAATACCTCCGGTAAACTATCGAGAAGTGGGTGGCGATTTTGACCGTAATGCAAAACCACTCGTCCGATATTCAATAAGTAACAATACGCAATTTCATGATGGTTAGGGGCAATTTGTGAACCATCGGTAGCGATGACAGTATGAACTTTGGGAGGAACGGGAATATCAATACAGGTTTCTAAAGGTTCGATGGGTGTAGCATTAGCAAAAAGTATGCGATCGCGCCATTTTTCTTGCCGTTCCAGTAATTCTTTTTGACATTCACAAGCTTGTTTTAAATATTCCTTTGCTAATTCCAACCTGCGGTTACTTTCAGCAACTTCTGAAGAAAGATGTTGACTTAGACCTTGCATTTGTCCCGCTACTTTTGTTAAATCAAGCATAATAATTAGTGATTAGTGATTAGTTATTAGTCATCAGTTATTAGTTATAGCCGTGGACAGGGTGGTTAGGACATCAATTGATAATGAAACTCCCACGACAAGAGAGTTTTACTTCTGACTCCTGTACAGACTTTCTACCTCCTGTACAGACTTTCTACCGGAACTCCTGTAGAGACTTTCTACCGGAACTCCTGTACAGACGTTCCACCGGAACTCCTGTACAGACGTTCCACCGGAACTCCTGTACAGACGTTCCACCGGAACGTCTCTACTGACTCCTGCTATATTAGTCCTTGGTAAATAAGCAATTAATTATGATTTAGATCCTCGACTTTTTATAGAAGTCGGGGATCTGGTTTTTTATAGCAACGGACAAGGAAGTTAGGACATCAATTGATGATAAAACCTAAACCCTGATTTCTTACACTGTCACCTGTTCCCTATAACCTACTATACCACTTAGAAAAATCTTGAGAAAAGTGAGAAAGTGATATTACCTGAATGTGTGGATCATTTTGTCCTGCTTCTCTTTCTGGTTGAGTATTATAACCCCAATCTGCTAAGAAAAGTTGGACATGATCTAAGTCTGATTGCTGTTGAACCAATTGTAGTGTTTTTAGTCTATCTTCAACAAACCACAAACGCACAGGTTTATTTTCTGCTTTCTCAATTAATTCGTGCAAAGTTTCATATTTTGGGCGTTTTACTTCCTTCCCAAAAATTGCAGCGGGTGGTAAATTCACTCCTTCTTGTTGTAACAATTGCTTGACAAAACGCCCTTCTTTAGTAGTAACAATATATAGCTTTACTCCACTAACAAGAGTCATTTTCAGTCTTTCTATTACCCCCGGATAGAATTTATGCAGACTTAACCAACCATTTAAATCTGTAGCTATCCATTCATCCCGTAAAGTGTCAAGTTTTTTAGCAACTGCTTTCGCATCTAGGTTATCTGCTGCTAAAATTTGGGGAGTAATATTTACCCATTCTTGCAGAATTTTCTCATCAGAAAAACCCTCAATTAAGGCTTTAATCAAAACAGGCATTTCCCAACCAGTTTCAATTACAGGACGCAAGCGATAGAATCTTAAAGCTAAATCATCTG
>RDYJ01000111.1 GCA_004293145.1 Nostocales cyanobacterium | reverse complement strand
GGTAAATGGACTATTGAGGATTTAGGGAGCAAAAATGGAACACAAGTAAATCAAAACCCTGTTACTTTATCCCAAGAGTTACAAGACGGTGATATTATTTGGCTGGGGAATGTGAGTTTAGTCGTAGTTTTCACAACTGATTTAGAAAATGCACACTCTCAAGATTCACGCACTTCGGAAACTAATGGTCAGCAAGTTACAATTCTGCGGAATGTGGAAGAACTGCAACAACAATGGATAGAAGCTAGTGGTATTCACGGCAAAAATAGTAAAGATAAAACTATTGCCCGTTTGAAAGATTTGGTAGATATAGCTAAAAATCTTTGTGCAGCCGCATCTATTGAAGAAATTTTTTCCCAAGTCCAACAAGTGGTTTTTCGTTATATTGATGGCATGGAACGCTTGGCATTATTAATTGATGTTGATGGTTCTGGTAATTTGCATTTAATCAATTCTGCCACTAGAGATAGTTTCCAAAAGGAAATTTTGCCCAATGATGGCAGTTGGATTAGTCGCACTATTTGTCAAAAAGTATTTACTGAGAAAGTGGCTATTCAAAGTGCTGATACTCGGTCTGATGAAAGATTTTCTGGTGAACAAAGTATTTTATTTAAAGGTATTATGAGTGCAATGGCAGTACCTTTATGGGATGAAAATAAAGTGGTTGGCGTTCTCTATGCCGATGCTAATCTTTATTCTTCCCACTGGGAAAATAATGGTGAAGAGGAACTCAGCTTTTTTTCAGCTTTAGCTCATCTTGTTGCTTCCAGTGTGCAACGTTGGTTATTAGTAGATAAACTCAAAAATGAAGAGGTAATGCGTCAACGTTTGGAACGCTATCATTCGCCGGCAGTTGTGCAGCAGTTAATAACTGTGAAAGGTTTTCCTGCCGGGCGCTTGCCTCCAAATGAATGTGAAATCAGTATTTTGTTTGCTGATTTAGTAGGCTTTACAGCCATATCTGAACGACTTACACCAACAGAAATTGCCGAATTATTAAATAATTTATTTGAGGAAATGTTACAAGAAGTTTTTACTCATGGAGGCACTTTAGATAAATATATTGGTGATTGTATTATGGCTTTTTTTGGCGCTCCTGAACCACAACCAGGTCATGCAGATCGGGCGGTTGCTGCTGCTAAAGGAATGCTTTCTCGTCTGCAACGTCTCAATGCTAATCATTTTTGGCAAGAACCTTTACAATTACGCATTGCTATTAACAGTGGTAAAGCTGTGGTGGGTGATATGGGCAGTTCTCAAAGATTGGATTATACTGCCTTAGGAGCCACAATTAATCTCGCTGCCAGGATGGAACCTGTTTGTCCTCCTGGTGAATGTGTCATCAGTGAGGCTACTTATACAATGCTATCACACCAGTTTGATTTTCTGGAAATGGGAGATTTTCGGTTTAAGGGAATTGACAGATTTATTAAGGTTTTTCAGACAAAAATGACTTAATTTTGATTGTCAGTTGTTTAGTATATTTTTATCTAGTTTCATACTTTATTTCAAAAATAGTTGCAAATTCTTAATATTAAGCAAATCTTTCTAGATGAGAAGACTAAAATTTTGATGGTAGCTTCTATGATCAATGTGTGTAAGACTAGAAAGCTACCTGAAGTTAATTATTTTTTAACGGGAGGTTAGATAATGGCTATCGCCACGATTAATCCCGCTACTGGGGAAACTCTGAAAATCTTTGATCCGCTTGAGGATGGGGAAATTATCGCTAAACTGGAATTAGCACAGCAGACTTTTGAACAGTATCGTCAGACAAGTTTTCAACAGCGATCGCAATGGTTGCAACAAGCAGCCAATATTTTAGAACAGGAAAAGACAGATTTTGCCAAATTGATGACCCTGGAAATGGGTAAAACCTTAAAATCTGCGATCGCAGAAGTGGAAAAATGCGCCCTCGTTTGTCGTTACTATGCCGAAAATGCTGCCAGCTTCCTGGCTGATGTCACAGTTAAAACTGATGCTAGTCATAGCTTCATAAAATATCAGCCATTGGGCGTAATTCTCGCCGTCATGCCTTGGAATTTTCCCTTTTGGCAAGTTTTCCGGTTTGCAGCACCAGCATTAATGGCGGGAAATGTAGGGTTACTCAAACACGCCTCCAATGTCCCTCAATGTGCTTTAGCAATAGAAGATATTATTAACCGCGCAGGTTTTCCCAAAGGAGTTTTTCAAACATTATTAATCGGTGCTGCGAAAGTTGCCAATTTAATGGCTGATAACCGCATAAAAGCAGCCACCTTAACCGGAAGTGAACCAGCAGGTGCTTCTTTAGCTGTTGCATCTGGTCAACAAATTAAAAAAACCGTCTTAGAATTAGGAGGAAGTGACCCTTTTATTGTTTTAGAAAGTGCTGATTTAGAATTAGCAGTATCCACCGCAGTCACCGCACGAATGATCAATAATGGTCAATCTTGTATTGCAGCAAAACGGTTTATTATTGCCGAAACAATTGCTGATAATTTTGAAAAAATGCTGTTGGCAAAATTTCAAACTCTGAAAATTGGCGATCCTTTGGCAGATGATACAGATGTCGGACCATTGGCAACTCCCGATATTCTCCAAGATTTAGATCAACAAGTCAAAATTGCCATTGAAACTGGTGCTAAAGTCCTCACAGGTGGGTATGCTTTGGTAGATAGTCCTGGCAACTTTTACCCACCAACTATTATTATAGATATCCCCTTAGATCATCCTATTGCCAAAGAAGAATTTTTTGGACCTGTGGCTTTATTATTCCGAGTTGAGAATATTGATGAAGCTATCAAATTAGCTAATGATTCACCTTTTGGTTTGGGTGCAAGTGCTTGGACTAATAATGAAACAGAACAAAATCGCCTCATTCAAGAAATTGAAGCCGGCGCAGTATTTATTAACAGCATGGTTAAATCAGATCCGCGTTTACCTTTTGGGGGAATTAAACGTTCTGGTTATGGACGAGAGTTGAGTATTCAAGGTATACATGAATTTGTGAATATCAAGACTGTTTGGGTTAGGTGATTCAATTTTGGATTTTGGATTTTGGATTTTGGATTGTTTTTCTCAACTCCAATCTAAAATCTAAAATTATTCTGACTCCTGACTCCTTTAATTATTACTTTTGAGGAAATAAAATGAATACCGCAGAATTATTGGTACAGTGTTTAGAAAATGAAGGAGTGCAATATGTTTTTGGTCTTCCTGGCGAAGAAAATTTACACGTTTTAGAAGCTTTAAAAAATTCATCCATTCAATTTATTACCACTCGTCATGAACAGGGTGCAGCCTTCATGGCTGATGTTTATGGCAGGTTAACAGGTAAAGCCGGAGTTTGTCTTTCTACCCTTGGTCCTGGGGCTACTAATTTAATGACTGGGGTTGCAGATGCTAACTTAGATGGTGCGCCATTAGTAGCAATTACCGGACAGGTGGGAACAGATAGAATGCACATTGAGTCCCATCAATATTTAGATTTGGTGGCTATGTTTGCCCCAGTTACTAAGTGGAATAAACAGATAGTTAGACCGAGTATTACACCAGAAGTTGTGAGAAAGGCATTCAAGCGATCGCAAACTGAAAAACCCGGTGCTGTTCACATTGACTTACCGGAAAATATTGCCGCTATGCCCGTAGAAGGCAAACCTTTAAATAAGGATAATAGCGAAAAAACCTATGCTTCTTTTGCCAGTATTCGCGCTGCGGCGGCGGCAATTTCTCAAGCGGTTAATCCGATCATTTTAGTTGGAAATGGGGCAATTCGCGCCCAGGCTAGTGATGCTGTGACGCAATTTGCTACCCAGATGAATATTCCAGTTGTGAATACTTTCATGGGTAAAGGTGTCATTCCCTATACTCATCCTTTGGCTTTATGGTCTGTAGGATTACAACAACGAGATTTTATTACTTGTGGTTTTGATAATACAGATTTAGTCATTGCCATTGGCTATGATTTAATTGAATTTTCTCCCAAAAAATGGAATCCTGAAGGTAATATTCCCATTGTTCATATTGCAGCTACTTCTGCGGAAATTGATAGTAGTTATATTCCCAAAGTGGAAATAGTCGGTGATATTTCTGATTCAGTTAATGAAATATTGAAATTGGCAGATCGTCAAAGTAAACCTACCCCTTACGCCATTAGTTTACGTTCCAATATTCGCGCTGATTATGAACAATACGCCCATGATGATGGATTTCCCATTAAACCGCAAAAATTAATTTATGATTTGCGGCAAGTGATGGGACCAGATGATATTGTTATTTCTGATGTTGGCGCACATAAAATGTGGATGGCTAGACATTATCATTGTCATAGTCCCAATACTTGCATTATTTCTAATGGTTTTGCAGCAATGGGAATTGCAATTCCTGGGGCTTTAGCAGCTAAATTAGTCTATCCAAATCGTAAAGTTGTAGCTGTGACCGGCGACGGTGGTTTTATGATGAATTCTCAAGAATTAGAAACAGCTTTGCGGGTGGGTACACCTTTTGTCACCTTAATTTTTAATGATGGTGGCTATGGTTTAATTGAGTGGAAACAGGAAAATCAATTTGGTAAAGGTAATTCTGCTTTTGTCCATTTTGGTAATCCTGATTTTGTCAAATTCGCCGAAAGTATGGGTTTAAAAGGTTATCGTGTTGAATCTGCAACTGATTTAATTCCTGTCCTCAAAGAAGCTTTAATTCAAGATGTACCTGCTGTTATAGATTGTCGGGTAGATTATCGGGAAAACCGCAGGTTTAGCCAAAAAGCCGATGAGTTGAGTTGTGATGTTTAGGTGATTGGTGATTGGTGATTGGTGATTGGTGATTGGTGATTGGTGATTGGTGATTGGTGATTGGGAAAAATATAATTACCCATTACCAATTACCCAATTTTGTCTAAATCAGGATATCCAGGATTAAAGGATGTACAGGATGTTATTTTATATTCTTAAAAATAACCCAGATATGATATAATAGAAATTAACCAAAAAAATAAGACATCTAAACCTTACTAACTTTAATTTTTTCTCTGTGTCCTCTGCGTCTCTGCGGTTCGTTTAAAAAACGTTATCTACCATCACTAACAAATAAAAAACATCAAAAATTAAACGCAGATGAACACAGATAAACAACATCCAGAAAATCCTCAAATCCTGGATATCCTGATATCTTTATATAATCCCTAATGTAATCCAGGGAATAAATTCCCTGTCTCAAAGCTAAAGTCGGCTGAAACCGACTATAATTGAGTTGAATTTAATCAGGAAAAATTTGACAATCACATCCTGTAAATCTTATAATCCTGGATATCCTGATTCTGACAAACTCTTATTTATTCAGCTATTATGTAATAATTGCTAACTATAAATTAATTTATGATTTCTGTTAAACATCAACTGACACTACAAGAATTTCTCAACCTTCCAGAAGAGGATATCACTTATGAATTAGTTAACGGGGAAGCAAAACCAAAAATGTCACCAAAAAGATTCCATTCTCGATTAACTATTGCATTATGTTTAATTCTCACCCAATGGGCAGACAATAAAGGTGAAGTTGGTGTAGAATGGGCGGTTATTTTAAAAATTCGTGGTAAAGATTGGGTTCCTGTTCCCGATTTATTATATATTTCCTATTCTCGGTTTCCTAGTGATGTAATTGAAAATGAAGCTTGTCCTATTCCCCCAGATTTAGTAATAGAAATCATATCACCTGATCAATCTTTTGGAGAGATGAGCGCCAAAGCTACAGATTATCTAGATGCAGGTGTGATGAGGGTTTGGGTAATAGATCCTAAAGCGAAAACGGTAACTATTTTTTATCCTGATGCACGTCCCCAAACAAAACGAGGTACAGATAGTTTAGAAGATTCTTTATTTCTAGGTTTGGTAATTTCAGCAGAACAAATTTTTCAACAAGCAGGTATTCCTTAAGGTATTACAGAAATGGCACTGGTTTAATAAATTTCAAAAACAGCGTACACTCTTTATGTTGCTAATGCTAACAAAGGAGAATGCTGTGACTAAGTTCTTATTTGTAACCGATTTGGATCATACCCTCGTAGGCGATGATCAGGCTTTGGTAGAATTGAGCGATCGCTTGCAACGTCATCGTCAACAACATGGTACAAAAATAGTTTATTCTACAGGACGCTCTCCTCTTCTGTACCGAGAACTACAACAGGAAAAAAATCTTTTCTCCCCAGATGCGCTGGTTTTATCTGTGGGTACAGAGATTTACCACAATGGTAGCGATATTCCCGATCCCGAATGGTCAGAAATTCTCTCCCCCGGATGGCAAAGGGAAACTATACTTACTATTACTCATAAATTTCCTGAATTAGTTCTGCAACCAGAATCGGAACAACGCCCTTTTAAGGTCAGTTTCTTCCTCAAAGCAGAATTTTCGGGCATATTACCACAACTTGAGGCAGAATTGCAAAAATCTCAACTGAATATAAAATTAATTTATAGTAGCGGAATAGACCTTGACATTTTACCCCTTACCAGCGATAAAGGTCAAGCAATGCAATTTTTACGACAAAAGTGGAAATTTGCAGCCGAGCAAACTGTTGTTTGTGGCGATTCAGGTAATGATATTGCTTTATTCGCTGTAGGTAAGGAACGGGGAATCATTGTCGGTAATGCTCGTCCAGAGTTGTTACAATGGCACAATCAAAACCCTGCTGACTACCGTTACCTAGCACAAAACTTTTGTGCGGCGGGGATTATAGAAGGACTCAAATACTTTGGTTTCCTAGAATGATAAGCTATCTTAAAGGTATAGTGGCTGGTGTGCAAACGGTTAGCGCCAATCGCACGATTCTGACTTTAGAAGTCAATGGCACGGGGTATGATTTACAAGTTCCCCAACGCCTAGCTAACCAATTAACAAATACTGGTAATGTGGTACAAATTTTTACCCATTACCAAATTCGGGAAGAAGTACCCATGCTCTATGGCTTTTCTTCCCCCTCAGAACGGGATTTATTTCGTCATTTGCTTTCTGTAAGTGGAATTGGTGCAGCTTTAGCGATCGCTCTTTTGGACACTTTGGAATTACCGGAGTTAGTCCAAGCGATTATTGCGGCTAATACCCAAATCTTAATTCAAGCTCCTGGTGTGGGCAAGAAAACCGCTGAACGCTTATGTTTAGAACTGAAAGGCAAATTGATTGAGTGGCGTAAGTCAGCAGGGTTCTTCGTGGCTACAGGTGGTCCTGCACCAGGAATTTTGGAAGAAGTGCAAATGACTCTCTTCGCTTTGGGATATACTGCCCATGAAGTCAGTCACGCTCTGCACGTTGTTAGCGAAAATATCGGTTTACCCAAAGATGCCTATGTGGAAGATTGGATTAAACAAGCGATCGCTCATCTGAGTAGCAATGAAGTAGTTCATAATTCATAATTCATAATTATGAACTGGATATCTAAAACACCACTGTGTGCGATGAAAAAATGCTGAGTAATGAATAATAATCCTTACGCTTGGATACAGGAATCTTTAACAACTATTCATCGGGCTGACTGGTATCGTTCGGTACAAACAATTAACAGTCTTCCCGGTGCAACTGTGCTGTTATCTGGGCAAAAGGTGATTAATTTCGCAAGTAACGATTATTTAGGATTAGCCGCAGACGAAAGCTTGAAAACATCCGCAATTCAAGCTATTCAACAATTTGGTACTGGTAGTACAGGTTCTCGATTACTCAGCGGACATAGAGAATTACACAGGGAATTGGAACAGGCGATCGCATCTACCAAACAAACAGAAGATGCAGTAGTTTTTAGTTCGGGATATTTAGCAAATATCGGTACAATTACTGCATTAATTGGAAAGCGAGATTTAATATTATCAGATCAATATAATCATTCAAGTTTAAAAAACGGGGCAGTTCTCAGTGGTGCAACCATCATAGAATATCCCCATTGTGATATCGCTGCATTAACAGCAAAATTACAGCAACAACGTCAAAAATACAGACGCTGTTTAATTATTACCGATAGCGTTTTTAGCATGGATGGTGATTTATGTCCTTTACCAGAACTGCTAGATTTAGCTGAAGAATTTAGTTGTATGCTGCTGATAGATGAAGCACACGCTACCGGAGTTATGGGTAAAACAGGGGCTGGATGTGTAGAGCATTTCGACTGTACAGGTAGAGAGTTAATTCAAATAGGCACATTAAGTAAAGCCTTGGGAAGCTTAGGTGGATATGTAGCGGGAAGTCATACTCTCATTGACTTTTTAAGAAATCGCGCTCCCAGTTGGATTTATACCACAGCCCTGTCACCAGCAGACACAGCCGCAGCCTTAGCAGCTATTAAAATAGTACAACAAGAACCAGAACGCCGGCAGCAACTATGGGCAAATGTTGATTATTTGAAACAGTTAATCAAAGAGAATTTACCCAACTTGAAAATCTTACCTACAGAATCACCAATATTATGTTTTCCATTACCTGATGCAGCTACAGCATTAACAGCAGGAAAGCATCTGAGAGAAGCAGGTATTTTTGCTCCTGCCATTCGTCCCCCCACAGTTCCCACCAGTCGGATGAGAATCACGATGATGACTACACATGAAAAAAGGCATATTGAAAAATTGGTGGCAGTTTTGAAATCTATGCAAGTATGACAGGTAATAGGTGATAGGTGACGCACATTTAATTTTTTGAAGATACAGCAGATTGCAGGTATATGAGGTACGATCATAAATGATCAAAATCTTGTGGGGTAGGCCGGACAGCCCGCCACAAGTGTACCTCACTGAGATGAAATTCGCTGTAAGCTGTTGTGCTGGTTACTCAATTTGCTCCAAAAAAGGCTCTGTCTCTGGTATCACCCACAGCAGAACCTTTAATAATTGATAAACCGCAAAAATTAACTCAGTACCCAACTAACCAAAGTTCTCACACCAAAACCAGTTGCACCAGCACCGTTGTAACCATTTTCCTTGTCAGCCCAAACTGGACCGGCGATGTCTAAATGCGCCCAAGGGGTATCCTTAACAAACTGCTTCAGGAACAAAGCCGCAGTAATAGAGCCTCCATAACGAGGTCCGGTATTTTTCATATCCGCAATACCAGATTTTAACCCGTCAAAATATTTCTCTTCCATTGGCATCCGCCAAATTTTCTCACCTGCTGTTTCTGATGCGGTTTGTAGTTGGGAAGCAACAGCATCATCTGGTGTAAATAAACCAGCGATATCATCACCCAAAGCCACTACACAAGCACCTGTGAGAGTTGCTAAATCAACAATCGCATCTACACCTAATTTATCAGCATACACCAAAGCATCAGCCAAGGTCAAACGCCCTTCAGCATCAGTGTTGTTGACTTCGATGGTTTTGCCATTGGATGCGGTTAAGATGTCTCCAGGGTGCATAGCCTTACCGCTAATCATGTTTTCGGTGACGGCTGAGATAAAGTGAACCTCTACATCTGGCTTTAGCTGCCCAATGGCTTTAGCCGCGCCCAAAGTGGCCGCAGCACCACCCATGTCAATTTTCATGGTTTCAATACCGCTACCAGCGCCTTTAATATTCAAACCGCCGGAGTCAAAGGTTAAACCTTTACCGATAATTGCCAGTTTACGTCTAGGTGTGGTGGCTGGTTTGTAAATGAGGTGAATAAATTTAGGTGGTAAGTCCGAAGCTTGGGCGACTCCTAAAAATGCACCCATACCTAATTTTTCACATTCTGCTTGTTCCAGAATTTCCAGATGTAACCCGTGATCTTTCGCTATAGCTTGGGCGGTTTCTGCCATAGTTATCGGTGTCACAGCATTAGCTGGGGCTGCTACTAACTGCCTAGCTAAAATCACCCCAGAAACAATTTGTTCTGCACGGGTAATAGCTGCTTCTTGTCCCGCTAACCCCAGTAAATCAATAGTTTCGATTTGAGGACTTTTATCTTCTAGTTCAGATTTGAAGCGAGTATCTTGATAAAGTGCCAGTTGTGTACCTTCAGCAATAGCTTGGGCTGTAGCTGCTGGGTCATTGTTCCACAGTGGTAAACTAATTCCCAGGGTTTTAGTTTTTTGCTTTTTGGCAGTTCGTGCTACTGTAGCGGCTACACGGCGTAAAGTTTCTAATTTCAGCGTCTCCGGTTTCCCTAAACCCACTAAAATCACTTTCCGCACGGGATGACTAGCACCTACCCGAATAACGACGGTGCTATTTGGTTTACCTGTAAATTCTTCTTCAGCAATGATTTCTTGGAAAATTCCGCCGCTTTTCTCGTCTAGAGTGGCCAAATCACCTGTTAACTCTACTGCGTCTTCAAATAAGCCAACGGCTAAAGTATCACCACTCCAATCTAATAATGCTGTATTTGTAGGTTGAATCGTCATTTTTGTAATGTTCTGTAAACCTTTCTTACTTGTACCAGTATTGCTCAAAATTTCCGGGGTGTGGAGACTCTTTAAATTTTGGTAAATTAACGTGAATTCGATGAACCTCACCCCAACCCCTCTCAGACACGGGTAGACGCATTTTAACTCTTATTTAGCAGCCTAAAATTATGTTTTTAAGACTTTGCAGTATTAAAAGGTTCTCCTCTTCCCTCGCTTTGCGCCTTTGCGTGAAATATTACTCAAGATATGGTAAACGCAGACTCCCATCATAACCAACTACCCACGAGGACATAAGGAGACCAGAAGCGGGGATGGTCATATTGAACATTCTTAAGCAAAGCTAACTGTGCTAGACGTAGTGCTTCGGCTCTGTTGACATTGGGTTGCCCCAAGTGCTGATAAAATTCTTTGGTGAAGGTAACACCAGCTTCGTCGTCTAGATCCCACAAACTAGCGATCGCACTACTAGCTCCTGCTTGTACTGTAGTTCCTGCAATACCCATCACTTCTTGGTCGTTACCGCTGGCTGTTTGACAAGCACTCAAAATTAATAGTTCAATTTTTTGTGTGCTACTTTGTTTTTCTCGGTTAAACATCTGGGCGAAATCGTCTATCTTTAAAGTTCCATCTGCTGTTAGCACAAAGGTATTTTCTCGATCTGCACCAAATTGACCATGAGTGGCTAAATGTACTATGTCAAATTGATCAGCATTTAGCTGTTGATTAAATATTTTCCGCGTAAATTGTTGTTCAGCAATCCAATTAACAGCTACCCCTGTATTCTTAATTTCCTTCACTTCTTTCTCCACATTTTCCAATCGAGAAAAGCCAGAAACGTTTGCTGGTGGTTCAGTTAAACTAGCTGCTAAAACCTTCATTTCTGTTCTTTGCAAAGGTATGGGGTCACGTACTTGTAAACCTAAAGCTAAGGAAACAGCATATTTTTCGACTAGATACTTTTTACCATCATAGAGAGCAGCCATCGGAATTCTCCGTAGTGGTCCATCCAAGACAAAAATCAGAGTTTTGATGTGATTTTTATCCAGGAGTGTTTGTAATGGCTGAATCAACCAACTGTAGACTTTTTTCGCATCTTCCTGTAACTCTTCATCGCTGCCTACTTCTTGAAGATTACTATGCAGACGGTTCAAAATTTCTGCACTTTCTTTTCTCGATATCTGGGTAGGAAAATGGTACAGTTCCTGATGAGGTAGCTTGATAATCACATCTAGGCGATCGCTCAAAATAACAGAATAAATAACTGCGGCGGTTTTGTCTTTGGTATCAATTACTTCGTCCAATTGTAATTTGCTATCTTGACAGGCTTGTTGTAAGAAGTTTTGCAATTTCGCTACTTGTAGAGCTTCCAAAACTTGACGAGCTTGTTTAAGATTGTCCTGTGTCGCCGATGGAGATTGTAACAGCAAATCTACCAAGCTGCGATATACAGGTTCAGCACTTTCACGGAAAGAAAACTGTACATCCGCATTGGTCGCCACCAAATCTCCCCGGATGGTTTGGAGAGTATTAAAAGCTTCTGTATAAGCAGAAATAGCACTGTTAAAGTTTGGTTTTTGCGAGCAATGAATATCACCTTGACATAAAATGCGCCCCATTTGCCACTGCCAAAGATAAGCTATATCTTCTGCTTGAATAGACTGAGACAAATTCAAAGCTTTTTCAGTCAGGTTTTGGGCAATAGACCATTGCTGAGTTAATTCATATAAATGCCCTAAATTACCCAACACAAAAGATTGTGATCGCACATCTTGTAATTGTTCTGCTTGCTGTCTTGCTACAGCTAGAATTTGGGCAATTGTTTGCAAATTGATAGGTATTTTATGATTTAATTTAAGTAGGTTTTGGGCAAAATTCACCTGTGCATAAATAGCAGGTCTGCCTAGAGGTAAATTAGCAATTTTGTTTTGCAGTTTAGGATAAAGTTCTTGTGCATCTTGCCATTTTTCTATCTCTACCAACAGCCGCAAACTATTTAATTTAGCTTGGGTTTGGGTAATTAAACTAGCTGATGATAAAGATGCTTTTTCGTAATAATTAATAGCCTGGTTTTGTTGTTGTGTTTTCTCTGCTCGCTTTACTGTCATATTTCCCTTCGCACGGGCGAGATTACCTAAACTAAGAGCCGCTTGGGCAATAGCTTCTTTTGATTTTATTTGTTCAGAAATTTTGAGACTTATGTTTAAATTTGCTTCTGCCTGTTTGATATCACCAGCAATCAAAAGCGCATCACCCAAACTGCGAAAACTAACTGCTTTGGTGAGAGAGTCTGGTTGTTTATCTAAATAAATTGTCAATTTTTGTAGACTAGAAATTGCCCGTTGATATAGTCCCAAAGCCTTTAATGCTTGTGCTTGGTTAATTTGGGTAAGTGTAGTTTTATTAGGATCTTGTAACTGTTGGTAAAGTGATTCCGCTTGCTGCCAAGATGATAAAGCATCTTCCGGTTTTCCCTGTGTCAGATGCAAACTACCTTTCACATCCCAAACTTGCGCCCAAACCGTTAAACTCTGTCCAGAATTTTGATTTTTCTGCAAAATATTAATAGCATTTTCTATTGCTTGGTTGGCTTGTGCAGTGAGTCCTAATTGTTGAAAGTTCAAAGCTAAATTACTTAGAACCACTGACTGTCCGACAGCATCTTTATTTCTTTCATAAATTTGCTCTGCTTGCTGTAATAAGTTAATGGCTGCGCTAAATCTCCCTTCTTGATAAAGAGTTTTTGCTTGTTGTTCCTGGGGAAGATTAACTACTGTTGTGGTATTTTGGTTTTGAGCAACTACAGGCCAAGTAAATATGCACAATATAGCCGTTAAAAAAGCTAAAATAGCATAACGAATTGAAGGTTGTATTTGGAAAAATTTTGTTTGATTTCTTGATTTAAACTGGTTCATGTTTAAATTTTGATTAATGGATATTTTCTGTAAATAAAGCAAATTTTTCAATCTCACACAAAGGCGCAAAATCAATATATAAAAAATGCTGTAATAAAATGAGCCAATTGTCAAGGTGTATTTGCAAAACTGCTAAAATTACATGGGTACTAAAAAATAATTTCCACTGTTTTGAGCAAAATGGCTGAAATTACAGCCAACTATGATGAAACCTGGAAGGAAGCGATAGGAGATTATTTTGATTCATTTCTCACCTTCTTCTATCCAGAAGTTCATCAACAAATTGATTGGACGAAAACCCCCAAATGCCGTTGTTAAGTAATATTGAAAGACGGGCAATAGAAAGAACTCGGAAACAAACCCAAAAACAAGATATTATCAAACTTTTGCAAGTAAGGTTTGGGAATATTAGCGAAAATCTGGTTGAAAACATGAATAAAATTGATGATAAATCTTTGTTAAAACAATTTTTTATATCAGCAATTAGTGTTAATTGTGTAGAAGATTTTCAACAGCTAATCAATTCTAATTTATCAGAATCAGATTAAAAATATCCCTCTAAATCCCTCTTTTAAAGGGGGACTTTGAGTTAAACAAATTCACAACTTATAATTAAGAGAAAAATATAACCCATTTTCCTGCCAAGATTCCTTCTTAGTATCAACAGAAGTTAATGGAATACCCCAATCTAAACGCGCTGTTAAATTATTCCCCTGATGCCACAGCAAACCCATACCCGTACTAATCAAAGTGTTAGGATCAGGATGAGAATCACCATTATTCCAACCAGTACCCATATCTACAAAAGGCGTTAATTGTAAAACCCCCTGCATTTTAGGAACACGCAAAATCGGTAGTCGTATCTCTGCGGTTGCTTGCAAGCCATGATCAGTTAATAAATAATCCTGACGGTATCCCCGCACACTGGTTTGTCCACCAAGACCAAATTGTTCCATAGCCAACAGTCTTCTATCTGCTAATTGTATATCTGCTTGTAGTAACAGTAACGTATCCGGCGCTAGAAGACGCAACCACTGTCCTTGTCCGCGCCAACTCAAAAAATGACTATCAGGTGCATTTTCATTGATTGTTGAGCCTAAAAAACCCAATCCCAAGCTAAATTGAGAACGGGCTGCTATTACTTCTTGGCTACTGCGTTGACTCCACTCTTGGAAAAATCGTACAGCCGAAACACGGGTACTTCCCTGATCATCAGCACCAACCGCCAGAGGAAACGGACCAATGTTATCTGCTCCTAAAAAAGTTTGACTGGTTTGGTGGCTGGCGGTTAGTCCCAGGGTAAAATCTTGGCTGGGAGTTTGAATCATTGGCTGACGAAACGTTAACTCATAGTAGCGTGACCTGGATGTAATATCTAAGCTATTAAAAGGATGTTCTAAAATTTCGCTACCACTAGTTCCATAAGCAAAAATCAACTTACCATTGCGGGGGTTAACTGGTAAGCTATAGCTGACATCCAAGCCATTACTACCATCAGTGTTGGCATAACTGATATTGATATTATCTCCCAGTCCTAATAAGTTGGCTTCATTGAGAACCAGTTGCCGCCGAAAACTACCCACACTGGGACTGCGTCCATTATCTGCTACTATTTGGGTATTAAAAGAATCCGCTTCAGTGACTTTCACTTCTAAAATATTTGTGCCTGGACGAATACCCGCTTGTAAATCCGCAGATATACTTTTTATTAGCGGGTTAAGTTGTAAAATTTGTAACCCTTCTAACAGGCGATCGCGTGAAAATGGTTTACCAGCAGCGAGGGAAAGGCGATCGCTAATATAACTCTTATTCAACCTGCGTGTCCCCGTCACATTAATCTTTTCTAAACTTCCTTCCACCATCTGCATCACTACCACCGCATTTTTAATAGTTTGGGGAGGAATAATCACACCAGAAGTCACATAACCCTTTTCTATATATAGTTTTGTTAATTCAGAACGCAGTTGTAGAAGTTCAGTAAAAGTAACAGGGCGTTTAGTATAAGCAGCAGCAGCTTTCGCCAGTTCTTCCCCACTAAAAACCGTATTTCCCACAAACTTAAACTCATTCACCACTAATGTAGTCGGTAGCACCTCTGGACTTACTTCCGGTTGGTTTGGTATTGGTGTGGGAATCGGCAATAATTGGTCTGGAGGTGGTAAAACTGGCAGAGGTTCTGGTTCTGGTAAAGGTTGAGCAGAAGGAGGTTTCGGATCAGGAGCTACCTGTGCAACCAGCGGTTCTGAGTTCAGGCTATAAAGGAATATTGCTGGTAGTAGGAACATCTGGCATCTAGCCAAAAAGCCAATTTTTAGAGAAAAATACATTATTTACCCTCCCTTTGAGCAACATTACATACTGGAGAAGGTAAACCAGACTGAAAACCTCTAGCAGTCACAGGTTGGGCAGTTAAAACTAGATCACCGTCCGCATTGCGTACCATCCCCACAGCCTCGACTAATGGTGAAGAGTCTATCTCCCGCTTTTGTGTTATTTTCGTTTCTTCAGAATTATTACTATATTTATTAGTATCTCTTGTCACCCAATCCGTTGACAGAGTTCCAGCACTCAAAGCATCATCAGGGTTAGGTGGTAATCCGCCCCTACCAGTGACAACAAATGCACTCTGACCTTTAGCGACATTATTGTTATTGTTACTACCGCAACCTTGAGCAATTAACCCTGTCAAGTCTACTAAGTCAGTGGGTAATTGCACCAGTCCTTGACTAGGGTCAACACTGATAGTTTGAATTGCCACTTGTCCATCATCACCTATATCAGAACTAGCACTAATTTCACTACTCTTGTTGTTACGAATTCCTTCCAGTTGGTCTTTATTCAAACGTTCCCGTGTTTCTAATCCGAACACACGACTAGCGTTAATATTAATTATCCCTCCATTACCACCAAAGGCGTTAGCAATAATATCACTATCTTCTGAAGGTACTGCAATCACAAATCCATTTTCGGCATTGATGGTAATTTTGCCACCATTCCCACTAGTATTTTCTGAACCAGCGGTAGTGGAAATCTCACTTTTGCGTCGCAAAAGTAAATTCTGTGTATTTATTGTAATATCGCCACCATTACCCCCATCATTTTTAGCGGTGATAGAGGCGTTGTCTAGTTTTAGGTACTGATTATCTGAAAAGGTAATATTTCCGGCTTTACTTGTTGAAACAGTGTTTGTACTGTTAACTTCTATTTTTGCCTCGCTTCTGAGGGTAATTTTTGGTGCTGTAATTTCAATTGTACCAGCACTACCTTTACTTGTGGCTGTCGCAATACTAGAAATGCTTCCTTTTGTTTGCAGTGTTAAACTATCTCTGGCATTGATACTTACATTCCCAGCATTATCCTTTCCTTCTGTGGAAGTATCTAATGTAGAGCTATCACTGATAGATAGAGAGCCTGTGAATATTTCAATATTTCCGCCTTCTCCATCGCCACTAGTAACGGCTTTAAGGCTACTGTTGTTTGTAATAGAGGTGCTGTCATTGGCTTTAATAATAATCGCTCCTGCTTTTGAGGAGGTATCAGCAAGAATCTGACTTTGATTTTTGTCTGTTGTTGTTAAGTGACTATTGTTAATTTCAACTGTTTGTGGAATAGCTGAACTATTATTGCCATCTGAACTATTATTGCCAATAGAAATAATGCCCCAATTTCCATCTGCGTTGATTTGGCTATTGTTAATTATTTGGA
>RDYJ01000110.1 GCA_004293145.1 Nostocales cyanobacterium | reverse complement strand
GCTAAATTTAGATAAGAAATGAACCACGAAGACACGAAGGAAGCGAAGAAAGAAATACAAGATCAAAAAATTCGGCGCAAGCTCATAAAGAAATGGTATTACTTATAAGTTTTGTTTCGGTGTTAGTGATCACGTAACGCACCAATTTTTTGATCATAGTGCGTTACGGATTTCATACTATTTATAAATCAAAAACTCGCTTTTATTTGCACACCGTACATCGCTGGATCACCAAATCCTGCCGTTACATTAGGTGGTGGGAAAAAGAAACCAGAGTTAATATAACGAGTGTCAAACAAATTGTTAGCAAATAAATAAATACCGTACTTTTTCCACTCATAACCAATCCTGGCATTTACTAATACAAAAGGATCTTGCTTAATTTGATTAGCATCATCAAAATAATTTGTGCCGTAACCGCGCAATTCTCCACGGGCAAAAATACCCCCCGCACTGCGGTATTGAATCGCTAAATTGTAAGTTAATTCTGGTGCGAGAGGAACGCGATTATTACTATAATTTATGCCTGTAAATGGATTGGTGTAGTTTTGAAATTTGCTGTTTACATAACCCACACCAGCAATTAAATCTAGCCCTTTTACAGGTTGAGCTTTTAGTTCAAATTCTAATCCAGTGATATCCACATCAGCGTTGGCAATATCGCGGAAAAATCCATCATTATCGGTTAGCAAAACTTGATAGTCATTCACATTAGTCCGAAACACCGATAAATTTGCAGTCAAGCGGTTATCCAGCCAGGAAGACTTTAAACCCGCTTCATAAGTCCAAGATTTTTCTTCTCGATATTGACGGGTTGCGTCATCGTCAGCGCGGTAATTGAGTCCACTGGGGCGATAGCCTTGAGCAATTGTCCCGTAAGCCATTAAATTTGGCGTAATTTGATACTGCAACCCAAAACGAGGAATTACGGTGCTACTACTGATTTCTGCACCTTTTAATTCAGCACTCAATGGGATAACTCCACCACCAGGCGTTTCCAACACACGACGACGGCTGAGGGTGCTATCCGCAGTTTCATAACGCAAACCTGCAAATAACGTCAACGGTTCAATAGGTTTATAGTCTAATTGACCAAATACTGCATAAGTATTACGAGATTGTTCGGCAGAAACGCGGTTGCGTCCCTCTGGTACACCGAATATGGCGGCAGCAGTGGCAGTTCGTTCTATAGTATCATTAACAACATTAAAATCACGCCCTTCATAATATCCACCGAGTAACCAGCGAAAACGGTCTGCACTTTCTGGTGACTGGAAACGCAACTCCTGTGACCAAACGGTGGAATTAATATCTATAATTTGCCTGAGTACATCAAGTTCAGCAAAGTTATCTCCCAGAAAATTGGATTGATTGGTAAAACGCCTGGCTGTAATGGACGTAGCCCGAAATTTAGCACCATCATAGCCGATTTTCAAGGCTTGGGTATTACTGCTTAACCGGGCAAAACCATCCACACTTTGATCGATCTGAAATGGATCAGGAGCATTACGGAGATTATAGGTAGGATTGCCACCATCGCTATCACTAGCATAGGTATTGAAAGACACGCTCCATTCTGGTGTGGGTGTCCACATAATTTGCACCCGTCCTGCTACTTTTGACACTTCGCCAACGGTGCGATTCAATGTCGTATTATCAATAAACCCATCCCGTGCGTTGTATGTACCAGCTAATCGAAATGATAGTTGATCAGGAATTACCGCATCACTGAGGGAAAGTTGCAATTCACGGCTGTTGTAGCTACCATAACTAGCTGAAATTCCAAATTCCGGCGTTTGAGTCGGCTGACGAGAAATCACATTTACTACCCCAGCCGGACTGCTTCTCCCGTAAAGGGTACTTTGGGGACCGCGTAGGACTTCGACTCGTTCCAAATCAATCAAGCCCAGGTCTAAAAAGCCACCGTAATCAAATGGGACATCATCTATGTAAAAAGCTACAGTATCTTGATTAGTAAAAGCATTAAAATTACTTAAACCCCGCATACTGTAGTAGTTGTATTCAGCACTACCGGATGAAGAGGAAGAAAAGGTAAAGTTGGGTGTGTTGTTGGCGATACCAGAGAAAGAACTAACTTGACCGTCTTCGAGTTGCTGACGCGGAATTACGGTGAGGCTGAGTGGTATATCTTGAGCATCTTCTGTCCGCTTTTGGGCTGTGACGGTTATTTCTATGCCTGGTTCTGATGTAGCGGCAGATATATTTAAAGTTAAACCGCCATTATTTGCACTTATCTGTAGTGTGGGTGCGTCTTCAATTCCAGTTACTAAAACTCGGACTTGGTTATTTTCTTGTTGTGTAACCGTAATTGCAGCAATTCCCGCTGCTGGATTTTTGGCTATAAACTCTTTTTGATCTGGTAAAACTAGTACCGCATTTGCTATATCTGCAATTAAAATATTGCCATCAATTAAAGTTTCAGGTGCAGCTAATTCTCCAGTGGTCGTTTCTAAAACCACTTCCAAACCAGCTTCTGTTTCTTGCAGTCGTACACCAGTAATTTGCAAAACTTGAGAAGTTGGAGATTCCTGTGCTAACCAATCTTTAATACTCGTTTTTGGACGTTCAATATCATTTAGTCGCGGAATATTTGTAATAACTCCACTGGGAACAGTTTCTGCATTTGCTTTTTGAGTTATCAACAAACAAATCGTACTTGCCACACTTATAGACACACACTGTTTTAATTTCAAAGCCACACCCCACATTCCACGAAAAAATAACTAGAGATATTACGTCCCAAGTCTCCAGGTAGGATTATTTACTTCATAGACTCAGTTTGTCAAAAGACAAGCTGTCAAATAAGATATTTACCTGGTATTGACTCATGTTTTAGGCTTTGCTGATCAAATATAGGAATATATCTAATCCAAAGGCACAAAGAATTAAGATTTTATTGTGTCCACAAATTATAAATAGATGTCAGAAGTCCGGGATCTAGGTGCGAATTTTATAACCATTTAAATTATTTCTTTATATACCATTTATAAATTTGTTAATAATCTAGCTTTTCTAAGAATAAAAATTAATAAAGTCTCTTCTTCGGCAATAATATCTGCTGTTACTTCCATACCAGATTGGATTGGATATTGTTGTTTTCCTCTTTCTAAATAAAGTTTTTCTGGCTCAATTGTAATTTCGTAATATGCTGCTGTTGTAGTATTTTCATGATTTTGTGATGCTGTTGAATCAGTGGCGATCGCTCTTACAGCCCCAGATAATGTACCATAATCAGGGTAAGGATAAGTAGAAACCCGCATTTTGACTTTTCCTGTTTCACATTCTCCAACTTTTTTGACTTGACAAACTTTCACTTTACTAATATCAGTAGCACTAATACGGGCTTTAATTACTAAAGGGGTATGACTAGGAGAAATTTGAGCAATAGCACTGCCAGAATTTACCACTTGTCCAGAATTTCGTAATTCTAATTTTAAAATAGTTCCAGTTGCAGAAGCTCGAATGACAGTTTTTTGTATCTGAGTTAAAACTTGTTGGAGTTCTTTTTCTGTATTATTTATTTGGTTTTGAATTTCAATTTTACCTTGGATTAAACTTTCTTTTTCTTGTTGTAATCTCGCTAAATTAGTTTTGCCATTTGCGCGTTCAGTAGCAACTTTTTCTTCACTAATAGTAATTACTGCATTACTAGGATTTAGAGATGAATCTGCTTTTTTACTTCTAGCAATTGCAGATGTCAAAGCTTGTTGTTTTTGTTGAATAACTTGTTTTTGACTTGCTAATGTGGCTTTTTGTGATTCGACAATTTGTGCTTGTTGAGTTGCAGCTAGTTGAACTTCTTCTAATTGATTTTGAGAAATTGAACCAGTTTTAGCTATATCTTCATAACGCAACCGCTTGACTATTGCGGCTTTCAATCCTGCTTCTGCACTTTCTAAATTAGCCTGAATTGAGTGCAATTCTGATTTTACTTGTAATAATTCATTTTCTGCAATCTTTATATTAGCTTGTGCTTCTTGCCATTCACTACTAACAGCTACTTTTCTATCTTGATAGTCCCGTTTTGTCTGCTGGACTTCAGAAATAGCAGATGCAACTATGCGTTTATTTCTTTCTGTCTCTGTAGCAATTTGGCGATTTAAAGCTGCAATTTGAGCATTCAATTGCCTAATTTGTAATTGAGATTGCTGAATATTTCCCTTGAGTTGATTTTTCTGATTTTGTAATTGGATATCATCAAGAATAATTAAAACATCACCTTTTCTTACTAATTGATTTTCCTTAACCGAGATTTTTTTAACAGTTCCTTCTATAGAAGCTTGCACTATTCGTACCTCACCAGTTGGACGAACATTAGCAAATGCTTTTACAGTTTGCTGATATTTTGTGAACGTGGAAATAGTGACAGCAGCACCAAAAACACCAACTAAAAAAAAGCCTCCTAATCTTGTCCAAATATTAATACTAGGTAAATATTCATCTGACTTCGCAGTTGGTAAAAAATTGGGAATTGTCTGATTCATTGTTAATATACAAGGTATTTTTTATGAATTACATTTTTTTATTTCACGCAGAAGCGTAGAGATAAATTAAAATATTAACTAAGTTTAATTATTAAAAATGCTTACTTTAATTCGGGATATTCAACCATTTTCATATAGATACCAATTTGCGGAAATAGTGATTAGTTGAAAATCAAATCCCCTAGTTCAAAATGGTATAAACTACTGCTCCTGTAGGTTACGAAAGAGTTGAATATCCTGAAATATTTCTCAACTAAATTAGAAGCTAAGTTCTTCTACTCCAATAGGTTTACAACCGAACCATAATGTGTGTAAAGGATCTCCACAGGTTGTACAACCACCAGAAACAGAAGACATATCTTCATCATTCAGTTCAACTAAACCAGCGGGGTTTGCTGGTAATTGTTCCTGTTGTTCAGCACTTAAGCTGTTGCGGTATTCTTCGTCTTTCCAAGCGCGAATGATATCTAGATTAGACATATTTTACCTCATTAAAAAACTCTACGTTTCAACTAGGAAATAGCGAAATATTCCCCAGAAGTCGCAGTTGTAAAAGTATTATTGATGACATTTTCACCAACATTAGAATAATAATCATTCTTATAAAAAATGTCAAGTAATCTATCCGTATAGGGTAAATCTGCTTAAGTACAGCTTAAGGAATTAAGAAATCTAAATGCTCACCTGCTATGCTAAGTAGTTCTGTCGGAGTACCTTGTAGTTTTAATTGTCCAGCTTCTAACAGGATAATCCAATCTGCGCGTTTAATCACTCTTGGACGATGACTAATTAAAATAGTAGTTTTACCTTGACGATAAGTGAGTAATTGATCTAAAACTAAACTTTCACTAATGGGATCTAAACCTGCTGTAGATTCATCTAAAATCAAAATTGGTGGATTAGTTACAATACCTCTAGCTATAGCTAATCTTTGTTTTTGTCCACCGGAAATATTTGCACCAAATTCACCTAAAATAGTTTGATATTTTTCAGGTAATTTACTAATAAAATTATCTGCATCTGCAACTTGACAAGCTGTGACTATTTGCTCAAAATTAACTTGAGGACAACCAAGAGATAAGTTATCTAAAATAGAACGACTCCAAAAATGTGCATCTTGAGGAATTAATACTATTTGTTGACGTAAGCAGCTAGGATTAATATCAGAAAGGTTATAGTGATGAATACGAATATTCCCAGACTGGGGATGATATAAACTAGCAATTAATTTTGCTAAGGTACTTTTACCACATCCAGATTTACCGATAATTGCAACCACTTTTCCACCCGGTAAAGTGAGAGAAAAATCTTTTAATAAATCAACTCTACCAGCATGATGAAAATTGATATCTTTACAGATAATATCAGCGTTGTCGGGAATATTTCCAAAAGGTTTTTGACTGACTTCTGAAAATTCAGGAGTTGAGTTAATTACCTCATTTAATCTTTCTGTTGCAGCTTGAGCGCGAGCAAAGTCAGTAATGAAGCGAACGCAGGTATTTACTAACCCAAGAATATTGGTATTTAAACTATTAAAAGCTAATAATTGACCAATAGAAAGTTCTCGATTAATAACTAAAATACTCCCATACCATAGCAGAATAATTCCACCAGCAGTAGAAACCCAATTAGAAAAAATGGTATTTGTCAAAACAATTTGGACAGTGCGAAACATTAAATTTGACTGTCTTCCGTAGCGAGTTTGGAATTCCTGCCAAAATTCCGGTGCAGCATTGGTAGTTTTCACAACTAATGCACCTTTAAAAGTTTCTACCAATACACCTTGATTTTCAGAAGCTAAACCTAAAACAGTGCGGATTTTTTGTTGTAATACAGGGAAATAAAGGACAGTAGAAAAAGTCATAATAATAGCTACCAATATTGACACCAATGTCAGTTGAGAACTGTAGAATAGCATCAAAATTAAGGAGGTAATTGCAATTAATAATTGACTTGGTAAAATTACCCCAACTTGAGAAACTAATTGGTTAATAGTTTGAATATCTCGTAATCTACTTACCACTTCACCACTGCGACGAGATTCATAATAAGACAATGGTAAACGTAAAATATTTCTAGCAAATTCCCATACTAAATCTAATTCCAAACGATGAGCAAAATGGGATACTAAATTACCTTGAACCCATTGTAAACAGCTACTAATAAAACTCATTGTTAATATTCCCAGTGCAATACCTGTGAGTAATTGGGTATCTCCACGCACTAAAACATCATCAGTGAGAATTTGAATCAAAAACGGTGACAACAGGGAAAGTAACCCGACGACAAAATTTAATAATAAAGCTTCTGCAAGGATAAAGCGATAGTTTAAAAACCGCTGTATCAGTGCTTTAAAACCTCCTATTTTTCCCCGATCATCTGGTTGTTCTAGAAAATCTACACGGGGTTCTAATAGTAGCATTACACTATTAGTCCAGCCCTTTAGCAGAGCTTCTTTTGTTAAAGTTCGCACACCAACTAAAGGATCAGCAATGATATATTTTTGATTTTTTCGCCCATATAAAACAGTCCAATGATTCCCTTTCCAATGAATAATTGCAGGTAAAGGAATTTGTTTTTTATCTACTAATTCTAATGCAGCTTTCACACCACGTGCATTAAATCCTAATACCTGCGCTCCTTGTTTAAGATTGAGTAATGTTGTTCCTAATTGTCCTGTTCCAGAGGCTTCACGAACACGGGTAATTGTGAATAGTTGTCCGTAATATTTAGAGATGGTTGCTAAACAAGCTGGTCCGCAATCTTCTTCGTTATGTTGTAAAATTATTGGATATTTCATTTTGATCACACAAAGATGCAAAGATTAAGATGATTGTTTGGGCGGTTCAAGCAGAAGAATGGAAGGGATAATTTGAGGGTAAGCAAGGCGTAAAAGTCCGTAACCAATACCAGCTAAACCTGTCATTAATCCTGGGGTTTCTAGTCCTAATGGGACACCACAAATAAAGTTATTTTTTTGGATATCGTCTAATATTTGAGAGACAATTTTTTCGGTTTGTTGGAAAATTTCTGGATCATTTAATATGCTATTGGCTATTAATAATAAGTCAATGTTTCCTAAGTCTCCATGACAGAGACAATGGTTGTCACCAAATCCTTGTTTTATGGTAGTTTGGATGGCAGTTGTGATTTCTTTATACTTCATTATATCGGGTGTATTCTCTGTCATACTTAAACGTCCTAAGCCAATTCCCGGCGCACCAGTACACCACGCAGTCATGAAACTATTTTTTTGCTCGTTTGTCCGTAAATCTATCCAGTTATTGGTTTTAGGGTCAAAATGACTGCGTTCGTAGTTAATTGCTGCTGTGGCTGCGGTTTGAAATTCTTGATTTCCAGTCGCTACGGCTAGTTTTTCCAGCGCCCAAGCAAAGCCAGCACTACCATGTGCAAATCCGGTTAGGGGTTGATTTCCCCCTGCTGGAGATATCCAACCAATACCAGTATCTGTAATTTGGGCTTGGGTAAGGAGGTGTTCACCACATTGTCTGGCGACATCAAGAATGAACTGCTCTGGAACGATTTGGTGTAAACTGAGTAAGCTACCAATGCAACCTGCTGCACCAGTAATTATATCTAGTTGTTTATCTTGGGAAATTAAGGGGGGAATTTTTTCTACTAAGGCAACTGCATCTGCTATTAGATCTTTTCTTTGCCATAATATTCCTAAATGGGTATATGTGTAGATTATTCCTCCCCAACCACTAAAGCCACCTATGAATTTAATTGAGTCTCTTTTGAGTTGCTGTTTTAAGGTTTTTATGGCTGCTTGGGCTAGGTTTGTATAAGGATGATTTTGGGTAATTTCTCCCAAATATGCTAAAAATAAACCTACTCCGGGTATACCTGCATATAAGTCTGTTCCCAAGGGTGCTAATGTCCATTGCTGATTAGGAGTAACGCTTAAACCCATCCAGTTAACAAGTTCACCGTTATTGTGTGCGAGGAGTTCTAAACGGTCGCCAATTTTACAGGCTATTTCTAAGAATTGGTCTTTCGTAGTTGGGATTATAGTGCTTATATTACAGGCTTTTTTGCCTAATCTAATTTGATGGTTATCCGCAGTTTTACTCATTTCTAAAGTAGCTAAAGCTGCTTGGATAAACCATGTTTGTCGTTGTAAGTCTTTTTCGCTGAAATTATTCAGGCGATGATGTACTAATTCTATTCCTGATTGGTTGAAAAAGTTAGGAATGTGTAAGCCTGTTTCTTGATGGTATAAATCGCGGGAATGAGGATATGTGGTAAATAAGGGAATGTCGCTTTTCCACAATGCGTTAATTTCTGCGGAAATTATTTGACTCAGTTGCGGACGGTTTTCTACATCTATCCACAGTTTATCAAATAAGCGATCGCGCTCTAAGGCATCTCGTAAAAAATCTGGGTGATAACTTTCCCTCAGCAATAAAGCATAGACTCTACTAGCACGCATTACCACACGCACTTTATCTTCTGCAAACCGGGCTAAAATATTGAGTAATTCCTGGCGATGTTGTAATAAAATTCGGTAAACAGCAGTAAACCCTTCTGTAATAGCGGCTGTATATTCTTGTACATTAATTTCCTGTTGATTTAGTTGAGGGCGATTTTGACTACCTGCGATAACAGCCTGTTGACGTTCAACCCGCATGATATCTGTCCCTACCTGCACCAGTTTTGGGACTTTTTCTGGTGTCAACTGTCCCCCAACACCTCCTAAACCACTCATATCTATTCCCGCTGCTTCAGTATTTCCCCAGACTGGCTGTGGTAGTAAACCAACTTGCAATACTGAATCTGCAACTATCTCTCGATCTAGAGTATCTGCTGCTGTACCTTGATAATTACTACGGGGATGAAATAAAGATTCTAAATCAATTAAAATGGGATGTTCTCCCGCTGCAATCAAGTTTTCAAAGTGAAAGTCCGTAGCTTCCAAAGCATATAATAATGCTAAATAGCCACCTTGACGTTGATAAAATCTTTCTACTTCCTCTGCTGAATCACATTCTTGAAAGCTCACAAATTCTACCCAACCATAATTATCTCGGTTGAGAATTTGTAAAGTCTGAAAAGCTGGTTTAAAGCCTTTTGCATTTAACCATGATAGCAGTTGTTGAAAATGCCCATCTATGGCTAATGATCTCGGTTTATAAACTAGCTGCCAACCACTTGCAAATGTTAGTATAGTAACTGACTTACCATTATTATGGCTATCACCTTTTCCCCGATTGACTTTGATTAATTTTCCTAGCTTGGTTGGCGACTGAAATTGGTAACAAATATCTACCCAATCATGAGAAAGATGTTGAATCAATTCTAAGCTATTTTCTACCCAACGATTAATTTCCTCTAGGACTTGTCTAGCTAAAACTGGGTATTCTTGCCACAATGCTAATTGTACTTCGGGATTTCGTAACCGTTGTATAAAGCTATAAAATCTTTCTTGGGCATTATCACCTGTTAATAAACCTTGTAATCTGGCTATATTCACTTCTAATACTAAGGTTGTATTCAGCATTAATAGCAGCTTTTCTGGTAATCCCTCTAATAGAACATCATGAATATCACTTAAAGTTTCAGGAATATTTTGTATATTATTTAATCCAGTTTCTAATTTAATCATACCTTGAACAAGGAAAGGTGCGATCGCATTCAAGAACCCAAAATTAGGATGTTTGCATAAACTAGAATTAGAAAGCACAGTTGTAATATCTTTTTCGCCTAAATATTCATAAGCTTGCTGAATTTCTTCCACCCATGATAAAGGTATCGGTGCTACAGATTGTCCCAAAATACGACAAAACTCCTCTTCTGTTATTCCCTCAGTTACCAACTTCTGAGCAAATAAACTCGAATTAGCAAAATTTGATGCCGATTTCCAGCGTTGAAATAGTTTATATCCCAACTCAGAATCATATCCTAACTCTTCCGAATTGGCTACAATCCTTTCCTTCAATGACATAGCGCGAAACCAAGCGGAATCTTGACAGTTGACCTTTTTCATCAGGTGACTTGATAAGTGTTTACACAAATACTTAACTATGATAATAATTATCATTATCTGAGTATTTGTGTAAAGTAGATCAGATGAGGGTGTATCAGTGAGGATGTGATGTTAAAAGTTTTGTCAGGTTTACTCTTAGCAACCCCAGTAGTTTTCATTTCACCGATAGTATGGGCTGGTGAAATAGTAGAAAATGATGATTTAGCACAAGTAACCTCCGTATCTCAATTGTCTGATGTCCAACCTACAGATTGGGCTTTTAGTGCTTTACAATCTTTAGTAGAACGATATGGCTGTGTAGCAGGTTATCCCAATGGAACATACCGGGGAAATCGCGCCATGACTCGTTATGAGTTTTCCGCTGGTTTAAATGCTTGTTTAGATAGAGTTAATGAGCTAATAGCCACAGCTACTGCTGATGCAGTTCAAAAAGAAGATTTAGCGACTATTCAACGGCTACAAGAGGAATTTACCGCAGAATTAGCAACTTTACGTGGGCGGGTAGATGCAGTAGAAAGCCGAAGCGCAACTTTAGAAAGCCAGCAATTTTCCACCACTACCAAGCTTTCTGGTGAAGCGATTTTTGCGATTACTGATGTTTTGAGTGGAGATAGTGATCCTTTCAAAGTTGGTGTCCCCCGCAATAGCACTATTTTGGCTAACAGAGTCCGCCTCAATTTAGTCAGTAGTTTTACAGGTCAAGACGAGCTAAAAATTAGACTTCAAGCTGGTAGCACTCCACACCCCCAAAGGGCTGGCGGTTTTCGCTATGGTGCAGATCCCTTCATCGCTTCATTAGGAAGTAGACAAACCACACCAGAAGGAGGACAAACCTTTAACCAAGAGTTTCCCGATACAGCAGGTAGTGTAGAGTTAGGAACTGTTAGTTATAAGTTTCCCATAGGTAAAAAATTACGCGCGGCTGTGTTTGCCAATCGGGGAGAACACGTAGACTATTTACCGAATGTATTTAGTACAGTTGGTGATGAAGATGGCGGTTCTGGTTCACTTTCCACCTTTGCTCAATATAGCCCCATTTATCGCCTTGTTTCCCAAGGTGCGGGTTTAGGATTGAATTATGAATTGAGTCCGGCTATTAACTTGAGTTTAGGATACTTAGCTCCCAATGCTAATAGTCCAGAGAGTTTAACACCCGGTAGCAACAACGGGACAACGGCTGGAGGTTTGTTTGATGGTCGCTATTCAGCTTTAGCGCAATTAAGTATCCAACCAACCAAAAATTTAGCTTTTGGCTTAACTTACGTCAACGGTTATACCGCAGGAACACCCACCTTCCTGAATGATGTGGGGACAATTTCCGCCAATTCACCAAGTTTAATTTCCGATAATGCCCGACGAGAAATTAACGCTTACGGTGTAGCGGGGTTGTGGCGAGTTTCTCCTAAATTTGCCGTCAATAGTTGGTTTATGTATACTAATCAACAAGGTAAATCCGCAGGAACAGATAATGAAAGTGCAGATGTGTATAGTTATGCCATCACCCTAGCCTTTCCTGATTTGGGCAAACAAGGTAATCTGGGAGGTATTGTCGTCGGTGTTCCGCCTTATGCTACTCGTTCCGGTATCATTCCCTTTTATAGACCCTTTGTAGGTGGTGCAAGCGATGTAATCAGCACTATCCCTAATCGTACCACACCGTTGCACTTGGAAGCTTTCTACAAGTATCAATTAAATGATAATATCTCAATTACACCAGGTGTAATTTGGTTAATAGCGCCTAATCAAACCAGTAATAATCCTGATGTTGTCATTGGTACTGTGAGGACTACTTTCTCGTTCTAAGTTGTTATCCACGGTATGTTGCGGGTAAAAAACTTTAGCAATACACTGGTACAAAAAAGCCCAGTTCGCTGGGCTAATAAAAATTAAATATTTTCAACCCACGCAGGTCGTCACTGAGCAATTATTTAATGAATTTTAAATTTGTTTCGTGTAAAGGAAGAAATACATTAATTGAGATTGTCGTTTAAATATAACTTCTGTAATATGCCCCTACCCGGTATTGAAGAGTTATAATTTTCGTGATAGCTTAATATCTGACGTAAAATTAAGTTCAAATAAACTTGCTTAATTAATGTTTTTATACGCTAAGTGCGGGTAAAATCAGAGTCACAATTAGACCTATCACAGTTTATACTATCAGTTTTTATGCCAGCAACATTTTTTATTCAGACAGAGTGGGCAACCGGGTTTCTTCACTAAAAAGTAGGCAAATTTGGCTACATAGGTTGTTTGTCTGGAAAAAAGCAAATGGCTATTTAGATATTCACAAAAAAATCCATCAACATCAAATAATAGAGCTAATTTTGGGAGTTACTTTGTTACTCTCATTGTTGATATTGTTCTGGAATTGGTAATTATAAACCAATACAGTTTAGTTAAGAAAAAAGTAGGTTGGGTTAAGCAACAGCGCAACCCAACAACAGCATTAATAATGTTGGGTTTCCTTATGTCAACCCAACCTACAAAATTTAAGTTTTTAGCTTTAACTGAACTGTATTGAATTATCAACCGAATATCATGCTCATATCTGTTGGATAAAGTATTCAACAGTTAATATTTCATGTATTTTCAAATCTGATTGTAATCGCTAAAAATTGTTAGGAGCAAATATGTCGTCAGCAAACGTAACTCTAGAAATTCCATCTTTCAATATTATGAATACTCAGGATTATATTGAATTAGAACAGGAATATGGGGCTGATAATTATCACCCTTTAGATGTAGTTATCAGCAAAGGAGAAGGAGTTTGGGTATGGGATATAGAGGGTAAGAAATATCTCGATTTTCTGTCTGCTTATTCAGCATTAAATCAAGGTCACTGTCATCCTAAAATTCTTGAAGCTATGATCAAACAAGCTCAAAAAGTTACTTTAACTTCTAGGGCTTTTCGTAATGACCAATTGGGAGAATTTTATCAAAAGCTTGCTCAAATTTCTGGTTTACCTAAAGTATTACCCATGAATTCTGGTGCAGAAGCTGTGGAAACTGCTATCAAAGCAATTCGGAAATGGGCTTATAAAATTAAAGGTGTACCAGAAAATCAAGCTGAAATTATTGTTTGTAGCAATAACTTTTCTGGACGGACTATTAGTTTGATTAGCTTCTCTACAGAAGAACAATATCAAGATGGATTTGGTCCTTTGACAACTGGATTTAAAGTTATTCCTTTTGGTGATGCTGAAGCATTAGAAAAAACAATTACTCCTAATACTGCTGCATTTTTGGTAGAACCAATTCAGGGTGAAGGTGGTATTATTGTTCCTCCCAATGGTTTTTTAAAGCAAGCAGAAAAAATATGTCATCAACATAATGTATTACTGATTTTTGATGAAATTCAAACTGGATTGGGCAGAACTGGGAAGATGTTTGCCCATGAACATGAAAATGTTAAACCCGATGGTATCACATTAGGAAAAGCTCTATCAGGTGGATTTTATCCAATTTCTGCTTTTATTTCCACCGACGAAGTTATGGGTGTATTTCAACCTGGAGATCATGGTAGTACCTTTGGGGGAAATCCTTTAGCTGCTGCTATTGGCAATGCAGCCCTTGATGTCATTATTGACGAAGATTTACCTGGGAAAGCGGCTAAATTGGGAGAATACTTTATGGCAAAATTACAATTAATTCCCAGTTCACATATTAAAGAAATTCGCGGTAAAGGCTTACTAATTGGCATGGAATTGCACCCAGAAGCTGGTGGTGCGAGACGTTTTTGTAAAGCCTTAATGAAGGAGGGATTATTAGCTAAAGAAACTAGAGATAATGTCATCCGATTTGCTCCACCTTTGGTTATTTCTCAAGCTGAAATAGATTGGGCTTTGGAGAGAATTTCACGGGTAATGACAACTTTGTAGTTATTGAAAAATACCTTGTAGCTACTGTTTAATTATCCTTAATATTT
Organism: Nostocales cyanobacterium; assembly: GCA_004293145.1. GTDB lineage: Bacteria > Cyanobacteriota > Cyanobacteriia > Cyanobacteriales > Nostocaceae > RDYJ01. The sequence goes on along the minus strand of RDYJ01000110.1, from coordinate 2,536 downwards.
CCATAACTTAAACAGTAGTTAAAATCAGGTATTGTGTGATTGAATTAATCTTAAACTTTAATTAGGGAAAATCTACCATGAATCGTGAAGAACTTTTGCAAGAGACTGTGCAACCAATTGACATTAAAGATTTTGATGTCGTCGGTTTAGTGGAAGCTATGAGTAAAACAGCTTTCCAAGCCAGAAATTTAGGACGAGCAGCGAAAATTTATGATGCTATGTTGCAAGACAAAGAATGTACAATTATTCTCTGTTTAGCAGGTTCTTTATTTAGTGCTGGACTCAAGGGAATAGTCCACGATTTAATTACTAACAATATGGTAGATGCGATTGTATCTACTGGTGCTAATATTGTTGATCAAGATTTCTTTGAAGCATTAGGTTATCGTCATTATGTCGGTGATCCTTTTGCAGATGATGAGATATTGAGACAGCAACGAATTGACCGCATATATGACACCTATATTGACGAGGATCAGTTACGGGTGTGCGACATGACCATTGCGGAAATTGCGGGGAATTTAGAGAAACGTCCGTATTCTTCACGGGAATTTATTGAGGAAATGGCGGTTTATTTAGAACGTCGGGGTAACTATGGTCAATCTGTGGTGCAAGCTGCTTATCAACACCGAGTCCCGATTTTTGTCCCCGCTTTTAGTGACTGTTCGGCTGGGTTTGGTTTAGTGCATCACCAGTGGAATTCTCCAGAATCGCATTTAACCATTGATTCGGTGCGAGATTTTCGGGAGTTGACCCAGTGTAAATTAGCTTCAAACTATACTGGCTTGGTGATGATTGGTGGTGGTGTGCCGAAAAACTTTGCTCAGGATACGGTGGTAGCTGCGGAAATGCTGGGCTTTGATACGAGTATGCACAAGTATACAATTCAAGTTACCGTTGCTGATGAACGAGATGGGGCTTTGTCTGGTTCTACTCTCAAGGAAGCCCATTCTTGGGGGAAGGTAGATAAAGCTACTGAACAGATGGTCTTTTCTGAGGCGACTGTGGCTTTACCGTTGATTGCGGGATATGCCTATCATAAGGGTAATTGGCGCGATCGCCAACCACATCATTTAGCTGAGTTGTTCACCAAACCTCAACCCAAGGTAGCAACTGTGTAGAGATTTTTAGGGGGCAAATTTACCCCCTTCTCCTATGACAAATAGTAATCTCAAAATATTATCTGTAGCATTCAGCTATTACTTTAGGAATATACTGGTGAAATATTTTTGACCTTTTCTGATAACCATTCATACCAACTCTCTAACCCACTTCCAGTCATCGCTGAAACCTGAAAAACCTGAATTTGAGGATTAACCTGCTGGGCGTATTCTATACAACGCTGAACGTCAAACTGCACATGAGGTAGTAAATCAATTTTGGTGAGAATCATCATCTCACTAGCGCGGAAAATATGCGGATATTTAATTGGTTTATCTTCGCCTTCAGTCACAGAGAGAATGACAACTTTGAGGTGTTCGCCTAAATCAAATAATGCTGGACAAACTAAGTTACCCACATTCTCAATCATTACGACTGAATTCAAAGGTGGATTTAATTGTTGCAAACCCCTTTCTACCATCGCTGCATCTAAATGACAGCCTGTACCTGTGTTAATTTGTACTACTTTACAGCCTGTTTCTTGAATTTTTTTAGCATCATTAATTGTTTCTTGATCTCCTTCAATCACGCTGATAGACAACTGATGTTTTAAATCATTAATAGTCCGAGTTAATAGAGTTGTTTTTCCTGAACCTGGAGAACTCATTAGATTTAAAGCAAGGATATTGCGGCCTTTAAACCATCCCCGATTTTGGGCTGCTATTAAATTATTTTTTGCTAAAATATCTTGCTCTAAAGATATAGTTGTGCTGTGTACTTGAGCATGAATCTGAGATGCTTCTGAGATGGAATTATGACTGTGAGAATGGGTAACTACAGTGCCATCTGGTAAAGTGTGGGTGTGGACATGATGAGAATCATGATTATGAGAATGGGCGATCGCTGTATCTTCATGTGAATTATGAGTATGGTGGTGATGATGCTCATTTTGGGAGCTAATTATTGCTACTTCATTTGTTTCAGTGTTGATGATTTTGACTTCAGCATCGTCAGAACAACCGCAGGTTACACACATAATTTTCCTATTTAAGTTTCATGGTTTGAAAAGCGTATCAAATATCTCATGAAAAAAAAGTTTATTCAATACAAATATAGCATTTCCCAAGCTAGTGAGGTACAGAATTTTTATTCTGAGGGAACTCTTAACAGGGAACAGTAAATAAATTAGGGTGTACCTCATGAGACTGAGAAAGGCTATAAGAACAATATAATTCAACATTTATGGCAGGGAATAAAAGTATTATTTTTCACAAAAATAACTGACAATTAAGATATTCTATATACCAAAAAATAGAATAAATCTATTTATTTTAACTCTGACAAATTGTCTTTTGACGAAATTATAAAAAAAGTCATAAATAGAAATATGGGCTATATCTACAACTCATTGCCCTAAATTTTGTTTATTCACAAA
>RDYJ01000109.1 GCA_004293145.1 Nostocales cyanobacterium | reverse complement strand
TGGGATGGTAACTTTCTTTTTAATGCTACGCCTAAAGTAAGGGGACCTTTTAAATCTTGACCTTCATTAAACTCTAATTTTTCGTTTTGCTGGTCACTTTCTGCCCAACTACTAGGATATGATTTAGTTCTGAGTAGAGGAGTAGATTCGACATCAGGAACTGGGTCAATTAATATAGGACGGGATAGGGGATAGAAAGAAATACCATTACCAAAATCTTTAGTGATGGGATGTTGTCCATATTCTCTAACTAGAGGTGCAGCGGGTCCCAATCCTGAACTAACTTCAGAAATGTCCACAGCTAAACGATTATCTAATTTTACACCCCAATCTTTCAGCAAGTTATCAATTTTTGGATCAGTATTGGGGTCAATCATTAACATTAAATTACCGCCACGATTGAGATAATTTTGTAAGGACGTAACTTCACCTGCTAATAATTCTCGTTTTGGTCCGGCAACAACCACAACAGCAGCATCTGCTGGAACAGTTGCTTGTTCTGTTAAATTGAGAGGTAATGCTGTGAAATTTTTGTCTGTTAATCCTTGAACTGCTTGAGAAATAGAATTTTGAGCGGTTTTAAGTTCTAGTTCACCGTGACCTTGCAAAAAGTAAACTTTGGCGGAAGTATTGCTAGTAATTTGTTGCAGTCTGCTAGTTAATCTAACTTCTGATAGACGTTCATTTTCGTTAATTGTTTGTACTAATTGGCGTTTATTATCAAATTCTAAATAAACTTGACCGAAATCTTTGACATTAAATTTTTCTGCTAATCCTGGTCTGGCTTGGGGGTCGATATATTCAAATTTAAAGTTAGGAGTTTGACGACGATAATTTTCTAGTAATTCTTGGTCTTGAAGATTTTGTTCTCTGGTAAATAACCAGACCGTTGCAGGTTTTGGTAAGTTACGTAGTAATTCTTGAGATTGGGGTGCGAGGGTAAATAATTGAGTTTCTGTTAAGTCTAGTCGTAACTGATAGCGCGTACTTAAGAAATTGATTAATCCTAAGATTGTTAAAACTGCCAAAGTTGCAACTAAAGCATTAGTAGTAGACTGGGTAGAACGTTGAAGCCAAAATTTACTTTGTTGGGTTTGAAATCCCACCCAAGAGATGCAAATTACTAAACCAGAAATTATAAATACTAAAGGTAATATATCCCATTTTTCTAAGATCAAGCCAACTGTTAAACCAAGAGTTAAAAAGAATGGACCAAGCCAAAAGAGAAGTTTAGCAAAATTTTTTTTAGGTATTTTTTTCATTATTGGTGATTGGTAATTGGTAATTGGGTTAAGTTATCCCTAAACTCCTGACTCCTGACTCTTAATTATTGTCTTTGAAAACGGAGTGCATCAATTGATTGGGCTGTAAGAAAAATGCCTAAAATAATGTAACTGGCAAATAAAATTAAGGCACTAGTGTCAAAAATGCCTTGAATTAAAGTGTTGTAATGTTTGAGTAGAGATAGATGACCTAAAGCTTGTCCTAGTGGACCAGGAATAACTTTAGAGATGGAATCAATTAATAACAGTAAAATCACAACAGCGAAGGTAAGAACGGCAGATAAAAGTGTACTATCTGTTAATGAAGAAATAAACATTCCTAAAGATAAAATTGCTGCTGCTAGTAAGATTAATCCTACATGACCAACAATAGGAATGATGGGAGACATAGGAGGATTTGAGTCGCTAATGGCGATCGCTTCAAATCCCAGTAATGGTAAAACCATTACGGTAAAAAACGTTAACACTCCTAATAATTTACCAAGGGCTACAGCCCAGTTAGTAATTGGTGATGTGGCTAATAATTCTAATGTTCCCCGTTTACGTTCTTCGGCATAAAGTCCCATTGAAAGTATAGGCAGAATAAACAATAATAACCAACCAATGCGGTCTAAAAATGCCCGGATAAATTCATAAGGTACATCTATGGGTGGAACGGGTATTCCAAATTGTTGACCTTGGACATCATAAGCTGCAACTGTGGGTAAAATTCCCCCAGGTCCAATTAAAATCATCACCAAAAATAAACCGGAAATAAACCAAAAAATGCCAGCAATACCATAGGCTAATGGTGATACAAAATAACTTTGTAATTCTCGGCGATAAATGGCAATAATATTAGCGATGACGATACCCATTTATGCGGTTTCTCCTTCTGTTTCTGCTGTGTCCGCTGCTGGTAGTAAATTCTTTTCTTCTGTTGTTAGTTGCAAAAATACATCTTCTAAACTGGCGCTAACACGTCGCATTTCATATAAACCAAATCCTGCCCGAATTAATGCGGCAGCAATATCTTTTCCTGGTTCTGTTCCTGGTTCGGATATGACACGCATAAGGGGACGGTTTTGATAACTTGTCGGCATTGATTCTACCAAAATCACGCCCGATATATTTTGTAATACCTGTTTTGCCAGTGCTGCTTCTCCTGTTATTTCTAACTCATAACCAGAACCTCCGGTTAACTGAGTCATTAAATTTTCTGGTGTATTTGTGGCTACGACTTTACCGCGATTGATGATAGCTACACGGCTACAGGTCATGCTCACTTCTGGGAGAATGTGGGTAGAAAGGATAATTGTGTGGGTTCCCGCTAGACTTTTGATCAGGTTTCGCACGTCGATAATTTGCCGGGGGTCTAGTCCTACGGTGGGTTCATCCAGGATAATAGCCGGGGGATCGTGTACAATTGCTTGGGCAATGCCGACTCGTTGCCGATAACCTTTAGAAAGCTTGCGAATAATGACTTTGCGTTTTTCTTGCAGGTTGCAGCGTTGCATAGCTGCTTCAACTTTTTGACGGCGATCGCCAGCAGATATGCCTTTTATTCGAGCTACAAAGTGCAGAAATCCCTCTACTGTCATTTCGGGGTATAAGGGCGGAGTTTCCGGTAAATAGCCAATTTTCTGGCGGATAGCGAGAGAATTTTCATGGACATCATACCCAGCAATTTTGGCTGTACCATTGGTTGCTGGTAAATAACCGGCTAAAATTCGCATTGTTGTGGTTTTACCCGCACCGTTGGGACCCAAGAAACCTAAGATTTCTCCTGGTTCTACGCTAAAGGTGACATCAGTTATCGCAGCGGTAGAACCATATATTTTACTGAGATGTTCAACTTCTATCATTGGGATGTTATTTGTGTGAGCGTTCGCATTTACATAACATAAACAATATTGACATCTTCTCCAGAAATAAGATTCCTGATTTGACTTTTGACTTTTATTTTTGGGCGATCGCTGACGTATAATTTTGTATACAAATATAACAATACATCTTTATTTGTAAAGGTTGTTTGTAAATATGTATTAATTTTTATATGATAAATTAGTATCAATATTGACATAGTATTCACTGTGTGACTATTGTATTAAAAGGTTGTTTAAAACATCCTCTTATATACCAGTGTCACTACCAATATTCATCTAACTATGTCAGTAGCTAACTCACTCGAAAACTTGAGAAACATTGACACACTCAAAAAACTATTTTGGAGTCAATTAAATTACGAAAGAGTCAACCAAACCCTTTCTAGTCGTCAACTCAATGAAACAGTTATCAACGAACTAGCAGAAGAACCATTATTATTAGCATCAGCAGGAAATAACAACGATTTTCACATTATTTATAGTCGTCTTAAATCAGAAAACTTATCCAGACAAAGTGAAAGAAAAGTAGTTGATGAACTCATCAAAAAACATCCTTATACATTATTTGTATTTTCCAATAAATCACAATCGCGCTGGCATTTTCTCAATGTTAAATACGACAACACCTTACAAAAAAGAAAACTCTTCCGACGGATAACCGTTGGTGAGGGTGAACCATTACGCACAGCTTCCGAAAGAATCAGTTTATTAGATATAGAAAATCATCAAAATTCCTCAACATTAGATATTCAAACCTTACACGATGAAGCCTTTGATGTTGAGAAAGTCACCCAAGAATTTTTTAGAGAATATCGCAAAACCTTTGAAAAAGTCGAAAGCTTAATTTCCGGTATTCAAGAAAATGAACGGAAACGGTTATTCACTCAAAAACTATTTAACCGCATCATGTTTATAGCCTTTATTCAGAAAAAAGGCTGGTTGAATTTTCAAGGAAATACAGAATATTTAGAAACATTATGGCAAGATTACCAAAACGACAAAGATACAAATACTAAAAACTTCTATAAAGACAGACTTTCACTACTTTTCTTTCATGGTTTAAACAACCCTCAACAGCATAATATTGTTGATATCAACAACGGTGGTTTTCTCAAAGATTTAATTGGAAGTGTCCCTTATCTCAACGGGGGATTATTTGAACAAGACGACGAAGATAAAAACACAAAAATTACCATTCCCGACGAATGTATAGATAGTATTTTACATGACTTATTTCAACGCTTCGCATTTACCGTTACTGAAAGCACACCTTTAGATGTAGATGTTGCAGTTGACCCGGAAATGTTGGGTAAAGTATTTGAAGAGTTGGTAACAGGTAGACACGAATCAGGAAGTTATTATACACCTAAACCGATAGTTTCCTTTATGTGTCGTGAAGCTATTAAAGGATATTTGAGTAAATTCATAATTAATAATTCAAAATTGAGAATTAATGAAGAGGAGAATATTAAAGCTATCAATAAATTTGTCGATGAACATGACTCCTCAGAATTAAATAATCCCGAAGCAATATTAGACGCATTACGTCAAGTGAAATGTTGTGACTTAGCTTGTGGAAGTGGCGCATATTTATTAGGAATTCTGCACGAGTTATTAGATTTGCGTCAATGTTTATTTGCTAACAATAAAATCGGTGCAGAAAGTGTTTATGAACGGAAATTAGAAATCATAGAAAATAATCTCTATGGTGTTGATATTGATATTTTTGCAGTCAATATTGCCAGGTTGCGGTTGTGGTTATCTTTAGCAGTTGACTATGAAGGAGAAAAACCCAAACCCTTACCCAACCTCAAATATAAAATCGAAATTGGTGATAGTTTGACAGCACCAAGTCCAGCAAGTACAGGAATGATAAGGAGTGAATTAATCAATCAATATCGGCAAAAGAAAGCTGACTATATGCGAACTTCAGACGTAAATCAAAAGAAGAACTTAGAAACAGAAATTGAGAATTTAAAAGCAGAAATTAGGTTAATAACCTACGGAACTACCACAGCACAAGCGGGTTTTGATTGGGCTGTAGAATTTGCAGAAGTATTTACAGATGGTGGTTTTGATATTCAAGTTGCAAACCCTCCTTATGTGAGACAGGAATTAATCAAACATTTGAAACCTGCACTACAAAAAGTTTATGCTTCTGTTTATACAGGAACATCGGATTTATATTGTTTCTTTTATGCGCGTGCTTTGCAGTTGTTAAAAGAAGGAGGAATGTTGACGTTTATTACTCCTAATAAATGGTTTCGTGCAAAGTATGGGGAAAAATTGAGAAAGTTTATTTCTGAAACCTGTCAAATTTACAGTATTACAGATTTTGGAGATTTACCCGTTTTCCAAAGTGCTACTACATACCCAATGATTTTTATTGCACAGAATATCAAACCAGGAAATAACTCAACTATTTTCACTCAAGTTAAATCTTTACAATCTCCTTATCCTGATGTTGCAGAAATTATTAGAGATAAAGGACAAAATTTACCACCTACAGCTATTAAAGGTGCAAATTGGTTACTAACTGATACTTCTTCTGCTAATCGTATTCAGAAAATGGAAGCAGCAGGTGTAACATTGGGTGAGTATATTAATACAAAAATATATGTTGGCTTGAAAACTGGATTTAATCGTGCTTTTTGGATAACAGAAAATACCAAGCAAGAATTAATTAATTCAGATCCAAAAAGTCAAGAGATCATTAATCAACTTATTGTTGGTAAAGATATCAGTAAATGGAAAGTTAGTTACTCTGATAAGTATTTGATTACTACCAAAGTAGGCGCAAGCATTAAAAAATACCCTGCTATTTTCAACTACTTAGATCAATGGAAAGAACAGTTAGAAAAACGTAGTGATCAGGGAGATTATTGGTGGGAGTTAAGAAGATGTGCGTATTATACAGCCTTTGAAAAACCAAAGATTATATTTCCTGACATTGCTCCTGAACCACGTTTTGCACTTGATATAACAGGTGCGTATGCGGACATGACAGCCTTTATTATTCCAGTCTATGATTTATATCTACTTGGAATATTAAATTCATCACATTCTTATCAATATTTTCTTGAAATTGGCGCACAAGTAAGAGGAGGTTATTTGCGTTTTAAACGCCAATATGTAGAAAAAATTCCCATTCCCAACGCAACAAAAAAAGACAAAGAAACAATAAGTAAATTAGTGCAGAAATGCCTAGACGCAAAAGGAGAGAACTGTGAACAATGGGAAAAAGAAATAGATGAAAAAGTAGCAGCACTGTATGGACTATGATAATTCATAATTCATAATTCATAATTCATAGTTGAGGAGGGGTTTAACAATCAGCTTTACCCCTACCCATAATAACAAAAAGAGAAAAAAACTTTGCGCCTTTGCTTCTTAGCGACTTTGCGCGAAACACCAGACCTAAAAACAAATTATGAATCACGAATGATATAATAAAGCAGATAGAAACAATATAAAGTGAAAAATCATGCAAGAAGCATTACACATCACAACCAAAGTTTTACCAGGAAACAAAGTAGAAATATCAGTTCCCAACAGTGCAATAGGTGATACCGTTGACATATTTGTAATACTACCAGAAAAACCAACCTCAAAACGGCGTTCAATTATAGAGTTAATAGAACAAATTCGCAGCAAACAAACCTTTAGAAGTGCTGAAGATATAGACAAACAACTGCAAGAGGAAAGAGAAGCATGGGACAGTTAATACTTCCTAATTCTGGTGTTATCTATATCTCTAATTTTATCTAACCCATGATCACCCTACCACTAAAAAAACAAGAATTCAGGAGTCAGGAGTCAGGAGTCAGGAGTCAGAATAAATGCAACCAGCAAGGACATTTGAAGATTTAATAGTTTGGCAGAAAGCACATCAATTTGTATTAGGAGTATATCAATTAACCGCGAACTTTCCCAAATCAGAAATATATGGACTGACTTCTCAGTTTAGACGCGCATCAGTTTCCATTCCGGCAAATATTGCAGAAGGATTTAAAAAAAAAGGAGATTTAGACAAAGTAAGATTTATGAATATTGCACAAGCTTCTCTAGAAGAATGTAGATACTATCTTATTCTTACCAAAGACTTAGGATATGGTAATACATCAGAATTAATGTTGAAACTGCAAGAAGTTAGTAGATTATTAGATAGTTATGCAAAAGCTATTCTCAATAATTCTAACTCCTAACTCCTTCTTCCTTCTTCCTCCTGACTCCTGACTCCTGACTCCTGACTCCTGACTCCTTCTTATCATGCCCACCAACGACATAATAGATAACAGAAATCAAAAATTAGTAGACCAAATAAACCGCATCCTCGACACAACAGAAGCCGCAAACTTTGCCGTCGGTTACTTCTTTTTATCCGGTTTTACCGCCATAGCAAAACCCCTCACCAACATCAAACAACTACGCTTATTAATAGGAAACACCAGCAACCGAGAAACCATAGAACAAATAGCCCAAGGATATCGCAGACTAGAATTAATAGCCGACCAAATTGAAGCCCAAAGCTATCCCAAACGCAGCGAAGAAAAACGGATGGCCAACGAAACAGCAGCTAATATTCGTTCTAGCATCGAACTAATGGACCAGACAAACGAAGCCGAAACATTAGTTAAAAACCTCGTCGAAATGATAGAAGAAAAAAGGCTGCAAGTCCGCGTTTACACCAAAGGAACATTACACGCCAAAGCTTATATTTTCGACTATGGTACTATTTATGATAGCAAAGGTAGACCATTAGAACGCACAGAAAACGGTATTGCTATCGTTGGTTCTTCCAATCTTACCCTTTCCGGTATCACCCATAATACAGAACTCAACGTAGTAATTCATGGTAACGATAACCATAGAGAATTAACACATTGGTTTGAAGAACTTTGGAATGAGTCTGAAGATTTCAACGAAGCATTAATGCAGGAAATGAAACAATCTTGGGCTATTTCCCAGGTGCGTCCTTATGATATTTACATGAAAACATTATATACATTAGTTAAAGATAGATTAGAAGAAAGCAACCCCAAAGAATTAATTTTACAAGATGACGAAATTAGTAAACAACTAGCAGATTTTCAATTAGTTGCTGTTAACAACGCAGTGCAGAACATCCGTGACTATGGAGGTGCATTTGTTTCTGATGTGGTCGGACTTGGTAAAAGCTTTATTGGTGCTGCAATAGTCAAAAGATTTGAACAAACAGAACGCGCACGTTCTTTAATTATTTGTCCAGCACCATTGGTAGAAATGTGGGACAGATATAACGAAATTTATCAATTAAATGCTCGCATTTTATCAATGGGAATGCTAAAAGAAGATGAAGACAGCGGTTTTAAAGTTTTATTAGAAGACTATCAATATAAAGATAGAGATTTTGTCTTAATTGATGAAAGTCATAATTTAAGAAATAACAACACCCAAAGATATAAAGTCCTAGAAACATTTTTAGCTGCTGGTAAACGTTGTTGTTTATTAACCGCAACACCCCGCAATAAAACCGCTTGGGATATTTACCATCAATTAAAACTATTTCATCAAGATGATAAAACAGATTTACCTATAGACCCCCCCGACTTAAAAGAGTATTTTCAATTAGTAGAAAAAGGAGAAAAAAAACTACCAGAACTGCTTTCTCATATTCTCATCCGTCGGACTCGTAACCATATTTTACGTTTTTATGGTTTTGATGCAGAAACTCAGGAAAAAGTAGACTCAACTAACTTCCGTCCTTATATAGATGGAACTCGACGCGCTTATGTTCTTGTAGGAAATCAACCCCGTTTTTTCCCCAAACGAGAATTAGAAACCATTGAATACAGTATTGAGGATACATATCAAGGACTGTACCAAGAACTGCGTCAATATCTGGGTAAGTCTCGCAAACGTCAATTACTCAAACCTGCAAAAAACGAACTTAGTTATGGACGTTATGGACTGTGGAACTATGTATTAAAAGATAAACAAAAACAAGAACCATATAATACCTTACAACGTGCCGGTTCTAACCTACGGGGACTAATGCGAGTGTTATTATTTAAACGCTTCGAGTCTAGTGTTTATGCTTTTCAAGAAACTCTGAAAAAACTGTTATTAGTCCATGAAAGATTTTTAACTGCACTGGTTCAAGGTTTTATTCCCGCAGGAGAAGAAGCGCAAACTCTCCTATCAGAAGATGATAACCAAGGAGAAGAACAAGATATCATTGATGCTTTACGTCTGGTTTCTGATAAATACGATTTAGCAGATTTTGATAGTGAGAAATTACAAAGCCATATCGAACATGATATTAAACTCTTTCAAAGAATTATATCATTAGTTGCCCCAATTACACCAGAAAAAGATGCGAAATTACAAACTTTAATGAAATGGTTAAATAAACCAGAACTGAAAACAAAAAAACGCCTGATTTTCACCCAATACGCTGATACTGCAAAATACCTGTATGAGAATTTGAATCCTCAAGGTAAACGAGATGATATTGAAGTAATTTATAGTGGAAGTAATAAAAATAAAAGTCGGTTAGTAGGAAGATTTGCACCTAAAGCGAATAAAGAATATAAATTTAAAACGGGAGAATCAGAAATTAATACCCTCATTGCTACCGATATTTTAGCAGAAGGTTTAAATTTACAAGATGGTGATTTAATTATCAATTATGATTTGCATTGGAACCCTGTTAAATTAATTCAACGTTTTGGCAGAATTGATAGAATAGGTAGTGAAAAAGATGTAATTTATGGATATAACTTTTTACCAGAATTAGGAATAGAACGAAATTTAGGTTTAAAGCAAAAACTGAAAAATAGGATTCAAGAAATTCATGATACCATCGGTGAAGATGCGGCAATTTTAGATGGTAGTGAACAACTCAACGAAGAAGCGATGTATGCAATTTATGAACAACAGGAAGATAAGCAGTTAAGCATCTTTGAAACAGAGGAAGAAGAGGAATTTTTAGAATTAAATGAAGCAGAAGAAATTCTCAGAATCTTACAAAAAGATAACTCAGAAGAATTTCAAAGAATTGCTAATTTACCGCATGGTATCCGCACTGCTAAATTTTCCTTACAAAATCAGGGAACATTCGTATTTTGTGAAGCTTCAGATCCCAACAGACCGGATATTAAAGGATATCAACAATTGTTTTTATTAGACAACAAAGGAAATATAATTTCTAGAGACATTCCCCGGATTTTAGGTGCAATAAAAGCTGATGAAAATACTCCCAGTGTAGCACTTCCTCCAGATTATAATTTAAAAGTGATGCGTGTTAAGCGTCAATTTGCCGAAGAAGTAAAACAACGTCAAGCGGAAAGAGAATTTAACCAACGGTTGACACAAGGACAAAGGTATGTTTTAAAAGAACTGAGAATATTATTTAAATCAACTTCTAGGGAAGAGATAAAAAATCAAATCAATATTATAGAAAAAGCCTTTCGTAGTTCTTTGACTCAAGCCATAAGTCGAGAGATTAATATATTAAGACATCATGGAATTACAGGAGAAGAATTGTTTAAACAACTCGTGCAAATTTACCGTCAACATAATATGAAAGATTGGAGAAATCATACTTTACCAGTATTATCTCATCCAATTCCTGTGATTATTTGTAGTGAAGAATTAGGGTAATTGGTAATTGCTAATTGGTAATTGGTAATTGGTAATTGGTAACAAATCTATTTTTATTCTGACTTCTGACTTCTGACTTCTAACTCCTGACTCCTGACTCCTGACTCCTGACTCCTTTTGTTATAACCTATTATGAATTATGAATTCTGAATTATTATGGTTGTTGCGACACTCCACGTAAATTCTGTTACAGGTAATGATACTAATACTGGTTCTCGGTTGAGTCCATTTAAAACTATCACCCGTGCCTTAAAAACTACCACATCACCAGGAATTATACAGTTAGCACCAGGGATTTACAGCACTTCTACAGGTGAGGTTTTTCCTTTAATTATGCCTGGAGAAATGCTACTGGTAGGTAACGAATCTAACAAAGGTAAAGATATTATCATTTCTGGTAGTGGTGAATATCAAAGTCCTAGCTTTGGTCTGCAAAATATCACCCTGTTATTATTAGGTGATGCCAGTATCTTAGGTATAACTGTTACCAACCCTGTAAACAAGGGTACGGGGATTTGGATTGAATCTACAGCACCGACTTTAGCTAATAATACTTTCAGTAAATGCGGACGGGAAGGAATATTTAGCACGGGTAAGGCGAAACCTGCAATTTTAGATAACGTATTTATACAAAATGTTGCCAGTGGTTTAATGATGGCACGTTATAGCAAAGGGGAAGTATTGCGGAATGTGTTTGAAAATAACCCTGTAGGCATAGCTATTAGCGATTTTGCAGCCCCTCTGCTGGCTAATAACAAACTGATCAAGAACCGGTTAGCAGTGGGTATCTCTCGTGATGCAAGTCCGGTATTACGACGAAATTTGATTTGCCAAAATACCCAAGGTGGTTTGTTAATCAATGGTAATGCTATTCCTGACTTGGGTAAACCTCAAGACCCGGCTGATAATATTTTTCGTGATCACAAAGATTTTGATATTCAAAATATATCATCTCAAAAAGTGATTTCTGTAGGCAATCAGTTAAATCTTGCCCAAGTCAAGGGAGTGGTAGAATTTCTCGCCGCCACAGCCGACACTCCTAGCCAAGCTATTAGTACCAGTTTTTCAGACTTAAATGGACATTGGGCAACTGCTTTTATCGACGCATTAGCGAATCAAGGCTTTATCAGTGGTTTCCCTGATGGGACTTTTCAACCCGCCACACCAATTAACCGCGCTCAATATGCGGCTTTAATCACCAAAACTTTTCAACTACCTGCTAGTAAGAACCTGAATAGATTTAAAGATGTGAGAACTGATTTTTGGGCAGCTTCAGCCATTGCTAGTGCGGCTGATACTGGGTTTTTGAGTGGCTTTCCCGATGGGACTTTTAGGCCAGGTCAGAACTTAACCAAGGTACAAGCGATAGTATCAATTGTTAATGGTTTAAAATTCAGTGGTAGTAATCCTAATGGGTTAAATGTGTATAGCGATCGCGCCCAAATTCCCAGTTATGCTACTAATGCAGTCACAGTTGCTACTCAAAAACTGCTAATTATTAATTACCCCCAACCAGAACTATTAGAACCACTCAGAGAAATTACCCGCGCCGAAGTAGCCGCATTAATTTATCAGGCTTTAGTAGCTAGAGGTGAAACAGAAGTTATTTCTTCTCCATATATTGTCAAACCAGATACAGAAATTCCCTCATTTTCTGATTTAGTAGGACATTGGGCAGAACCGTTTATTCGGGCTTTGGTGAGTATGAATTTAACCCAAGGTTTTGCTGATGGGAGTTATCAACCAGATAAACCCATGACTCGCGCCCAATATACGGCTTTAATAGCTGCTGCTTTTAATCCCATACCCAAACGCCCAACAACTGTTTTTACAGATGTAGCTGCTGATTTTTGGGCAGCTGAAGCTATTCAAATAGCTGCGAATGGTGGTTTTGTGGGAGGATTTAGCGATCGCACTTTTCGCCCACATCAAAATGTCCAAAGGCTACAGGTCATAGTTTCCCTAGTTAATGGACTGGGACTACCAGCAGCTAATCATGATTTGTTAATTGCTTACACTGATAGAAAATCTATACCTGAATATGCCAGAACAGCGATCGCAACTGCCACCCAACAAAACATTATTGTTAATTATCCTGACAAAAAGCTACTTGCACCCACCAGAGATGCCACACGCGCCGAAGTTGCAGCTATGATTTATCAGGCACTAGTCGCCCTCAAACGCACTAAACCTATTAGTTATTAGTTATTAGTCATTAGTCATTAGTCATTAGTCATTAGTTCTGTTCCAATTCCCCAGTCCCTATTTCCTATTCCCTATTCCCTGACACATTTAATGACAATTTTGTCCAGGGTCTAAGTTCTACTATATTATTTTGCATAGGGAACAATTGACAAGTAGAATGAAAAACACTGGCTAACAAATTTACGGTTTGTCAAAAAACATTCATGTAGCTAAAAACACGTTAGGCTAGATGCGATGGGTAAAACATTTATACCTATTGCCTGGAAATAACAGCCCATGCTAACAACACCCTCAAACGCCCGCGCCGAATTGGCGATCAACCTATTAGTCCATTATAGTTTTGACCTCAATGGGTACAGTGCCAGTGAGTTAATTAACCATTGGCGCAGAGAGTACCCAATTGATTGGCTACATCTAGCAGTTATTGAAGCCTTGTATCAAGGACGCTATAAAGCGATATCAGTACAACAGATATTAACCTTTTGGCAACGGCGTGGCCAGGTGGTTTATCATTTCAACATGGAATTTGAACGGATGATTTGTAGCAAATTTCCAGAAAGCCTAACCAAAACATCTTCACCCGCTTTACCACCAATCCCGCCAGCAACCCCAATTACACCAACCAAGAATATTCAACCATTAGCTGTTCAAACAGGCAATTATTCCCTAGAAAGTCATACCATATCCAGATATCTAGGAAATGACGATCAACAAGTCCGGGTGTTAACATCTCCCTCATTTAAAGTTGCGGCGACTGCTACCAAGAGACAGTTAGCAGCATCCGTAAGTGAAAGACTGATGACTCAGGGGAGTTTGTCCACACCGACAGAACTACCCCAATTAATGCCAGCAAATGCCAATAATCCCCCAATTGGACAATTTACCCCCCAAAGAAGCGATCGCTCTGAGTCTTTTACATCTAAACTCAAAGCGATGACCAGTGAACAACCAGAAGTTGCTGTTTAGGGGACTGGGGACCAAGAAGAGGAAAGGGAGGAGGGAGTGGGTTTTTTTGGCAGATGATGAAGAGGAAGTTGCTCGGTCAAACTTGCTGGTGGGTGTGGAGGATATCTATCTCACCACCAACAGCATCTGGTCTACAGTGAGTGTAGCTACAGCGATAGCTAACCATAATCTTTCATCAGCCCTTTTGGGATCTGTTATGTCCTACAATTGTTGAATAATAGCGATCAAACCCTTGCTACTCAAAACTTGAACCATTTCACTGGCATTATTTTGACTACTAAAAACCCCTACTTGCATGACTCTGCGACCTTGTGAGACTTGAGAAAAAGCGTCAGGAACAAGAGAACGGACTAATTCCTGTTCAGTGTTATTTATCACTGGTACTATGACTCGATAACGTACACCAGACCTGGGTGTTGTCGTTATTCTGGAATTGTTAACAATTGTAGGTTTGTAGACTTGTTCATTCCTACTGAGTTGAGGAGCAGTAAATTCAATTACTCCGGGTTCAACCTGCACATAATTTAATTGATTTAATTGCCCTGTATCTTGTGTTTCCCAGGTGATTGATTGGGAATTGTGGGCATTATTACTAGGTAAAGAAGCTTGTACATCAGTAGTTGGTAGCTGTGGTAATTGACTATTGAGGGCTGGATTTCTGTGACTGGATAGAATCATCCCAGAGGAGTTAAAAGCTTTGGGAAGGTTGGGAGCCGCAAAAACTATTTCTCGGTTGCTAGGTATTTCCTGTATAGAGGCATAATTAGGTATAGAATTTCTAACAATTGTGGTAGTTCTGCTGCTAGTATCCACATTGCCGATAATGCGATTTTTACTAAAGTGATTGCCAGAAGCATAAACTACTTGCTTGGCAGCTTTGGCGTTAATATCATAGCGGCCATTGTTACGAAATTCGTTCCCACCTGGTTCACTGGCACTGCCTAAATCTGGAGTAGCTTGGGCAATGATCACCAAACCATCTTCTTGACTACCTTGAATGATATTATTCCGCAAAACTGGGCTAGTATTGGCTTGAGCTAAAATTCCTGATCTATTGTCTAAAATCTGATTCCCAATAATTACGGGAGCAGCATTTTGGGCTAGGTTAATCCCAAAACCTGTGCGTTGTAAGACATTTTCCCGAATTTCGGCGCGAGCATCACCAGAAATTGTCATCCCATTAGCGCCATTGCTATAAAAATAATTTTTGCTAATCGTGGGAGTAGCATGACCAGCAATGGAAATTCCGTCTTGAGTATTGCTAGTAAAGGTATTTTCCTCAACTACTGTATTAGCAGATTCAATCCATAAACCATAACCACGACTGTTGGTGTTGCTGACTGTCACACCGCTCAAGCTGGTTTGATTTGCACCAACAATAGCAACGTTTTGACGACCAAAACTGCGACTGAGGTATTCACCACCGCCTATAATTTTTACACTTCGGCCTTTGTTAGCGGTATCTCCTTGAATAGCTACACCTTGTTTGAGGATTAAAGGAAATGCTTCTCCTGTGTTGGGGCTGTATGTACCAGGAGAAAGCATAATTACAGTATTTGGTGGTGCTAGTTGTAATGCCTGGGTAATTGTCTTCAAAGGTGAGACTTGACTACCATTGCCATTTTGGTCATTGCCCATATTTGGGTTGACAAATAGGAGGTTAACCTGAGACATTGTTGTCTCACTGTTGAGTTTCTGTTCTGCTCTGATGGTAATCTGAGCTATGGCACTGCTAGAATTTGTCTCTAAAAGTGCTATACTCCCTATTCCTAAAGCAAAGCTCAAACTTAAGATTGAGGAGGGCAAAATTGAAGGACTTGCCAGTTCAGCACAAGTCAGCTTTGTTGACAGGATATTTACTATACGCTTATGAAACCATTTAAGGGGAGACATGAACTTTATATAACTCCTGAAAAACACACAATGAATTTTTATACGGTCAACCAGTCATGTCGATCATATTCTCATATTTTCACAAACTGGCTTTTTTTCATACAGCTTAATTAGTAAATATTTAATGATGCACATATTAGGTAAGAGGCTGGATGTTTCTGTGAGACTACAAGCGGAGTTATTTTGATGGTCGAAGCCCACAGCCAAAAACAACAAATACAACAAGTGGTTTATCGCATTTTAGACGCAAATTTAGATCGCGCTCGTGAAGGGCTGCGAATTATCGAGGAATGGTGTCGCTTTGGTCTGAATGATGCCGATTTAGCTGAGGCCTGTAAGCACCTACGTCAAGAAGTCAGCAAGTGGCATACTGCACAAATTAGGGCAGCACGAGATACACCTGGTGATCCTGGTACTGATTTAACCCATCCCCAAGAAGAACAACGCAGTTCAATTACATCTTTGTTACAAGCTAATTTTTGCCGTGTTCAGGAAGCTTTGAGAGTGTTAGAGGAATATGGCAAGCTGCATGATGGGAATATGGGGAAGGCTTTTAAGCAGATGCGCTACCAGGTGTATACCCTAGAAAGCACATTGATGGGTTATCAACGTCATCAATTATTATGGCGATCGCGTCTGTATTTGGTAACATCTCCGGTAGATAATTTGCTGGAAACTGTGGCAGCATCTCTCAAAGGTGGATTAACTCTGCTACAGTATCGGGAAAAAACTGCTGATGATCTGATTCGTTTAGAAAAAGCTAGGAAATTACGGCAGTTATGTCACGATTATGGCGCTTTGTTCATTATCAATGACAGGGTAGATTTGGCTTTGGCTGTAGATGCGGATGGGGTACATTTAGGACAACAAGATATGCCTATTGGTGTCGCCCGTCAATTGTTGGGTCCGCAAAGGTTGATAGGTCGCTCTACCACAAATCCCCAAGAAATGCAAGGGGCAATTACTGAAGGTGCAGACTATATTGGTGTGGGTCCGGTGTATGAAACGCCGACTAAAGTAGGTAAAGCCGCAGCAGGTTTAGATTATGTTAGCTATGCAGCGACAAATTGTTCCATTCCTTGGTTTGCGATTGGGGGAATAGATGCGGGTAATATTAATGATGTGATGGATGCAGGAGCGCAACGAGTAGCGGTGGTGCGATCACTCATGCAAGCTGAACAACCTACTTTAGTCACACAATATTTTATTTCTCAACTCTATCGGAAGTAGTCAGGGAACTCTTGACTGGGGATTGAGGATTGAGGACTGGGTAAGTGGTCGGACAAAATTAAATTCACTCGTTCAGAGAGGGAACTCCGAACTCTGAACTCTGAACTCTGAACAGAAAAATCAGTTGTGTAATTAATTCT
>RDYJ01000242.1 GCA_004293145.1 Nostocales cyanobacterium | reverse complement strand
CTGGTGCAGCGAGTATCCAACCTAACTGGGAAATAGTGCTAAATGCTAAAAGATACCAAGCGTCTGTTAGCATTTAGCACTGTTTCCCAGTTAGGTTGGATACTCGCTGCACCAGAGGTAGGTGGTTTTTATGCCCTAACTCATGGAATGGCAAAATCATCTTTATTTTCGACTGCTGGTTCTTTACCCAGTCGCAATTTTAAAGAACTGGAAAATAAACCTATTAATACTAACATTTGGATTGTTTTAGTTATCGCTAGTTTATCAATTGCTGGTTTTCCTTTGTTGTCAGGTTTTGAAGCTAAGGTGTTAACTATTAAAAATTTAGCATCTTGGCAGTTTATAGCCATGAATGTGGCAGCAGTTGGAACAGCAATAGCCTTTTCTAAATTCATCTTTTTACCTCATAAAAAAGAAGAGGAACAAAAAGTAAAATCCGGTTTTTGGTTAGCAGTAATATTCTTACTCACTGGTTTAGTTGTGGCAAATGTTGTCTATTTTCAGGCTTATAACGTTGCTGATATTATCAAAGCGATCGCAACTATCTCTGTAGGCTGGTTAGCATATCATTTTATTTTCAAACGGTTAGCAATATATCTACCCCGTGTATTTGAAGAATTTGAGCATTTGGTTGGTGTCATGAGTCTAACTTTAATACTGATTTTTTGGATGGCATTATCATGATTGGACATCTGATATTAAGATTAACAATTTGGTTTTTACTTACTTCTGATTTTAGTACAACCAATATTATTATTGGATTAATAATTGCCTTTCTTTTACCACGAGGTTACACATCACGGGCAAAATTTACAGAATGGGTAAAGGTTTTAGGTCAAGTATTGGTTGCCATTCTTGTAGCTTTCAAGGAAGCATTTGAAATTATTTTATATCCCCATCATCGGGAAGAAATAATCAAAGAAGAAGTTAAACATAAACATTCTTCCCTGTTGGTTTTCATGGATATATTTCTGATTACTTTTACACCTAAAACCATAGTTGTGAAACACCACGAAGAAGAAGGATCTTATGAAGTCCACTACATTAAACCTAGAGGTAAATAATCATGAATTTAGAAATAGTTTTAATCGCCATGATTGCAGCTTTGCTCATTCCCATTTATGAAGCTTGGAAAACAGATGATACTTGGCAGATGATGTTAGCTTTTGGCAGTGCTTCTAGCAAATCAGCCATCATGATTTTAGTCATTTCCGTTTTGCGTGATGATTGGATGATAGGTGTAGTAGCAGCAATTATGTTGAGTGTGGGAAATGCCGGGTTCATGTTATTAGCACATATTTTAAGAAGGTTAAATGAAGCATGATTAATATTATTAGTTATACCTTAATAGGTATTGGTATCTTTTTTTGGTTTTGGGGAACATCTCATTTAGTCAGTAACAAATCAGTATTGTTTAAATTACACGGCCTTTCTGTTGCTGATACATTGGGTTCGATGCTGATTATTGTCGGACTATTACTAAAAATCCCCAGTGAATGGCCATTACTGATTTTGGGACTTATTTCCTTAGCAATTTGGAATACCATGCTTGGTTATGTAATAGCATATTGTTCAACTGAAGAGGCGAAAAATGAATGATTCTTATCTTTATCTAATTATTGCTTTATTACCCTTAACTGCGGGTTTATTAGTAACTCAAGTTAACCCCTATCATGCGTTAATTCTGCGTGGGGTTTTGGGTGCGATCGCCGCAATGGTAGATGCTGTTTTGGGTGCAGCAGATGTGGCTTTAACAGAAGCATTGATGGGGACAGTTTTATCTATAGCCCTTTATGCGGTAGCGGTACGTTCATCTTTAGTTTTGCGTCTTGGTATAATTGAAGATGAGTCAATAGAAAAAAATCAAGACAGCAATTTTCAAGAACTTATCAACGACTTTCGCAGCATTTTTAGTAAACATTATATGCGTTTAGAACTCGTACCTTATAACAGTAATCAATGTTTGCAAAAGGCGTTAATCGAAAAACAAGTTCATGCTACTTGTGCGCCACTATTAGAGACTGAACAAGCACAAGAAACCTATCAAACTGCGATTCGAGTACAACGCATCTATAACATCATAGAAAGTGAACTTTCATCACCAAACACAACTTTAACTTATATCAATGTTTTAGATTCAGGAGATAAGCATTCATGAAATGGATTTATATTGTAGCCGGAATAGCTTTGTTTGTGAAAATGTTAGTTATGCCTGATTCAGCACCAGACTTAGGAGATATTTCTATTACGGAAACAGTGGTTAAGGAAAGTGGTGTTATCAATGCAGTATCAGGGATTATTTTCAGAAATCGGCTATATGACACAATCTTTGAAGTGATTGTCTTTACAATTGCCATTCTAGGATGTAATTTTTTATTAGCTAATGAAAATCCATCCTGTACTATTTATCAATTCAAAGATCAACCATCTATCATTTTAGCTCGTTTGGGGGCGACAATTGCGGCGTTAGTGGGTATTGAATTAGCAATTAGAGGACATTTAAGCCCTGGTGGTGGTTTTGCTGCTGGTGTAGCTGGTGGAACAGCGATAGGATTAATAGCAATTACTTCATCATATTCGTGGATGCAGGATATTTACCAGCGTTATCATGCAGCTATTTGGGAGAAAGTGTCAGTATTGGTTTTTATTGTTTTATCAGTGATAACTTTGTCAGGAATAGAGTTACCACATGGGGAATTAGGAACACTTTTTAGTGGGGGAATTTTGCCGATATTAAATATTCTCGTTGCTGTGAAGGTGGCGTTAGGTTCTTGGGCAGTGCTTTTGATTTTTATTCGTTATCGGGGTTTATTGTAGTTTTGAGGGATTTCGCGCAGAGACGCAGAGGAAGAAATACATTCATTAACTCAAAATGAAATTACCACTCTCTTCTACGGATTTTGAACATGAATAAACTGATGATTAATTCTTAATTACGAATTACGAATTTATCTTGCAGTTTCGCTACCATTTCCGCACGAGCAGAAACTCCTAATTTCTTAAACATTCTTTTCAATGCTTGTTTAACAGAATTTTGGGTAATCCAAAGTTTAACCGCTATTTCCCCATTTGTTAAACCTTGGGCGACTAATTCCGCAATTTCTAATTCCCTAGCGGTGAGGGGACAGCTAACAGCAGATTTCAAGGTTTTGGGTTGTGCGCGGAGGGTGGCAATTTTAGCTGATAAATGAAGACATAAAGCACTTAAATCAGCTAAATCATTAGCATTAAAAGGAGGGTTTCCGGGGTCACGGGCAAAGTTGAGAGTTCCTACTAACCGACCATCACAAACTATCGGTCCAGTCATAACGTGTTCATGACGGGTACAATAATTTTTCCAGTCTTCTGGTGATAAAATTAGTTGTTCATGGGTGGGCGCATGACGTTCTACAACATAGCGCCCGATGGGGTTAGCTTCTAAGCAAACCGCAGGAATTTCAGGAATTTCTATTGATGTTAATAACTCATTATCCAGAAAAGAAATACCCCAGTGTTGCACACCAAAATGGTCGCCAATGGTATCCATCAGAGCCTGTTGTAATTCTTGCTCATTTTCAACATTAGCGATCGCTTCAAAAATGGCGTGGAGTGTTTTAGTCATAAGAGTACCCATTTGGGGACTATGCGAACTGCGATAATTACCTCTATCCTAATATCATCAACGATAAAACGCTATTATCACTCGTAGCCAGAGGACAAGCATCATGACAGTTACTCAAATCTCTGCCCAAGAACTTTTCCGGGCTGCATATCAA
Source organism: Nostocales cyanobacterium (assembly GCA_004293145.1). Taxonomy (GTDB): domain Bacteria; phylum Cyanobacteriota; class Cyanobacteriia; order Cyanobacteriales; family Nostocaceae; genus RDYJ01. The sequence continues at coordinate 329 of RDYJ01000242.1, read as the reverse complement.
AACCGTTACACCTGGGATCAAAATTTCCCCGGTTACACCGCAGATATCACTTATAAATATGATAGCCAGGAGTTCACCGGCAAAATTCGTATTGACGCTAATCTCAAATGGGAAGTTACGGGAGTAGAAGACGAAGCTGCCAAAAAATCTATTGACAGCCAAACTTGGGAAATTGCTGTTCACCGAGTTCGTCGCACCTTTGAACAAACTCATGGCGAAAATACTTTTAGCTATGGAGAAACTGATGAAACTGGGGCTGTAGAAATTTTCTTGGGTGGAAAATCAGCCGGTGATAAATATAAAGTTTGGCTGTCAATAGATTTTTTGGC
>RDYJ01000108.1:9683-27221 GCA_004293145.1 Nostocales cyanobacterium | reverse complement strand
TAAAACTCATCTAATTTAAATATTAGGGCGGGCAGGGATGCCCACCCCACAAGAGTTAGACTTATTTAAGTTATACAGTTTAAATGCGGAACAGCTTAAATAAATTTAAAAGCCTCTAGTTTAATTTCCCAAGCCAAAATTGCACCAAGAATAAAAGCAATTGGATTTACACACACCAAATAACGTCCCTACTCTTTGAGGGTAGGGCTATGATAACTCTTTTTTACGTTTTTCCCGTCGCCATCTAGCTCTAACTAAACGAATTTCATCAAAAGTATAGGTTTGTCCTAAATTTTCCCGAATAGGTGTAAGAGAAATATCACCGAGAACTTCTAAGACTTGCCAGATTTTTTTTTGATGTTCTATAGGTACTAATTGATTTAAATCTATAGGTTGATTTTTTTCAATTAAATCCGATAGATGTTTGATAATTGTGGAAGTCTTAACATGACGTTCTTGGGCAATTTCCTCAATGGTTAAACCTTGTTGATATAATTCAAATGTGGTTGATTCGGTATCAGATGGGAAGTTATCAACTGCTGGGTAATAAACTGAATTATATTTTGGTGTTTGTAAACCTTGTTCTTGGCTATAAGCTTGAATTTCTGCCAAGAATTTATCACCATATTGGGCTAATTTGTGACTACCTACTCCAGAAAGTTCACCAAATTCATATAAGGTTTTTGGTTGGACTTGCGCCATTAATTTTAAAGTAGAATCATGAAAGATGACATAAGGTGGTACGGCTTGTTCATCAGCTAATTGTTTACGGAGAATTCGCAATCTATTCATGAGAATTTCTACTTCCGCAGCTTTAGCATTTCCATCTTCTAAACTAACTCTTTGAGCAACAGGAACAGCAATAGAAACTGAACGCTGCTTTCGCATTACTTCCCAACTCAAGGCGTTAAGTTTCAAAACTGAATAACCATCAGGAGTTTGTTCTAATAAACCTTGATGTAAAAGTGATCTTCCTAACATTCGCCATTCATCTACTGTTTTATCTTTACCTATTCCATAGGTAGATAATTCATCATGTTTATTCAGGGCAATTTTCTGATTTTTCGCCCCCCGCAACACATCAATAATATACAACATTCCATATCTTTCTTTACACCGAGCTACACAAGATAAAAACTTCATGGCTTCAATTGTCCAATCTTGAACAGGTTTGGGATAAAGACAGTTATCACAATTTCCACAATTCCCAGGAAATCTTTCTCCAAAATAACTTAATTGAATTGTGCGTCTACAATCTGTCCCTTCTGCATAATCAATAACTTGTCTTAGTTGCTGTTTAGCAATTAATTGTTCTTGGGGATCTGTTTTTTGATTAATACTCCACTCAATAGTTTTCACATCACCAAAGCTAAAAAATAGTGTACATCGTGAAGGTTCATCATCTCTTCCCGCTCTACCTGATTCTTGATAATAACTTTCTAAATTTCTGGGTAAATCAGAATGAATCACAAACCGCACGTCTGGTTTATTAATACCCATCCCAAAAGCAATTGTTGCTACCATAACCCGCACATCATCCCGAATAAATCGAGTTTGGTTTTTGGATCTTTCTTCATCACTTAAACCAGCATGATATGGCAAAGCGGCAACTTTATCTTTTTGTAATTTAAAAGTTAATTCATCAACTTTTTTGCGGGTTAAACAATAGATAATTCCTGAACCTTCATTTTCTCTGACTATTTCTAATAATTCGGCATAGGCACTTTTACTTTTAGAACGAACTTCATAATAAAGATTTTGGCGGTTAAAACTAGCAATGTGAATACTTGGTTGCTTTAATCCTAATTGTTGAATAATATCAGCCCGGACACGATCTGTAGCGGTAGCTGTGAGGGCTGTAGTAGGTACTTGGGGATAACGTTTTCTGAGTAATATTAATTGGCGATATTCTGGACGAAAATCATGTCCCCATTCAGATACACAATGGGCTTCATCAATGGCAAAGTTAGCAATTCCAATTTTTTCTTTAACTACATCTAAAAGCGGTAGAAATCTATCACTAATTAAACGTTCTGGCGCAACATAAAGTAATTTAACTTTACCATTCATAATCGCTTCTTCACGAGAGCGAACTTTATAAGTATTGAGACTACTATTAAGAAAAGTGGCAGAAATATTATTAGTTCGCAGTGCTTCCACTTGGTCTTGCATCAATGCTATCAACGGTGATACCACCACAGTTAAACCTGGTTTTAGCAGTGCAGGTAATTGAAAGCATAAAGACTTACCCCCACCAGTGGGCATCACTACCATTAAATCACGATTTTGCAGTGCATCTTCGATAATTTGCCTTTGTCCAGGACGAAATTGATCATAACCAAAGTGATGTTTTAAAGCTTTTTCTAAGTGGGGATACTGAAACATGATAAATAGCTATGTAGGTGATGCCTGTATGGGTAGTTATGAAGATATCAGGATTTTAACTCACGTTGATAAATAGGGAACAAGGATAAAATTATTGTTGTGGCAATTTCACAGCAACTTCAACTTATATGGGCATCCAAACTATTGATAGAACTATATATTGGTCGTGCATAAATATTTATGACTCGATTCTACACTTCTAGGATTGCGTTTTAGCTGTTTATGTCACCAACCTTCTGTGAACGCATCTGATTTATTTATCTGCTACGGGTAAAAGCTAACTCAGTTGAGAAAATAAATTGCAACACAGATGCAGTATGTGTATTACTATAGCTGTAGCCATGATGATGAGGACATTATTTATCCTTGAAACCTAAGAATAGCAAAGGTTTCACCCTTACTTTTGGCAAGAATGCCTCTTGGCTTCTGCTATAGATTTCAAACGCCTGGAGAAAAAATTTTTCCCTGTCACATATAGCTGTGTAATAGCCTTTTGTCGAACAATTTGCCACAAGTTTGCCAAAACATACAAACAAATGTCCAAATTTTTGCCAAGATAAGAATATTATTTTGTAAAAATTCACTTGGCAGAAATCAGCATGAGTGAAAAAACAATAGAAAGTTACGGGAAAAGTTTTCTCGTTCTAATTTTGCCGATATCGTTTCTGATTGTTTTCGTGGTCAATACCTGGAAAATTTTACTGATTATCTTAGTGCTGCTGATGGCCATAAACCTTTGGCAGCAATATAGATGGGAAAAGTGGTGTGAACAGGTTAACCCTCTTTTCTATCAGTTGATTCGGGCAAACCAAGGAAAGATTACGCCAATGGATTTGGCAATCAAGGGCGATTTTTCTGGACAGGTAGCAAAACGCTATTTAGATGCCAAAGCTAAGGAATTTGGTGCTAATGTACTAGACTCTGAAAATGAGAGTCCTTCCTACTACTTTATAACTGCCAGTATTCTGGGTGATATTTTTGATAGTAGTGAAACAGTAGAAAAACTTCCTGCTCAACCAGTTACTAAAATTGCCCGTTCCTTTTTAGCTCCACCGCTTTCAATTCCCCAGGAGGAGGAAGCAGAACCAGAGTCTAAATCTGAATCCCTAACCGAACCCAGTCACGAGGAAGTCAAAAAACCTCTAGAAGAACAGTTAGTTTTTGGTTCTCTCATCCAATCTGAACTAGCGAAGCGGCTGGGTGTTTATTCCAGCACGGTTTACAAACGACGAAATGATCCAGATTTCTCAGAATGGTGTCGTAGCCGTGATCCAGATGGGATTGCTTGGTCTTATTCTCGTAGGAATAAGGAGTTTTTCCCTGTGGAAGAATAGGTATCGGTGACTGGGGACTGGGGATTGGGGATTGGGGATTGGGGATTGGGAAGAAGGAAAGGCGCTTTCTAGCAGGGAGCAAGAGGGAAAAATCTTCTTCTGTGCAACCCTCCCTGCCCCCCGCTCCTGCTTCTTCTGACTCCTGACTCCTGTACGGGCGAACGGCCGTTCGCCCCTCCTGACTCCTGCCTTCTACCGCTATCAATTACCTATTACCAATACCTATAGCTTCGCTGATGGAATTTAAACCGTTTTCTTCTAGTTTGGTCAACAAACCGGCAAGAATGCGGCGTACCATCATTGGTCCTTCATAAATCCAGCCTGTATAAACTTGGATCAAGCTTGCGCCCGCTGTGATTTTTTCCCAAGCATCATCAGCGGTGAAAATGCCACCAACACCAATTATGGGGATCTCTCCCTGGGTTTGTTGGTAAATAAAGCGAATGACTTCGGTAGAACGTTGGCGTAAGGGCGCACCGCTAATTCCTCCAGCTTCTTGTTGGGGAGTGTTACCAGTTTTTTCAATGATTTGGGTTTTTAGTCCCTCACGGCTAATGGTGGTGTTGGTGGCAATAATTCCCGCTAGTTTATAGGTTTTAGCTAGATTAATAATGTCAGAGATCGCTTCCCATTCTAAATCTGGTGCTATTTTGACAAACAACGGCTTTTGTGCATTGTTTTCTGTGTGCAATAAGTCCAGGATATGACCAAGCATGGCTGCATCCTGGAGCGATCGCAATCCTGGAGTATTGGGAGAAGAAACATTAACCACAAAATAATCACCTAAATCTTTGAGTAAGCGAAAGCTTTGCAGATAATCCTCTGCGGCTGCTTCTAAAGGTGTAATTTTAGACTTACCTAAATTTATGCCGATGGGTATTAACTGAGATTGTTTTTGATTTAGCATTGTTAATCTGGTCGCCAATGCAGCTGCACCAGAATTATTAAAGCCCATGCGGTTGAGAGCAGCTTGATCTAACGGTAAGCGAAACAAACGGGGTGCTGGATTGCCTGGTTGACTATGATAAGTAACAGTACCCAATTCAGCAAAACCAAAACCAAAACTAGACCAGAAATTAACACCAACTCCATCTTTATCAAATCCCGCAGCCAAACCTAATGGGTTAGGGAAATTTAATCCAAACAAATTTTGTTCTAGACGTGTATCATCTAGGCACAAATATTTCTGTATACGGGAATTTAGCCATCTAACAGGTGCATTATTGCTTGTTTTTGACAGCCATTTCAAACTATGAATTGTTTGTTGGTGTAACCACTCTGGATCTGTTTTTACCAGAGTAAATAAAAAAGGACGAATTACTGCTTTATAAATATCCAAATTAGGTTAACATCTACCAATTATTACAATAATTACCAGATACCAAATCCAGGATTAATCCGAATTGTTTTCAGGGCATCTTCAATCATATTACTACAACCTATGTCCACGGATAATCAGATGGGTCAGCCAAAAAAGCCTATAGCAGCAGAGCAACAAATCTTGTCTTTGGGGAAAGTGATCCAAACCCTCAGAGAAGAAGAGGATGTTGACGTTCTGATCACAACGACAATTGCTTATTTGCGAAAACAGTTTGACTACGAATTTATTTGGCTTGGTCTTTACGAGACTAAAAGTAAAAAATTACACGGTAAGGGTGGGATAACCCCTGATGGAGAGACAAGTTATCTGAAGAGATCAGTTCTACTCAAACCTGGAAATTTACTAGGGCAGGTAGTTACTGACTTGCGTCCTTTAGGTGTAGCTAATTTACGGGGGGAAGTCCGCGCACCGGAATGGCAAGAAGTGGCGGCGAAATACAATATCCAGGGGACCATTATTTTACCAATACGCTCCAAAAACAACTGTTTAGGTGTAGTTTTACTGGGTTCACAACGCTGGGGATACTTAGTGACTGGAGAAGCAAGAGCCAAACTGTTGATAGTGATCGGCGAACTGGGGGTGGTACTAGATCAAAACCAAAAACAAAAAAATTATCAGGACAGCGGCAACCACTCAGGCACTGAGTCATTATTAAAACTCCTGGAAAATTTGCGCTCCCTCAATCAGCTGGATAAAAAGCTAGAAGTAGCAGTAGAGGCAACCGATCAGTTTATCTCTCCCTCCCGTACAAATATCTACTGGTTTGAACGGGGAGGAAACTACTTTTGGTGTCGGATGAGTAGTCATCTAGTGAACATAGGTCGGGAGTGGGGAGATAAGCAAGCATCAGCAGGGATCACAGTACAAGAGTTGAGTGATGTCTATTATGCTTTAACTGTTAATCAAGTAGTCTGGCTCAGTGAGTCTGGTAGTTCTCTTAAAAGTCATCTCCAAGAAAAGCTGTTGCAACGTCTGGGTGTGCGCTCATTACTAGCTGCCCCGATTATCTGGCAAAAAGACTTACTGGGTTTTCTGGCTGTAGAAAGCAGCGAACCACGAGTTTGGAGTCAAGCTGATAAAAGTTTTGTTCAAGGTGCTGCGGGGTTACTTTCCTTAGCTGTCCCAATAGACAACACAGAAACGACTCTCCGACAGATTCAACAAAATCAACAACTGACCTACAAATTCGCCCAGGCTGTACATCAAGCGCAAGATATACAACAAGTTTTACATTCTTGTGCCAGAGAACTTTTAGAGCAACTAGGGGCGACGCGCTTTTTACTTTTAGAGTATGACCCCCAGCAAGAGATTTATCAAGCTGTTTACCAAACTGTCACGACTAATCGCCGACAGTGGAAATTTACGGCCACGTCGCTCTCAGAAATGGATTTTCATCTGCTGCAAAATGCCAAGGAAGCGATAGAAATTACCACCTTAGAACATGATCTCCGTTTATTTAGTTGGCATCCGCAATTGTTAGAAAATGGTGTGCGATCGCTGTTGATTTGTAACTGCATTCAGGCTAATTCGCCGGATGTGTTACTCATTATTACCCATGACAGCAGTCACTCTTGGACAACGCTGCAAAAAGAATTGTGCTGGTTTGTCAGTCAGTCTCTTGGTGTCATCATCCGTAACCACCAGCTAAATATTATTAGTCAAGAACAACAAAAAATTGCCCAAATATTTAAAGAATATCCAAATTTACTCATCCAAGCTGAGAGTGACTCTACTGCATCAACTGCTCTGAAACAGATAGCAAATGTTTTAGAATGTCCCATGTCCATCATCTTAACGTGGAATCTTGGTGAAGAACAAGCGGCAATTATTCCCGGTGTAGTTAACAATGATCACTTTGGTGTTGTTACAGATGTGCCAATTTCCATTGAGAGAGAGGTTCTGATTGAGTTGGCATTGGCACATAATGGTTACTTGATTTTCAGCGCGTGTGATTTGCCGCCAGAAACCAGACAATGGTTAACTATTCCTGAAAATGGGCGAGCTTTTGTGATGGCATTACGTACTACAAATGATTCTCAACCTACATCTATAGTATTACTAGCAGATTATGGAGAACACCAATGGTCAGAACTCAATCTCAATGCTACAATCACCATGATTTCTCAATTGGCTTGGTGGCAAAGTCAACACAAAGCGACCCAAAGGCTCACAGACAAGACTGAAGTATTACGAAAACTCAACTGGTATAAACATCGTCGTCTAGAAGAAATTTATAGAATGTCAACGTCGGTGCTGTCTCAGATTCGTGACTTGGGTATTCCCAGTAATGAACTGACGCAAATGCGTTACAAGCTCCTGTTGAGGCAGTTAAATTATATTACTAACTCTATGACCGGAGTGATCAAACAGGAACAGTGGCAGTTGCATTTAAGTTGGGAAACTATGTCAATTACCAATTTATTAAAGCGAGCTATGGAACGAGTAGATCATTTAGCCAAGCAGCAACAACTGTGGATAGGTGTACATGGGGCAAAGTCAATGGAAGAGTCAGAATTACCTAAAACTACCTCATTAGCTGGAGAGCCTGTTACTGCTACTTCAACTCCATTGGCGATAGCTGGCGACATTATGAAAATTGAATTAGTTGTCTATGAATTGTTACTTAATGCCTGTCAACGTTCTCCCATCGGTGACAGAGTTGATATTTGGTGTCGGCAATTAGACGAAAGATTAATAGAAATATCAATTACAGATAATGGCACAATTGATTCACAGCTATTGTCAGAGCTAAATACAAATACTGTGGATGATGTATTCACTTCCCCACATCTCAACCAACCACCAGGTTTACATTTGCTGATTTGCAAAAACTTAACCAATCTGTTGGGCGGTGAATTGCAGATGTATACATTACCTGATAATCGAGTAGTCAGTCGTTTAATATTGCCTTTAGCGCCTCAGCATTCTGAGGGCAATACTTTCAGTAATACCGTAGGAAATACTTTTGGCAATACTGCACCATTTAGCTAGTAGCAAATGTGGCAGGAGTCATCCTCTAACAGGATTTTAGATTTTGGATTGACCCCACGGATAAATCCGGCTTGTATCATCAAGGAATTATTGGTCAGAAAGAAGAAGTCGGTTAACCGCTGAATAGTTGATTTTTGGGTGAAATTTCTACTGATTTACATTCTCAAATTGAAAATCTATATGGGACGGAGAGTTTCTAAATCTGATTTACCTGAAAAAATTTGCCTAGTATGTCAACGTCCCTTCACTTGGCGGAAAAAATGGGAAGATTGTTGGCATGAAGTTAAATATTGTTCAGAAAGATGTCGTCGTCGTCGTTCTCAGGCTCAAGGCAACTAGGAACTGGAGACCGGGGACTAGGAAAATAATTGACAATTGATAACTGATAACTGATAACTAATAACTGTTAAAGCTAGACAGAAACAAATAAATGACCTTACAAGTACAACCTAAGTTAATTATTCATGGTGGGGCTGGTAGTTCTCTGCATGGGAAAGGCGGATTACAATCAGTACGCAACTCGCTGACTAAAATCATAGAGGAAGTCTACTCACTCTTGGTAACAGGTGCAACTGCTTCCGAGGCTGTAGTCCGGGGTTGCCAAATGTTGGAAGATAATCCGCGCTTTAATGCTGGTACAGGTTCTGTTTTGCAATCTGATGGTCAAATCCGCATGAGTGCTTCTTTAATGGATGGAACATCAGGGCGGTTTAGTGGTGTAATTAATGTCTCACGGGTAAAAAACCCGATTGAAATGGCGCTATTTCTGCAAAAGTCCCCAGATAGAGTATTGTCTGATTACGGTTCAGCGGAATTAGCGCGAGAGCTACAAATTCCCAGTTACAATGCTTTAACTGATTTGCGGCTGAAAGAATGGATGGGTGAACGGGAAGATAACTTTAAAAGGACTATGGCCGGAGTCGTCGCTGAACCGGAACTGGCAGAAAGCTCTAATGCAGGACGGGGTACAATTGGTGTAGTGGCTTTAGATGGCTATGGTCAATTAGCTGCTGGTACTTCCACAGGTGGTAAAGGCTTTGAGCGCATTGGACGAGTCAGTGATTCTGCGATGCCAGCAGGAAACTATGCTACTAAATATGCAGGGGTTAGTTGCACTGGTATTGGCGAAGATATCATTGATGAGTGTTTAGCAGCCAAGATTGTTATCCGCGTTAGTGACGGAATGTCTTTGAAAGAGGCGATGTTGCGTTCATTTACTGAAGCGAGTAAAAATGAACGGGATTTTGGTGCGATCGCTCTTGATGCTACTGGAGCGATATCCTATGGTAAAACCAGCGAAATATTACTTGCTGCTTATCACAATGGCGACACCATCGGCGATACCCTGGAATGGAATGATGGCGAATTGATTGGTTATTGCTAAATTGTAGGAGAGAGGTTTTTGAGCAAATTTGCTCCCACCTTTTCTCCTACAGCTGCCTATTTAGCAGCCTATTTAATTACACGCGAGTCAGTTGTAATAATTCCTGGGGAGATGCCAGCATATCAATAGCGACAAAGAAGATTTTTCCTTCGGGATTGATCAAAAAGCGCCACGCAATATTCATACCTACGGTGACACCAAACCAAGGTGTTTGCACTACACCTGTGATTTTTAGCTGTTTAGAGCCATCTCCTCGAACTTCGCAAATACCTTGTTGGGGCATCATATTTAGTCCTTGGGCTTCTTCGCGCATATATTTGGCGATCGCCGCAGTTCCCACAATGGGTTTTTGAAATGGTGGTTGCAGCGCACCATCAGCAGTGAATAAAGCGATCGCAGCATCAAAGTTATCTGCGTTCATGGCTTCAATGTAGCCTAATACTGCTGGCTCTGTAACACCATCTATCTTGACTGAAGAAATACTAGGAGTTGTCCGTTGGAAAGCAGGTTCTTCTACACCGGCTTTTGGGTAACTGCTGGGTGCAAGTTCAGAAGTATCAAACCCCATGTTAACTACGGTGTTACGCAGTACGGTGATTTGCTGACCCTGATCAAGTTTCTGGGTTGCTTCTAGTACCACTTTTACACCAGGAGACATTTGATAACCAACTGGAATTGGAGTGACAACACCCTGTTTCATCAATTCTCCTAACTCATACCAGAAAGCCAGCTTGGTATTAACACTGAAGAACCCATAGGAACGGCTGATGGGAGTATCAGCACGACTAGCAAGATCGCGCATAACTTTTGTTTGTTCTTCAGGAGACATGAGCTTAATTTGGGTGAGCAAACTTTCTGCTAGTTGCAGACGTGCTGCTCCTGGTGCTGCGGGGGTAATTGTTTTACCCATTTCTGTGTAAGCATACCAAAGATATGCTAGTTGATCATCTACATTCAGTTGATCGAATAAGGCGATCGTCGCTGGAATTAAGCTAGGAACTTGAGTGTTAGAAAAAATACTTTGCGCGGATTGGATGGTCAAAGACATGAGCAAAATCTCCAATAATGTTTGTTAATTAGCGGCTTTCAAAATTCCTATGTAGAATCTTCAAGCTGATACTTTTCTTGTCAAAACTGCTGGCAAAAACTAAGTCTATTTACATAGAAGCCGCAGCTAGACTAGGGACTGTTATGCACATAAATATTTAGTTGAACCCAAAGGTAAAGGTAAAGCTTTATCTTTGATAGTTAATAAAAAAAACGCACTTAAATTTATGCAGTTTTTTAATTAGCAGTTTATTTGTTCTGTAAAGAACTGTAACAAGGCAAATAACTTTTGTAAAGCTACTGATATTACGAGTTGACAGAATTACCTAAATATGATTTCAAAATTTTGTGCGAAGCAACGCACCCTACAAACCCTACAAAACGTTAAAAAAATTCGTAATTGCAATTAGTAGGGGCTTTTACCCTCTTAATTACGAATTACGAATTCTGAATTCTAGCAAATTGCAGATCAATGAGGTACAGAATCTAAATTGAAACCTATACACATTCGCCAGTTTTACTCCTGACTCCTGTACAGACGTTCCGGCGGAACGTCTCTACTGACTTCTGTACAGACGTTCCGGCGGAACGTCTCTACTGACTCCTGATAGCATAGCGTCACGTAAGCCATATTCTGCTGTATGAATTATTCAGTTTTTCGCTTCCAACCTGGTTTAACTACCTGACGACTCCGCGCAATTACTAACGCGTCATTTTCCACATCTTCCGTCACCGTTGAACCTGCGGCGATATAAACATCATTTCCCACAGTAATAGGTGCAACTAAAACACTATTAGAACCGGTTTTGGTGCGATCGCCTATTCTGGTTCGATGTTTTTTCACTCCATCATAATTAGCGGTAATTGTTCCCGCACCAATATTTACTTGAGTTCCCGCAGTCGTATCACCCAAATATGAGAGATGTGATACATTAGTGCGATCGCCTAATTGGGTATTTTTCAACTCCACAAAATTACCAATTCGGCAATTAGCACCGACTTCAGCATGGCCACGCAAATGAGCATAAGGTCCTATTTTTGTTCCTGCTTCTACAAAACTATCTGTAACTACAGAATATTGAACAGCGACATTTTCACCTATTTGACTATTTTCAATTAAACTTCCGGGTCCAATACGACTACCAGATTTAATCAAAGTTTTCCCCCGTAAATGAGTTTGAGGTTCAATAATCACATCTGGCTGTAATTCTACCGTTTCATCAATTGTAATACTTGCAGGATCAATCAGCGTCACACCTGCTAAAAGCCATTTTTCTTTAATGCGTTTCTGCAAAATATCGTAAGCAGTTGCTAATTGCAATCTATCATTAATTCCCAAAATTTCTTGGTCATCTTCCACATCCACAGCCATGACTTTTCCCACTTGAGTTACAGCATCAGTGAGGTAATATTCTTTTTGGGCATTATTAGCTTCTAAATGAGGCAGAAACTTTGATAAATCAGACCAACGAAAACAATAAATCCCAGCATTTACACGGTTATTTTTTCTTTGTTCAGGAGTGCAATCTTTATCCTCAACCATCTGCTGCACAACACCGTCACGATCACAAAAAACCCGTCCGTAACCTTTGGGATTTGCTAAATTTGCTGTGAGAATAGTACAGGAATTTTGATTTTCTTGGTGAATTTGTAACAGGTTTTTCAGAGTTTCAGTTCGCAACAAAGGCACATCACCATTTAAAATCAATAAATCCCCAGTGTAACCCTTTAAATGAGGAAGTAATTGTTGAATAGCGTGACCTGTACCTAATTGTACAGTTTGTTCCACAAATTCCACTTCAGATATTTCAGTCAAAGCAGTTTTCACTTCTTCAGACTGATACCCAACAATTACTAACCTACGTTCAGGTGCAAGAGGTTCGACACTTTCAATAACGCGCTCAACTAAGGATTTTCCACCCAAAGAATGTAAAACTTTAGGTAGATTTGATTTCATTCTTGTACCTTTTCCAGCCGCGAGAATTGCTACAACAACCATAATTAACTATCAGTGAATGACAATAAATGCTTTTGTGATTTGGAGATTCAAGGCTAAATCATATCAGTTAATTAAGTAGGTAGGCGTTGAAAATTGTCGTTATGGCAAGGCAAAAGGCAATCATGCAAGAGGCAAGAGACTACCAGAAATTTTACATTTTGTTACATACCTTGTTTTTTTGAGCCGACTTACTTACGCATTTAAATTGTATCAACCAAATAAGTCTAACTCTTGTGGGGTGGGCATCCCTGCCCGCCCTAATATTTAAATTAGATGCGTTTTATCTGATCTCAACCCTGTCTTAGCCATCGTTTGCGCCATTTTGAGGTCGGTTCTAAAGGACTGGTTTGTTGTTCTTGTTGCCTTCGGCTTAATATTAATTCAGCAGTATCACTTAGGTAAGAGTCTCGATAAGGAATAGCAGCGCGAGTTTGTAAATGTTCTGTTTCCCCTTGCGAAAGAGGATAAATGTCTGTAATGTCTTTTTCTCTATTTTTTGAATATGCTGCAATAGTACCAGGAGTGCGTCTTCCCACTGGTGTGGTAGAACCTATGACCAACCCAGCAGCTAAAAGCGCCGTACGTACAGCAGCAGCACAGGAATAAGTCGCTAGTAAACCATTTTCATGTAAACATAAGGCTACCTTTTGTATAAATTCCACAGTCCATAATTGTGGACATTGGGGAGGTGAAAAGGGATCGAGAAAAATAGCATCAGCTAAAAAACCAGATTCGCGTACTTCCTGAATTGATTTTCTAGCATCACCTATAAGTAACTTGGCTTGCAAGCGATTAGTTTGTAAATGGTGTTTAAACGCCAGTTCGGTTAAAATGTTTCTATACTCGTCATCCCAATCATTAAATATATGTTGGTTAATCGCTGCTTTGGGAATTTCGGGATTTAGTTCTAAACCTATGACTTCCACAACACAAGTAGGATTTTCTTGCCAAATTACTTCTAAAGCGGCTGCTGTGTTGTATCCTAGACCATAACAAACATCTAAGATTCTGACTATTCCCTTCTTAGCTACTGTCTGTACTTGGGTAGGAAATGCAAATTTTAGATAACTCTCTTGTTTTGCTCCATGATGACTATGAAAAGCTTCATTAAATTCTTGAGAAAAGAAGGTAAAAGAACCATCTTTTGTAAGGTGCAGTGTAAAATTATCTGTATCTAACATTTTTATTGTCACACCCAGTTAAATATTCATAAGTCACTTTTCAAGATTCACCTGTCACCTATTCCCTATGACTATTCATAAATTCTGTGTTTCTCCCACATGGCTATTTGACAATCTCAACGATTCCCGAATTGTAATTGTTGATTGTCGTTTTTCTTTAGCTGATCCACAATTAGGAAAAAACCAATATCAAATCAATCATATACCAGGAGCTTACTATTTAGATTTAAATCTAGATTTATCTAGTCCTGTTGGTGAACATGGGGGAAGACATCCTTTACCTGACATCAATAATTTAGCTGATAAATTAGCAAATATTGGGATTAATTTTCAAGAAACTTTAGTAGTCGCTTATGATGATTCGCGTTTGGCCTTTGCATCTCGTTTGTGGTGGTTATTGCGTTATTTAGGACATGAAAAAGTAGCTGTTTTAGATGGTGGTTTTGCAGGTTGGCAAAAAGCAGGTTATCCTATTTCTGACATAATTCCAGCAGCGAAAATAGGAACTTTTACCCCTCAGTTGAAAGATGAACAAGTTGTAGATTATACTTATGTTAAAAATTTCAAAGATAGTCCTGATGTAATTTTAGTAGATTCAAGAGAGAGCGATCGCTATCGTGGAGAAAGAGAACCAATTGATAAAATTGCTGGTCATATTCCCGGTGCTGTAAACTATCCTTGGCAAGAAGTCACCGACGCTTCCGGTTTTTTACTTCCTTCCTCAGAACAGCGTCAAAGATGGGAACAACTACAACCAACTAAGGAAATTATAGTTTATTGTGGTTCTGGTGTTACAGCTTGTGTCAATTTACTTTCTTTAGAACTAGCTGGAATTTCCACAGGTAAACTTTATGCTGGTAGTTGGAGTGATTGGATCAGTTATTAGGTAAGGAGTCAGGAGTCAGGAGTCAGGAGTCAGGAGTCAGGAGTAAAACTAGCTTTTTGTCTGGCTTTGAAGTTAGACTTTGTACCTCATTGATCTACAATCTGCTGTATTAGGTAAGAATTCAGAAGTTCCGAAAAATAAAATTTCTTCGTTGTTCCCTGTTCCCTGTTTCCTGTTCCCTACTAACTTTTAAAACCTACCTATCTCAAAACCGTAATTTACACTAAAATACCAACCAGAAAAATCAATAGTAGGGGTGGTAGAACCGCCTAAGTTAACACCACCCTGTAAATAAATATTACTTGTATCCGAAGTGCGATAATTTAAATGTGCAAATAAACGATGAGACTGATCTTCTCTGTCACGTTGGGTAAAGTCTGATAAGGTGAACTGGTAGTTCAAACCAACTTGCAAGGGTTTTTGTAAAGAGTAGCTTAAAGAAAACAACAAAGAATTAACTAACCGACTTCTTGTTTCAGGGTCAGAAAAGTTAGCACTGAATTCATAGAGACTATCTAATATCAACTTATCTGTAAGGTTGTCCCTTCTTCCTAAAGATAACTGTACAGAATTTTCATTGAGAAAGCGATCGCCAGCCGCAAAGAAATCACCATTGTTAGCATAGAATAACTGTTGATTACTAAAATTCAATTCTGCATACATTTCCCGCGACAGTTGTTGATAAATACCCAGGTTAAATCTCACCTGGTTGTAATCGAACTGTGATTGATCAAGATAGTAAATCAAACTACCATCAATAGAGGCGTTTAAATAGGTTGTAGGACTCAAGGGAAAATACGCCGAAGCTAGTGTCAGTCCAGAATAAATTAAACCATCATTAATCTGATTTTCATTTGCAGCAAAAATATTACTTGACTGAAAGTAGCCAACATAACCTCTTAAATAGCCGATAGGTTGAAACTGTTCTGCTGGTTTTTCTGGTCTAGGAGGCGGTATTTCTTCTAGCGGTCTTGGTCGTACTCTTAACCTTAACTCCTGCTCTTCATTGGGTTGAAAAGGAGACTCTTCTTGCTCTGATGATTGCTGGGCAAATCTCTGTGTATTTTCAGAATTATCTCTAATCGGTTCATTTAACAACTGCGCGGCTGATGGAGAAAATGATGGGGGAATATCATCAGTTTCAATTGTAGGTTTTACGGAGTTCGTTTGCTCTCGGTTGATTTTATCCGTTAGTGATTCTATATTTGTGGGTATCTCTAGAAATATAATTTGTGACTCATTAATTTGGGGAGTTGCTTCTGCTAAGGTTACATGAGTTTTATTTGGTACTTTGTCTATAGGTTTTGGTGTCTCTAAGTATATAATGGGTATCTCAGTTTTTTCCTGAGTCGCTTCTACTGAGGTTAAATATATTAGATTTGATGCTGAGTTATCTTGACGGGATATTGTCTGTGATGGGGCAGACCAGACTTTGTTGATACCCATGCAATACCATTGTCCAGCACTAGAAGCTAACAAAATTGCCAGCAACAAATTTTTTCTGCTCTTGGGTTGTATCTTTGGTATTAATCGCATTTAGCAAAATCAGTTGATGATAGATATTGGTAAAACCGAATCTGTTAATTAACCCCTATTCAATTTAATTTTATACACAACCTATGGTACATTTCTTGTGCTTCACATAGATTTAATCAAAAATTCAGTAAATGTAACTGTTTTTTTTGATGTAAATAAGCTTACCATGAACACAATAAGATAGTTAAACGTACTACAAAATACCACAATAATTAACCAAAATATTACAAGATTGACAGATATTGATTACCATCTGAATACAGGGAGTATCAGTTAGTTATGTTAAATAAATTTTTACCACGCGTGCTGTTGGGATTATGTATAGTTACAGCCTTTTCTGTTACCAATCGAGCAAATGCCAGAACTCCTCTAACGCAAGCGGAGATCCAAGAACTCCGTAATATGGTGCAGCTGATACCTAAAAATAATTCTCAGACACGTCCGGCACGTCGATTAGATACGATCAATCCTGGTGATGGTGTATCTACTGGTCGTTCTTCTCTTGCAGATTTGCGCTTTAATGATGGTTCTGTAGCAAGGGTTGGGGAACAAGCCGTATTTCAATTTTTACCCCAAACACGGGATTTTACATTATCTAACGGGACTGTTTTGTTACTGATTCCACCTGGAAGAGGACAAACACGGATTAAGACACCAAATGCAGCAGCAGCAATTCGCGGTTCAGCATTGTTTGTTCGTTATGACCCGGAAACTGAAACTACAATTGTTGGTGCTTTGACAAATAGTGGGATTGAAGTTGCTAACCAGCAAGCTTCCCAAAGCTTAGTTCTGGAAGCCGGGCAATTAATGGTTGTAGTTAAAGGTGAATTTCAGGGGTTATACGATTTTGACCTGAGAAATTTTTATGAACAGAGTAATTTGGTACGTGGATTAGATTTGACCAAACAAAATGCTACATCTACAGCAGATACAGCATTAGCAAGTGTTCAAGCTGAAACAGCCGCAGCTGTAGCAGCACAAAAACCCATCAGGGGTCAGGGTACAATTGACAACCCATCTTTTTTAAATAAAAATGCTAATGCTCTTGGTTCTTCTAATCGCTCTAACAATAACTCCAATAATAACTCCAATAATAACTCCAACAATAACTATAACAACAACTCTAACAATAGAGATTTTGGGCAAGAACAAAAATCTATTAACCGTCCTTCTAGAGACAATTTAGGAAGAGACTCTATTAGAAACAATCCTCGTGGTCCTATAGATTCTTTTGTCAGAACAGGAGAAGTCATCCGCGAAAATAGACAAAGTAACAACCCTGGAGGCGGTGGGGGCAACCCTGGAGGCGGTGGGGGCAACCCTGAAGCCGGTGGGGGCAACCCTGGAGGCGGTGGGGGCAACCCTGGAGGCGGTGGGGGCAACCCTGGAGGCGGTGGGGGCAACCCTGGAGGCG
>RDYJ01000108.1:0-9614 GCA_004293145.1 Nostocales cyanobacterium | reverse complement strand
CCTGGAGGCGGCAACCCTGGAGGCGGTGGGGGCAACCCTGGAGGCGGTGGGGGCAACCAAGGCGGTGGCAACCAAGGTGGGGGCAACCAAGGCGGTGGCAACGGCAACAATTAACTAAAGTAATTACAGTAGTTCATTTTGACTTCATACATATATCTTCACGGCTTTGCGTCTGGTCCTAAATCCAAAAAAGCACAGGATTTGAGCGATCGCTTTGCCCAAATTCAGATCAAGCTGAAAATTCCCGATTTAAATGCTGGTGATTTTTCCCATCTGAGCATCACTCGACAATTACATCAAGTAACCACTGAATTTCCTGATAATTCTATACCTGTAACTCTGATTGGTTCCAGTTTGGGAGGTTTGACATCTGCTCATTTGGCACAACAAAACCCACAAGTGCAACGCTTAGTTTTACTAGCACCAGCTTTTGGATTTTTATCCCATTGGTTGTCCAAGTTAGGGGAAGAAAAAATCAAACTTTGGCAACAAGAACAATATCTTTTAGTGCATCACTATGGGGAAGGGCGAGAATTACCCCTAAGTTACAATTTTCTGACAGATGCTGCTCAATACCAGGAAAATTTGTTACAACGTCCTGTTCCTACCCTGATTCTGCATGGTCAACAAGATGAAGTCATCCCTATTCAAGCTAGTCGAGACTTTGCTGTTTCCCGTCCTTGGGTAAAATTAATAGAATTAGACAGTGATCACGCTTTGGGAAATGTTACATCCGAGATTTGGCAAGCCATTCGCTCTTTTTGCCAACTGGGTAATGGTGATTGGTGATTGGGAAACATCTTTTCCTCCCCATCTCCCTGTTCCCTGTTAAGAGTTCCCTATTCCCTATTAAGAGTTCCCTGTTAAGAGTTCCCTGTTCCCTATTCCCTGACAACTGATAAATTATGCTTCCATTTATTCGTTCCGATTTATCTCAATTTACTGCTTATAAACCTCACCCCAGTAGTAATACAGCAGAACCAGTTGCCATGCAATTTGATCGGCTGGATACTAATGAAAGTCCCTATGATTTGCCACCAGATATCAAAGAAAAATTGGCGTGGAATTTTCAACAAGTTATAGAAAGTAATCGTTATCCTGATGGTGGACATGAGACACTTAAAGAAGCGATCTCTGAATATGTCAATGAATCAGCTAACTTTTCATCTGCCGATTTCACTGCTGCTCATATTTCTGTAGGTAGTGGTTCAGATGAACTGATTCGTTCTTTGTTAATTGCCACTTGTTTGGGGGGAGAAGGTTCTATTTTAGTTGCCAATCCCACTTTTTCCATGTATGGGATTTTGGCACAAACTCTGGGTATTCCTGTGGTGAGTGTAGGTAGAAATGAAAGCAATTTTGAAATAGATTTAAAAGCCGCACAATCTGCCATTGAACAAACACAAAATCCTCCTATTCGGGTAGTTTTTGTTGTTCATCCTAATTCCCCAACTGCTAATTGCTTAACTGCGGCCGAATTGGCATGGTTAAAAAGTCTACCAGAGGAAATATTAGTAGTTATTGATGAAGCTTACTTTGAATTTAGCCAAACTACCTTAGTTGGAGAATTAGCACAGCATCCTAACTGGATAGTGCTGCGGACTTTTTCTAAAGCTTTCCGGTTAGCAGCGATGCGAGTGGGTTATTGTGTAGGTAATGCTGATGCGATCGCCATTTTAGAAAAAGTCCGTCTTCCTTACAATTTACCCAGTTTTTCCCTTGCTTCCGCTTTAGTTGCTTTACAAAATCGTCAACTTTTGCTCAGTTCTATTCCTGAAACCTTGAGTGAAAGAAGCAAACTTATTGCTGCTTTATCTCCACATCCAGCATTAGAAATTACAGCTAGTGACACTAACTTTATTTACCTACGTCTGAAACCAGATATTGCTCAACCAGTAGATGTTACTTTAAAAAATCTCAACCAAACACTGAGAAATCAAGGAACTCTTGTACGTTTACTACCTGGAGGATTACGAATTACTATAGGAACGCAATCAGAAAACGCTCGTACCCTAACCCGATTACAAACAGCAATAGCCAATTTGAAATAATGAATTATTCATAATCATCAACACACTCGTCTAAATCGCTGCCCAAACGGCGCACTATTGCCACCGTTTGCGGCAACACACCCACTAACATAGCAAAGGCAGCATCTGGCAATTCAGCAACCATTTCTGCTGGAAAATACTGCTCAAATTGTTCAAGAATTTTTTGTACTCTCTGAGATGCAACTGAATTTTCTGTAATTTGTTTGATTAAACGAATCCATTGCCTTCTGATCAAATAAGCCTTCTGACGATCTTCATGAGATTCAGAAGTTAATAAGGAGAGATTGCCCACAGGCAATACAAATTGACAATCGCTATCATAATCGCCGCCTACTAATGCTCCAGGACCGGCGAACTCAGCATGATAGCGTTTAAAGATGATTAAACCATTGCGCTTACGACTATTAACTATCAAAACTTTTCCGCTATGCAACGAAGCAAGAATATCAGACCTGTGCGATGCCTGCGGTGAGCATCGCCATCGCTCAGTTCCATCTCGCATGGTAAGTTTGTCCAGGAAACTAGTTTCAGGGCAATAAGTAGATACCATAGCAGCTTGATAGCGTCGGCGTTGTTCGCTATCCATGTTTTCTCAAACTTTTAATAAAGGTGGTATGAATATGCACTAAAAAACGTCAACGAAATAGCTGTTTAATTAAGTCAGGTTGCTGATTATACTCGTCCTGCTAAGAATTCTCTTTAAACCCCAACTAAAATTGATAACTAAAAATTGTTGCTCTAAAATTAATAATCACTATTCTATGGGATTGAGGTAGATTTGTCTTCAACTCTAGAAGTTTTTTTTTAAAGTTTTGATGAAGATGAAATCTGGGATACAAAGTTACTGTGAGGAATGCCACAAACTGTTAAGTAATTAATAAGCGTTACTATGTCATGTTATACCTCAGCACAAGATGGCTAGTTATTTCTAATCTAGCCCCTAACACCTACACTCCTTTCATCAGTTAGATGTTTATGTAAGAAAATCTGCCTTGAGGGATAGAGGAAAAAGCTGTGCCAATGAGATTCAACTTTATAAACCCGATATCCCAGCTTGAAATATAGCTGCCTAGCTTGATGGTTATTTTCTAAGACATGGAGATATAAGTCTTCAAATCCCCAATCTTGACAAACTTGTTCACAACCGATCAGTAAACTGGAAGCCAAGCCATACCTACGGTATTTTGGGTGAACAGCTAAATTAGACAAGTAGGGAAAAGACTTGTGAACATTTGCCCAACTATCGCTGAAACGCACTCCCAGTTCCACAGTTCCCAGTATTTGATTAGTTCCACCTGGACTATTATCAACCGCCACCAAACAAACTTGATGAGGTGTCATTGCGGCTAGACGATGCCTTAAGTCTTCGTAAATACCCAAACGGAATAAGGGAAAAGCCCAGCCCCATAAACCTTGTTGGGAGTGAAAGCTTTCGGCAATTATTTGGGCAATACCCAGCAAATCAGCAGATGTAGCTGCACGGATTTGGAATTGACAGGAATGAGAAATGCGTGCATCTGTAACTGACTTTTGGTGATGTGAGTGAAAAAACCAGGATTTCAAAGCTAGTTAAAAATTAAGTTGATTAAACAAAAATTTGCTTAAGTATACATTTGCAATTAGTGTTCAAGAGCCTGACCAATAATTTCTTGATGGTATGAGCTCCCGGATTGATCAGTGGGGTCAATTCAAAATCGGATGCCGATTTTTTGACAATATAGCTCACTTACAATCAAATTTTCACCCCAAATGGATAGAAACGGGGATGAAAAAAAATTATGCCCCAAAATAGCAGCTAAGTGTGTGGGTGCAGTTAATTGTCAACTTTATTATACTTTTGTAAACAAATATCTCGCAGTGATATGGCTGTGAAGGGGTAATAAGTAATGGGTCATTGGTAAACTTGTGACCTGTCAACTGACAGTGTTCAACTTTTTTCTTCTTGGTGATAACTAAATTGGCAAGAGGTACTTGTTTAATAGTATACTTTGCTTTTAAATATAGCTATTATATGTCATATTCATAGGTCTACCATGACCAGGATCACAAAAAATGACCTGTAAGTGTTAGTATCACGGCTGTAATGGGAAAACTCAATATACACATTCAATGCTGTTTGATCCAGATCAAAGGGTCTTATGTAGCACTAGCAGGTTATAAAAGGAGATGAGAAAAGATTTACCCAGTCCAAGTCAAGATGATGAATCAAAAATAACGATCAAAACAAAAGTTCTGCGGAACTGATCCACACTTCTAATACTCGCTATTGTTTTCTATTACTTTCAGTAAACACTCTTATACTTAGCCGTCATGTGGCCTAACAGTTTATTGGTCGAAATGCTCAAACCTTGCCTGATTCAGAAAGATCCTGATCTGAGCAGATTATTCTTTATCCGACTGCCGTTGCAGCAGGAAAGCGGTGCATGACATCACAAGCAAACAGAAAGCCAAAAATTTTGGTTGTCGATGATGAGCCAGACAACCTAGACTTGCTATACCGCAGTTTTTACCGCGAGTATCAAGTGCTGAGGGCTAACTCTGGTCCTGCGGCACTGGAATTGCTGGCACAAGAGGGAGATATCGCCGTGATCATCTCCGATCAGCGGATGCCAATGATGAGCGGTACAGAATTTTTAAGTCTTACAGCAACTCAATACCCAGATATTATTCGGATTATTTTAACTGGTTACACTGATGTCGAAGACTTGGTGGAAGCTATTAACTCTGGCAAGGTCTTTAAATATGTTACAAAACCTTGGGAAGCTGAAGAACTAAAAGCTGTAGTCCGTCAAGCTTTGGATACACACAATGTCCTCAAAGCCAGAACCCGCGAACTCACTCGCACACTACGTAGAGAATCCCTACTGAATACTGTCACTAATACTATTCGTAGCGCCCTAGACTATCGACAAATTTTACAAACCATTGTCGATACAGTGGGGCATATGTTGGAGGTGGATGTGTGCCTGTTACGTCCCTGCCAAGATAACCAATTGGCCAATGAAGGGTTTATCTACCAAAAGTCTGCTCAACAAGCTGTTCAGCAGCCACAGAGATGGGCTGAATGGAACCATAATTCTTCTTTACCAGAAGCATATCCAGGTTATGAAACTTTATCGGCTGAAAATTTAGATTCCATTACCCCATTGTCTCTTTTGGCGCAGACAGTATGGGAAATTGGTGAAGTGCAGGTAATTCATGATGTAGTTGGTGATGAGCGCATCCAAGCTGATCAAGAACGGGCTACGGCTTTTAGTGCTGCTAATATTTGCTCTAGCTTAATAGTGCCATTGATTTGTCAGCAAGAATTAAGAGCCGTATTGGCTTTACATCAATGTTCTCAATTACGCATCTGGGAAGAAGAAGAAGTACAGTTGGTGTCTATTCTCGCTGATCAAGCTGCATTAGCTTTATCTCAAGCCTATGCTTATGAGCAAGTAGAGGCTTTAGCTAAACGAGAAGCTTTAATTAATACAATTACCAGTGAAATTCGCTCTAGTCTAGATCCACAAGATATATTTGCAGCTATAACTCAAAGATTGGGACAAGCTCTGCACGTTGATGGCTGTGTTCTCTCTTTATGGACTCAGGAAGATGAATTTGTCCAATGTGTAGGTTTGTATGACAGTTCTAAACATTTAGAAAATTTCCCTGCCAATAACATCAACAGAAATCGGCGCTCGTTAACTCAACATTTATCTAATTCCCAAGCCCCTATCCAGAAAAATCCGATTTTAAAAGAAATATTACGCACTAAAGAACCAGTGGTAATTACGGACATAAATCACTCTTCCGCAGATGTCCAGGCTTTTGATTTACCATTAAAAATGCGCCCGCGATCGCTCATGGTCGTCCCTCTGCTAATTGATGGTAAATGTATCGGTAGCATCACGCTCAGGGAAGGTGATCAAATTCGTAAATGGCTACCATCGGAAATTGAACTAGCAAAAGCAGTAGCGGCTCAAGCAGCCATAGCCGTGCAGCAATCTCGCTTATACCAAACAACTCGTGAGCAAGCGGAACGTTTAATCCAACTAGATAGACAAAAAACCGAATTTTTCCAGAATATTTCCCATGAATTTCGGACTCCCATCACCTTGATTCAAGGACCCCTAGAGTCAGCAGTCGAAGCCAGTGAAGGTTTATCTTATGCTCAATGTGCGATCGCTCTCCGCAATTCCCGCCGTCTCTTACGATTGGTAAATCAACTCCTGGATTTACAACGCCTAGATGCGGGTAGAATGCAGCCTAGTTTTCGCCCTTGCGATATGGTCGAATTTGTCAGCCAAATTGTCGAGTCATTTCGTCTCTACTGTGAGAAAAAAGGGCTGAGAGTTGTAACAGATTTATTTGAATGCCCAACAGTCTACTTAGATATAGAAAAATTTGACAAAGTGGTTTACAACCTCTTGTCAAATGCTATGAAATTTACTCCTGATGGGGGTAAAATTACGATTAGATTGTTCAATGACGGCAATCACTGTATTTTGCAAATTCAAGATACAGGAATTGGCATTCTTCCCGAACAAATTCCCCACCTCTTTGAACGATTTCGTCAAGCTGAAGGCTCGGAAAATCGCACTTATGAAGGTAGTGGATTGGGTTTATCCCTGGTAAAAGAATTAGTAGAACTACACGGTGGCGAAGTCACAGTCCAGTCAGTTTATGGACAAGGTACTCAATTTAACATCCGCCTATTGACTGGTGCAGCACACCTACCTTTAGACCAGGTATTAGAGACACCATCTGAGCTAAACACCAGTCGCGCCAATGTCGAATTAGCTGATGTAGAACACTTGGAGTCAGCGGCAGATAGCAGAGAACTGATTACCAGAGATTTATCGGCTAGTTTAGAAAATATAGAATCCAATTCACAAACTCAGACTCTTTCTAACACTGAACAATTAGTCCTAGTCGTAGACGATAACCCAGATATGCGGGGTTATGTATCCGATATTCTGCGTCACAATGGCTATCAAGTAGCTACTGCTCGCAATGGTTATGAAGGGTATAATTTAGCACGAGAAATCCTTCCTAGCTTGATTATCACTGACTTAATGATGCCCTTGGTAACTGGACTGGAAATGATTCAGATGATCCGCAGTGATGATCTAATGCGGGGTACACCGCTGATTCTGTTAACAGCAAAGGCTGATGAAGAAACCCGGATTGAGGGGACAGAATATGGTGCTGATGCTTATTTAGCTAAACCATTTAATGACCGGGAACTTCTGGCCGAGGCCAGGAATCTGTTAGCCTTGAAGGAAAATGAAAAACGCGTTTTGGAGTTAAACACCTACCTCACAGAATCTGTACTCAAACGCTTTTTACCATCTGCGTTAGTTAAGAAAGCTGCAACTGGAACTTTATCCCTAGATTTGCGGCCAGAACCGCGCTTAGTGACAGTTTTGTTTAGTGATATTGTGGGTTTTACCCAGCTATCCAATACCCTCCGGTCTCGCAAAGTTGCAGAAGTCCTCAATGAATATTTGGAAATCATGACCAAAGTTGTTTTTAACAATGGCGGTACTGTGGATAAATTTATGGGAGATGCTATCCTAGCTTTGTACGGAGCGCCAGAAGAACTCACACCCAACGAACAGGTGCGTCGTGCTATCAATACGGCCAGAGGAATGCAACACGCCCTAATTGCTTTAAATAAACATTGGCGAGAACAAGGTATATTTGAAACGGATGGGCGTAATGGTGTACAGTTCCGCTGTGGTATTCATCAAGGTACAGCAGTAGTGGGAATGTTTGGTAGTGCAGAACGTGCTGATTATACAGCCATTGGTCCTAGTGTGAATATTGCGGCTAGGTTGCAAGCTGCTGCTGTCCCTGGTACTATCTTAGTTTCTGCTGCTGTAGCAGATTATTTACAGGAAGAAGAAATCACTAAAGGTAGTCCCTTGGAACTGAAAGGAATAGATGAAACAGTTCTCACGTTTGTAGTCACACCAGAATCAGATAGCTATCTAGCTAATGACTAAAGTTCTACTGGTTGATTAAGCATGAATAGTGTCAAACCCAGTTCTAAGATACATGATGATCCGATCAATTATAGGCATACCGATCCACCTTTTTTGTGGATCGTCGTGTTTATAGGTTCAATTTCCCTACATTTGTTGGTATTTTGGTATTTACGATCTTCTGATCAATTTAGACCTTGGATTCCTCAGTCTAGTCAAGATCAGATTGCTATTGATTTGATCGATATTTCACCTCAACCAGAGTTAAACACTCAGCCCAAGTCAACAGCTACAACAGTTAAACCGAAACTTTCCCCTTCAACTCAAAACTCGGTTACAGCTTCTTTACCACAAACAACGCCCACTATTCCCGAAAAACCAGATGATGAGGCTATAAATTCTAACTTTAATATCTCCCGGCAGCGTGAAAGCCAAAATACTGAAGTTAATAATCAACCAATAGATTCTCAACCAACACCTGCATTTACGCCTCAAGTAAAATTTACACCCAAACCAAAACCTACATTTACACCTCAAGTAAAACTTACACCTCACCCCACACCTACACAAACAGTTCCTTTAGATGATCTTCCTTGGAACCGTCGTCAAGAAGTCAAGCTAGGAAAGGGAACTTTATTACCAAACGATATTCCCTCAGATTCCCCAACTCCAATTTCAGAAACTTCCCCAACTCCAATTTCGGAAACTTCCCCAGTTTCCACAGGAGGGGGTGTGATGGCTAATGTTGAGCCTATACTGAAAGATGAAGTAGAGCAATTAAGACAAGAACAAAAATTAAGAGTTGACGCTTTACCTGATGTTTTGGCAGAATACCAAGGAAGTCGTACTAAGGAATTAGAGCTTAATTTTCTTCCCAGTGATTCTGGATTAGAACCAGCAAATATACTAGCTAGTTTAGTAATTGATAAAAATGGCAACTTTCTGCAAGCGATCGTCATCAGTATTGAACCTGCTACACTCGGTAGGGAAAAAAGCATCTATGAGCAAGCACTGAATGAGATTTTTGAACAAGACAGCTTTGTGGGTGCTTATAATCAGGATGGTTCAAAACCAGATTTAAGCAATTTATATGTGCGGATTAGAATTGAGCCAATTAATTCTCAATAAAGGCTTGCAATTTCAAGAAGGCTGTGTTATATTTAAATAGCTGGAAATTTGCGGGTGTAGTTTAGTGGTAAAACTTTAGCCTTCCAAGCTAATAATGCGGGTTCGATTCCCGCCACCCGCTTTAAGATCAGGATTTTGCGGCTAGAAAATTTAAAATCAAGTTGCATAGAATAGCTCATCATCATTAGACATCTTCGTCAATTAAATATACGTGACCTAAAACCCTTATAGAGATGTTCCATAGGTAGTGGTTCTCCGCTCTACAATATTTACCGGAGAGGTCTATTAATTAACCGCAGATAAACGCAGATAAACACAGATGGAATACAGATGATTTGATTAATTTTATGATTATTAATTTATAGAATATAGGAGTTACGCATTGACAGAATAACAAAATAGTGCATTGATAAATATAGGTCGTCTACTTGCTAGGTATCGGACAATTAGAAAAATCACGAAACCA
>RDYJ01000241.1 GCA_004293145.1 Nostocales cyanobacterium | reverse complement strand
GCTTGGGAACAGGTAAAATCATGCTGTGAGGAGAGTTGTTTCAAAACTTAAAATTTTAATGAGTCATTACTATTAATTATCAATAAAATATAAACCCTTACTAACTCATTAGTTAACTCGCTGATGAAGCTGATTGCTAAATATTTCTTTACTTATTTTTCCTGGAAAAGTAAAGTTTAGTTGCAAATATCTCCAACCAAATTTAGAGGTGTTATTCTAATAATTGAAGCTAAAGAAAAAAGCTTCCCTGGCAGATCAAACAGCTAGAGTCGAAAAGAAAAGTAGTAAGAGGTTAAAACGCTGTTAAATTCCTATCTGTCTCGTCAAAAGAACACAACACCCAACGCGAACGCTTATATTCCCTCAAATTATTGAGAATCAGGGGGCAATGTAACTGGTTTTCATTACTTGTTGATCAAGGTGATGAAAGGTAGTTTATCCCTGGCTAGAATAAACAAGAGGAGGGAGAAATCAAGCTAGTAGATGTTGGGTGTTGTCGTTTGTAATTCATAATTCATAATTCATAATTATCAATTATTACCCAGTCCCCACTCCTATAGGTAAGTTTGTACTACAATTGAATAGAAAAAGAAAGTTTAAATAGCGATTTATGTCAATTATTGCGCTCAGAGCGTGGTATCTACAGGATTATGAGCCAATTACAGAATTGGAAAAACGTCCTCCAGACATTCGTCTGAGTAAGAAAAGCTTGCTCAAATCAGGATTGCGTGCCGATTTTTTAGAAGATAGTGATGATGTGAAAACATCAACTTGGTTTAGGCGCTATCTGGAAGGTGAAAATATAGAATTTTATATTGAGGGTAGCGGTGGTTATTGTGTAGCTAACATTGACTTAATTAGTCATGAAATTTATTTGACTAAACAGACGTTGTTAGCGCAGTTAGAACCAACGATTTTTTTCTGTTATCAAACCGAGTATGCAAAAGCCAGTGATTTACTGAGAGAAGAACTGCAAGAAACTTTGAAAATTTTAAATAGGAAATCCCGTCTACCGTTAACATTAATAGAATCATCCCGTCCCAGCAATGCACCTCTGCGGTTGAACCGTACCCTAATGGGAAAAATCCGTAAGAGTTTATTATTTATTGCGGATACCACACCAATTACAAGCATTGACGGACAAGAAACCTGTCAATTAATTCCCTGTCCTAATGTGTGTATAGAAATTGGTTATGCGATGGAAAGTAAGAAGTCTGAACAGATATTACTAGCACATCAGCAACGTCCAGAATTAGAGGGTCAATTTCCCTTTGATTTACCCACGCAGCAAATTTTAAAATTTATGGACGGAGCGGAACTGAATAAAATCCTCACCGTGACTATTGAAAATCAATTAGCACGATTCAAATTGTTTTTTTGATTTTTTTTTCCAGCGATTAACTAGAAAGGCGCAAAAAAAACAGAAGTATGTAAGGAAAGGTAAAGTTGCCTAAAAACTTCTTTCCTCCAGCATAGCTGCCTTGTGATAACAACAATTTTTAACGCCGACCTACTTAACCTTACACGTAGATCCCCGACGTTTTAGATCAATTCATAATTTAGTTACAAGATAAAAAAGAAGTCGGGGATCTTATTGTATGGCTAACACCAAGCTGCGCTATCACGATTAATTTAGGATTGCTGTATATCCTGGGAACTGTTTCGCTTGAAGGAAGCGTCATGATGCGAAATGATGCGAAAGGAAGTGAACCACCTACTACAATCCAAAATCTAAAATCTAAAATCCAAAATGGATTACCCTTTTCAATGGTGTCTAACGTGGTTAACAATAGGTTGGATGTATTAAAAACCATGTGAATTTATGCCTAGAACTCCAAACGAATATGCCGTCTACCTCCTGTTAGAAAGTGGTCATCGAGAAGAAGTGCGCTTTCCGACTATTCAGGAGTTTCAGAAATGGTATAGTGGTGAACTTGTACCAAAGTCCGCTTCTAATGATTTTATTAGCGTACCGATTAAGAATATTCAAGGCGAATATATGGTGGTACGCCCTGCTCGGATTGTAGGGATTCGGGTAGAACCAATTTTTAATTCTAGTATTGAGAGATGATGAAAAAAACCCTTGCTTTGTTTTCCTTGAGTCTGGGAATTGCTGTTATAAATCCCTTTTTGTCTGTTGTGGCTCAAGTTACAAATCCTCAGCAGATACCAGTACCGATAACTCCTGAAGTTTTACCACCACTGCAACCGATCAGCCCGGAAACTGCTTGTAATGCTCAAGGTTGCTTGGGTTGGGATGAACAACTATGGGGTAACAATGGCGATCGCCAAGCTTTGTTAGCTTCCATTGATAACAGCTTGCGTTATCTGGGAACTAATAAAGCAGCTACAATATATACTGATTACCCGATCAAAGATATTAGCTTAGATCGGGTACGTCGGAGTTTGTTACGCTTCCGACAACTGGTTGTTAGTTCTAAGTCAGCGGCAGAATTACAAGCTGCCGTTTATCGGGAATTTGTTTTTTACCAGTCTGTAGGTAACGATGGCAAGGGTACTGTTAAATTTACTGCTTATTACGAGCCTGAGTATACTGCCAGCCGTGTGAGAACATCCGCTTACAAATATCCATTGTATAGAGTACCACCAGATTTTAAAGAATGGGCTAAACCTCATCCCAAACGGGTTGATTTAGAAGGTAAAAATGGTTTATTGGGAAATAAAAGTCGGTTACGTGGGTTAGAAATGCTTTGGTTCCGCAATCGCATGGATGCTTACATGATCCATATCCAAGGTTCTGCCCAAATTAGATTAACAAATGGACAGAGAACCTCTGTGGGTTTTGCAGGAGGAACAGATTATCCTTGGACGAGTATCGGGGGACAACTAGCAAAAGATGGCAAACTGCCACTCAGCGGTTTAACCATGCCCAAGTTAATTAGTTATTTCCGTAAAAATCCCAAAGAGTTAAGTAATTATTTACCACGGTGGGAAAGATTTGTGTTCTTTCAAGAAACTAACGGTGCAGCAGCTACAGGTAGTATAAGCGTCCCTGTAACCGCAGAACGTTCCATTGCTACAGATAAATCTCTCATGCCTCCGGGCGCACTGGCAATAATTAACAACTCATTTCCTTATGTTGGGAGTCGTGGGAAGTTAGAATCTCGCAGAGTTAGCCGCTTTGTGTTAGATCAAGATACAGGCAGTGCGATTAAAGGACCAGGAAGAGTAGATTATTTCATGGGTACTGGTAAAGTAGCGGGCGATCGCGCCGGAATTACAGGCGGCAACGGTTCACTGTATTATTTATTACTCAAACAATAGGTGACAGGGTAGAGGTGACAGGTGACAGGAGAAAGAAGAAAGAAGAAGAAATTTCCCCTCTGCTCCTCTGCTCCCCTGCCCCTCTGCTCCTCTGCTCTAATATGGTGGATAAGCAAAATCATCATCATCCGCATAAACATAAGAACTGGTAACACCAGGCATTTCGGGTTTAGAAATTTCTGGTTTAATCACTTCCTTACCAAATTCTTTGTATTCTTCAAAAGTCTTGCAAATCATTTCCGACTCAGGGGAATCTGAGGCGATCATATAATCAGTTAAAGTTGAGACTGTGGGATGTTTGTAATCGACAGTTGAAGCTACCAAAGCAATATTAGGTTCGATCCCTCTTTCCTCACATTCAATGATGGGGCAAAAAATCCCGTGAGCATGAAATAAAGGACCTTTGGGAGTTACTGGTTTCTTCTGAAAACCTGCATAAGCTTTTTCTAATTCTCCAGCAAAACCGCCTGTAATTCTACCTTGTTGATATTCAACATAATTCTTACCAAAACTAGCGCCGGCTGAACCACTAAGAGTTAATTGTAAAGGTGAATGATGTAAAAACTTTTTATCTTCACCCACTAAAAAAATCAGATGGCGAGTATAAATTTTAAATTTAAGTTTATCAGCTAAAAATTCATCCTTGTAATCTTTGAATGTACCTAATCTAATTTTTGTTTCTCGGTCTTGAACAGACAAAGGACCACGACGGACAATGACTAATCTGGGAGTAGTGCTAATAAACACCTTTTCGACTTCTCCAGTACCAAATTCATGCTCTATTTCTTGCCAATTATCATCAGGTTTAAAACCAACTGCTTGGGCGTTATCCAGCTTAATCGCTAAACCATAGCTTTGTAAACCATCTGTGCCATAGCGGGGATTGATCATCAA
>RDYJ01000107.1:14967-32515 GCA_004293145.1 Nostocales cyanobacterium | reverse complement strand
CCAACCTGAACTAGAAATACTGCAAATCAGTGAAAATACCACCCATCCAGTAATGAGCAGCAGGGGCGACAGGAATGGGTTGATTAAAAACATCAATCCCCCAATGCTGACAAACATTAACAATATTAGGGAAACGTTGACGAATTTTATCAGCGGGTATGGGGCGCATATCTAACCAGACATGAGCAGCAGCCGGATCAGCAGCGGTATGTTGTAAATGACCGAAAATAGCTCTACTTACCACATCTCGCGGTGCTAGTTCACCTGCTGGATGGTAATCAAAAGCAAAACGTCGCCCTTCGTTATCGACAAGGTGCGCTCCTTCACCGCGTACAGCTTCGCTGATCAGAAACCGCCCTGGTTTAGTCAGTGCAGTAGGATGAAATTGGACAAATTCTAAATCGCGGAGCATAGCCCCAGCCCGCCAAGCTATAGCCACCCCATCACCTGTACTGACAGCAGGGTTAGTAGTTTGGGCAAATACTTGACCACCACCACCGGTTGCTAGGATGACAGCGCCAGCCCTTACATGAGTAACTTTACCTTGATAAAACAGGCTGATTCCCTGACAGCGCCCAGTTTCAGGTTCTATCCATAAGGATAAAGCTAACGCTTGCTGAATCACTTGGATATTTTGACGGCGCAGTACTTGGGCTGTGAGAGTTGTAGTTACTTCCCTACCTGTGGTATCAGCGGCGTGAAGAACACGATGGCGGGAATGGGCAGCTTCTAAAGTTAACGCCAGATTGCTACCATGACGGTCAAAGGCTACCCCTAAGTTAACTAAAGATTGAATACAGCTAGGAGCTTGTTCAGCTAGAAATTCTACAGCTTCTAGATCACATAAACCCGCCCCAGCCTTTAATGTGTCTTCAATATGCAGTTGTGGTGAATCTTCTGGGGCTACAGCAGCGGCAATACCACCTTGCGCCCAATCACTAGCGGATAAAGTCACAGTTTCTTTAGTAATTAAGCCTACTTTTAAGGTTTCTGGTAGACACAGTGCTGTATATAGTCCAGCAGCGCCAGCGCCGACTACTAATACATCAAATTGGTTAGGAATATCTAATAAATTCAAAATGATAAAAGGAGTTCTAGGAGTCAGGAGTCAGGAGTCAGGAGTCAGGAGTCAGAAGTCACGAGGCAGAAGGCAGAAGGCAGGAGTCAGGAGGAGATAAAGAACTAATTTGCCCAATGCCCAATGCCCGATGCCCAATGCCCAATGCCCCAATTACCAACCAGGGTTATCTATAGATACCGTTGTTAATGCGATCATCACCTTCATTAAAGTTAGGCTCGTATTCTGTCACGGTGAAGTTGTCGAAGTTGGATTGTAGGATATGTTTTTGGCGATCGCTCAATCCTGGAATCTCCAAAACGTCCTCTACAGTCTTGTAAGGAGCATTCGTGAAGATTTTTTTAGCCAGGGTGGGGTACAGCCCTGGAAATTGTTGAAATGCCCGCACGTTGGTGTTATTCAAATCTATTTTTTTACCAAATTCTGTGGCCAGCTTCTGATCTGCCCGATTTTGGCGTTCAATTGCCATAACAGGAACTTGTGGCCAACTAAAGCTGTTGAAACTAGCAGCTTGGGCTGTTTGATTAGTTCCTAACCATCCCCAGCAGCTGATCAACAAACTAAATACTGTTAATAAACGTACTAATCCTTTCACGATTTTCTACCTCTTTCCATCAAACAAAAATCAAAGTTTTTAATTACAAGCTCTCAACTAGGGGCATAAGTAAGAAGTATAGAGTATTGATTCCACCCCGCTGATTACTGAGGGGCTGATGGTTACTTGTCTCCTCTGACTTCATGCTCTTGGTTAATAGCTGATAGCTGAATCAACACACAGCAGTCGTCACAAACTAATATACAGCTTAGTGAACTACCCAACTTAGCTGTATTTGAAGTTCACAATTTGGGTATGATTTTTCCTTACCACGGGCAGGATTTTTTTGGGATTTTACTTTGTAAAAATTTATTGCTAATCTTTTCGCTCTTCGGTAGTTAAGATATTTAGGCCAGAACAGCAGCTAGTAAAAACAGACTGTCTACTAAAATTGTACTCAAAACTGCTCCACTAAAGGCGTACCAGTGCCGTTGCTTTTTACCTAAAGATGCTAACCCGACTGTCAGGAGTGCTAAGGCCAAAATGATCGCCCAACCTTCTCCCCAAGGAGTTTGTACTTGTGCTAGGGCATTTTTTAAGATTTGTGACGCTCCACTGGCATCGGTTCTCATAATTTGCCGCCAATAGGGCATTAAGTCTACTAGGTAGAAATAGATATCTGTTAAAACAGTGCCGAATAGAGAACCCAGATAAAACCAGTTACCGACTTTGCCCCAGTTTCTACACAAACACCAAATTGCAAAGGGTAGGCCGATGGATTCTATGGGTATGTGCCAGAGGGGTTCCCAACGCAACCAACCCCAGTAAATCGCTCCTGTTAACCAACTCCAGCTAAATCCTAAAAGCAAATCACCCCAAAAATAGGTTTGCTGCCGTGACATTAATTTCCAACTCAGCCAAATCCAAAATCCTGTCATAACGACACTGAGACTAGGTAGCAAGCGCACTAGCGGCGCTTCTATAAATACTGGTACTGTTACCAAAAACACCGCAATTGCAAATACTAACCACCCCTGTTTCCAGGAAATTACAGCAGGTAGTGAAGGTGATAACGACAGGGTAGACTCTAATTCTTTTATACCTCTTAGCTTAGTATCGGCGGTATGCAAATCAGTATCAATAGAGGTGTTAGCAGAACTGTAAGCAGACAATGTATTATTAATCAAAGTTTCTAATATTTGTTACTAAACTTTACTTATCATACGATATCACA
The DNA here is from genome assembly GCA_004293145.1 of Nostocales cyanobacterium. Taxonomy (GTDB): domain Bacteria; phylum Cyanobacteriota; class Cyanobacteriia; order Cyanobacteriales; family Nostocaceae; genus RDYJ01. Next base: position 29,668 of record RDYJ01000107.1, on the reverse strand, counting down.
CTATTAAATCCCCCCCAGGGGCATTTTGATTATACTAGAAATTTCAGTAAATCTCAAACTGATAGCCAGTGAAAGAGAATAGGGAACAGGTGAGGAATTTTCAACAGTATCAGTCTCTTGCGACCCCCTGTAAATCTTGCCCGGAAAAACTGATGAAGACAGCGGATGAGATTGGATAATTTGCTAAAATTACGCATCCGTTGTGGGAGTTATGATTAATGGCGACGCTCTTAGAAGTAAATAGTATGGGTTTAATATTCTCACAGGTGCTGGCCGTGGGAGAAAATGCGGAAAAAGTTACCCCAGAATGGTTGCAAGCATTTATTTTGGGTATAGTGCAAGGTATTACAGAGTTTTTACCAATTAGTAGTACAGCACATTTGTTAATTGTCACCAAGGTATTTGCTTGGAAAGAACTAGGTGATAAAGATTTTGTTGATGCCATTCAATTTGGTAGTGTTATAGCGATATTGTTGTATTTTCGGTCACTGATTTCTAGTATTGTTAAAGGTGCAATTATCGCATTCAAGGATCAAGATTGGGAACGGGAAGAATGGAAAATTGCTGTGGGTATTGCTGTAGGCACAATGCCAGCATTGATTTTTGGCTTTTTGTTGAAAGACACTTTACCTGAGAGTGCATTAATTATTGGTATAATGTCAGTAGTCATGGCGATTTTACTGGGCTTGGCAGAAAAAATTGGCACTCGTAAGCGTGGTTTCGATTCTTTGCAAATTAGGGATGGTATATTAGTAGGATTAGGACAAACCCTCGCTTTGATTCCTGGTGTTTCTCGTTCTGGTTCCACTTTAACTACTGCCTTATTTTTAGGATTAGAACGTGATACAGCGGCGAAGTTTTCATTTTTGTTAGGGTTTCCCACTCTGACCATAGCTACTTTATATAAAAGCCTGAAAATATTTAGTAAATTTCAGGAACAACAATCACTAGATAACATGGTTTTACTATTAGTCATAGGGATTGTTTCCACCTTTATCTTTTCCTACCTATCAATTGCTTTTTTGATCAGGTACTTACAAACCAAAAATACATTTGTTTTTGTCTGGTATAGATTGGCTTTTGGCAGCGCCATTTTATTAGCGATCGCCAACGGTTGGCAAGGATAATTATTCAGTTATCAGTGAAGCATAATAACTGATAACTGATAACTGATAACTGATAACTGAGATAAATGACTACCATTAATCCTGCGAAAATTACCAAAGTGCTTCCCGAATCCATCGCTGCTGAAATTGGCTTTGAAGCTGGTGATGCGATTGTGGCTATTAATGGGGTAAAACCCCGTGATTTAATTGATTATCAGTTTTTGTGTGCAGATGAAATTTTAGAACTAGAAGTATTAGATACTACTGGAAAAACCCATCATATTGAAATTGAAAAAGATGATGATGATGATTTGGGATTAGAATTTGCAACTGCCTTATTTGATGGTTTAATTCAATGTAATAACAGATGTCCCTTTTGCTTCATTGATCAACAACCACCAGGAAAACGTTCTAGCTTATATTTCAAAGACGATGATTATCGTTTAAGTTTCTTGTATGGTTCTTATCTAACATTAACTAATTTACCAGAAAAAGAATGGCAACGCATTGAGCAAATGCGGTTATCTCCCTTGTATGTTTCTGTTCATGCTACAGAACCAGAAGTGAGAATTAGACTATTAAAAAATCATCGTGCCGGGCAAATTTTACAACAACTCAAATGGTTTCAAGAGAGACGTTTACAAATCCATGCTCAAGTAGTAGTTTGTCCGGGGATAAATGATGGTGAACATCTGGAGAGAACACTAAGAGATTTAACATCATTTCATAGAGGAGAAATACCAGCAGTAGCATCAATAGCAGTTGTTCCAGTTGGTTTAACGCGATTTCGTCCCCAAGATGATGAACTCATACCTGTCACCCGAGAAAAAGCCCAAGAAGTCATATCTCAAGTGAAATTACTTTCTCAAGAATTCCGTCAAAAACTTGGTACTAATGTAGCTTGGTTAGCCGATGAATGGTTTTTAATTGCTGGTGAAGAATTACCCAGCGAAGCTGAATATGGAGAATATCCGCAAATAGATAATGGTGTAGGTTCAATTCGCCTATTTATCAAGCAATTTACCAGTATGGCTCAAGAATTACTACCACCAAAAATTTCTACTCAGAGAAAATTAACCTGGGTAGTGGGTAACGCTGTAGAACAAGCATTTCAACCACTTGTAAAACAGTTAAATGTTGTGGCAGGATTAACAGTCAATATGCGTGCATTGTGTAGTGATTATTGGGGTCAAAATATCAGTGTTACGGGATTATTAACCGGGCATGATTTACTTTTTCACTTAAAAGGGCAAGATTTAGGAGAGGGGATTTTATTACCTAGTGTCATGCTGAAACATGGCGAGTTAATATTTTTAGATGATATGACAGTAGAAGAAGTATCTCGTCAATTGAATATCAGCATATTCCCAGTTGCGGGAGTTGAGGATTTAATTAATACTTGTTGTCAGTAGTTAAGTAGAAAGGCGCAAAAAAACAGAACTATGTGATGTAACGAAACGTAAAGTTGCTTAAAAACCTCTTCCCTCCAGCATAGCTGCCTTCTGCCTTGTCATAACGACAATTTTTAACGCCGACCTACTTAGTTGTCAGTTCTAAAATACCAATTACCAATGAATAAAAATATTAAATTCCCATTCAAGACAATGGGATTATTTTGTTTAAACGTTAATGTTTTAATTTTTAATGCTTGGGGAATATTACCTGCAACTGCAACTACAGAAACAGGAGTATTAAATGTCATCCAAAGCCAGGAAAATGCCAAGGAATGGACAGAGATTACTAAACGTCTAAAGGCTGTAGGGATCAAATATTGTGTCATCCCTCTAGCGAATATTAACACCGTGGCAGATTTAGGGAAACAACAGGTTTTATTGTTGCCAAATGTAGAGACTTTAACAGCAGTACAAGTGATGGCGTTAGAGGAATGGATGAAAAGGGGAGGGCGTTTAATTGCTAGTGGTCCTCTAGGTAATTTATCGAGTTTAGGAGTACGCCAAGCATTACGAAATATGTTAGGTGGTTATTGGGGATTTAACCTCAATGAGGCTCAAGAATTGCAGCCTCCAAAAAACAATACACCAGAATGGGCAACCCAAACAGAACTTTTTGGTAAAGTTTTGGGTGGGGTGATGATTTCTGACAATCTTAATACTCAAACTACTGCGGTGTGGAATTCTCAAAATCAGTCAGCAGCCGTATTAACCACTGAACGGTCAACTTTTTTAGGTTGGCGTTGGGGAATAGATCAAGATTCAACAGTAGAGTTAGATACAGCTTGGTTAAAAGTCTTACTTAATAGGTATTTAAAATTATCAACTATACAAGGGACAAATGCCGCCGCCAACTGCCCCCCATTGCTAGTAAATAACACTATTAAACAAACTCCTAAAATTAGTAATACCAATGCCGTTACTCAGGTAAATAAAAAGGGAGATGTAACTGGTAGTCAAAAATCCAATCCACGTAAACTAAGCAATCAAACAAGAAAAGTAACTGCTACTCAAAAATCCAATCCACGTAAACTAAGCAATCAAACAAGAAGGATAAATCTACGGAAGACCACAACCTTACCCAAACCTGTTAATCAAGTTGCAAGCCAAAATTTTCAGGAAGAGATTGACTTGCTGCAAACATCAGTCCGTTTGGATGTCATACCTAATTCTAGTCAGCCGATTGCCAGTAAAGATGCAATTGCTTTACAACAAGAATTAGAAAATTTGATTGGTCGAGTGGAAAGCGCCCATTTAGCAGCTTTAGCTATTGCTGGTAATACCAGAAACTCACCATTATTGAAGAGTGAAAATCCCCAACCATCCACTGAAACAATAGATCCCAGTTTAGCGGAAACCTTAGCCAAAGCGAGGGAAATTGCCAAAAGTATACCTAGATTAATTTCCCAAAATAAATATGCTGTAGCCCGTCAGCAGTGGTTAGAGACAAAAAGGAAATTATGGCAGCAATTTCCTGTTAATCAACAAATAGCTCAACCAGAAATTCGTGCAGTTTGGTTAGATAGAGGGACAATTGTGAATGCTGCGAATGAAGCGGGATTAGCACAGATTTTTGATCGTCTAGCGCAAGCGGGAATTAACACTATTTTTTTTGAAACTGTTAACGCTAGTTATACAATTTATCCTAGTCAGGTTGCACCTCAACAAAACCCCTTAATTAAAGATTGGGATCCATTAGCATCCGCCGTCAAATTAGCCCATGCACGGGGGATGGAATTACACGCTTGGGTGTGGACATTTGCTGCTGGTAATCGTCGTCATAATCAAATTATTGGTGTCAGTCCTGATTATCCAGGACCGGTATTAGCGGCTAATCCCGATTGGGCAAATTATGATCAACGTGGTCAAATGATTCCTGCTGGTCAAACTAAGCCTTTTTTAGATCCAGCTAATCCCGAAGTCAGAGAATATTTATTAAAGCTGTATGCAGAAATTCTAACCCGCTATCAGGTGGATGGAATACAACTAGACTATATTCGCTATCCTTTTCAAGACCCTTTTTCTGGTCGCACCTACGGTTATGGTAAGGCAGCGAGGGAGAAATTTCAACAACAGACTGGTGTTGATCCGGTCAATATCCGTCCTAGTCAGCGGGAGTTGTGGAAAAAATGGACAGCATTCCGTACTGAACAAGTTGATAGTTTTGTGGCTGAAGTTTCACAGATGTTGCGACAAAAACGATCTACTTTAATTTTGTCCGTGGCTGTGTTTCCCTTGGGAGAATTTGAGCGAGTACAAAAGATTCAACAACATTGGGAAGTTTGGGCTAGAAAGGGAGATATAGATTTAATTGTGCCGATGACTTATGCTTTGGATACTCCCCGTTTTCAAAGACTCGCCCAACCTTGGATTAGTTCTACTAAGTTAGGTTCTACTTTATTAGTACCTGGGATTCGTTTGCTTTCTTTGCCAGCTGTGGGAACATTTGATCAACTGCAATTATTGAGAGATTTACCTGTGAGTGGTTATGCTTTGTTTGCAGCTGAAAATTTTAACAGTGATTTAGATGAATTATTTAGTAGCACTCAAGGTAGAACCCAACGCTCAAAGACAGAACCTATTCCTCAACGTCAGCCATTTCGGACTGCGGCTTTTCGCTTTGCTGCTTTGCAACAAGAATGGCGGTTTTTACGAGCAAATGATCAACAATTGTATAAGTCAATTACCACAATAGCTGATTTGGAAAATCAGTCTAAGAAGTTACAAAATGCCCTAAATCAACTGGCAGCTTTCCCTTCTGCGAGTAATTTGATTAGTGCTAGGGGAGAACTCACTCGCTTTCAGGCTAAATTTCCCCATTGGATGAGTGCATACGTCAAAGAAAATCCCTATCGAGTCAAAGTATGGGAAAATCGACTGCTGACGATAGAGAGGCTATTACGTTACGGTGAGAGGAGAGTAATCAATTAAAAATGACAGATTTTAGAGAACTTTTGCTTAAAAGTGAATAATAGAATATGCAAGCATCTCCTCATGATCTTGGGCTACAAAGCTTAGAGTCCATTATTGACTATTCACCGCTGACGGTTACGCCGGAAATACCTATATTAGATGCGATCGCCTTGATGGCAAATTACGGGAAAGGTGTGTTGGTAAAGTCAGCCTCCCAAGTAGTAGGATGCTTGACACAAAAAGATATAGTCCGATTAGTAGCTTCAGGATCTGACTTGAAAACCACCAAAGTGGCTGAAGTTATGCAGTCCTTAGTGATGCAGATCAAAACAGAAGCGGTTAAAACTCTGACAGCAGTAGCGTCCTTGTTGTGTGGGTCTGAGTCCTATTTATTATCAGTTGTAGATGAGCAAGAACAAATAGTAGGAATAATCAGTCCTGAAAGTATTTGTCTGGCTGTGGCACAATCCCCGCAGAAGATAAATGGTTGCCAAATAGTAGAAAATCAACTTTGGCAATCCCAGCAGATGTTGCAATTAATTATGGATACCATGCCCCATAGTATTTTCTGGAAAGATATCAATTCCCGCTTTTTGGGTTGCAATCGCAACTTTGCCCAAATGGTTGGTTTTGAAAATCCAGCCGAAATTGTGGGGAAAACAGACTACGATTTAGTTCGTAACCCAGAGAAAGCAGAATTTTACCGTGCTTATGATGCTGCGGTGATGCAGACTAATCAGGCTGAATATTATGTGATTAAACCTCAACACCAAACAGATGGTAGCCAGATTTGGCTAGAAACTAATCAAGTTCCCTTGTTAGATACCGAAGGACAAGTAGTAGGTATGCTAGGAACAATAGAGGATATTACTAAGCGAATGCAAGTACAGGAAGCTTTAGAAAAAAGTGAGACCCGCTTTCGCTTTTTAGCTGAGTCTATTCCCCAACAAGTTTGGATTGCTAATGCTGATGGCCGTCTGGAATATATTAACCAACAGACTTTGAATTACTTTGGTTGTACACCAGATCGAGTTTTGAGAGAGCAATGGCAGGAATGGGTGCATCCTGATGATTTATCAGCTAGTATCAATTCTTGGTATCAATCTTTAACTACAGGTACAAATCACGAAAAAGAATTTCGGTTGTGGGAAAAGGCTTCAGGCACTTATCGCTGGCATTTAACACGTGCTTTACCATTGCGCGATCGCCAAGGACAAATTATTAATTGGTTTGGCACTAATACAGATATTCATGATCGGGTAGCGGCAGAAATTGCTCTACGAGAAAGCGAACGGAAATATCAAAACATGGCCAAAGTTTCGCCCGTGGGTCTTTTTCGCAGTGATGCAGAGGGAGATTGTCTTTATGTCAATGAACGCTGGTGCGAAATGACGGGACTAACACCAGAAGCAGCAATGGGATCTGGCTGGGTAAGAGCTATTCATCCTGAAGACAGAGAAATAATTAATTCTGAGTGGTATCGTTCTGTCCAGGAAAACAGTTTTTTCCGTGCAGAATATCGGTTTCAACTTCCTGATGGTAGAATTACCTGGGTATTTGGTCAGGCTGTGGCCGAGCAAATCATAGATGGAGAAGTTATTACTTATGTTGGCACAGTCACGGATATCACTAATTTGAAGCAAGTAGAATCAGCACTGGCAGAACGAGTGAAATTAGCGGATTTTCGCTCTGAAGTTGATACTATTCTCACCCAGTCGGAAACTTTAGCAACTATGATGCTGGGCTGTACCGATGCTTTAGTTAAACATCTTGATGCTGCCTTTGCTCGGATCTGGATTCTTAATCAAGAAGAACAAGTTCTAGAATTACAGGTTAGTTCTGGTATTTACACCCATACCAACGGTTCTCATAGTCGTGTGGAGATCGGCAGATTAAAAATAGGTTTGATTGCCGCAGAAGGTCAACCCCATTTTACTAACTTTGTTCAGGATGATCTGCATCTGAATGACAAAGAATGGGCTAAACGAGAGGGAATGGTGGCATTTGCTGGTTATCCCTTAATTGTGGAAGGGGAAATCATTGGCGTTATTGCTTTATTTTCCCGACAACCATTGACAGAATCAACTTTTTCAGCTTTGGGTATTGCTGCCAACGAAATTGCGATTGGGATTAAGCGTAAGCAAACGGAAGCCGCCCTGCGAGAGAGCGAAGAACGTTTCCGCAACTTAGTTGAAGCTAGTAGTGATTGGGTATGGGAAGCTGATGAAAATGCCGTTTATACTTATGTCAGCCCTCAAATAAGAGAAATTTTAGGTTATGAACCCCAGAAAGTTTTGGGTAAAACTCCGTTTGAACTCATGCCTGCTGAAGACGCAGAGTATTTAATGAATATTTGCCGCCAGTTTGCAAAACAAGGACAATCTTTTAAATGCCTGGAAAATACTTATGTTCATCAAGATGGTCATCTGGTAATTTTGGAAGCTAACGGAGTACCAATTGTTGATGTTGAGGGGAGATTTTGCGGGTATCGTGGTATGAGTCGAGATATCACCCTTCGTAAGCAGGAAGCTGACACATTATGGGAAACCCAGCAGCGACTCCAGGCAATTTTAGATAATTTACCAGCAGTAATGTATTTATTAGATACAGAAAATAAATACTTGCTCATTAACAAACAATTTGAAAATATTTCTCATCTCTCTCAAGAGCAGATAATTGGTAAAAGTATATATGATGTTTGGAATGAGGAGATTGCAGCCAAATTTGCCACACATAATCTAGAAGTAATTGCTGGTGGTATACCATTAGAAACAGAAGAAATTACTCCCCATAAAAATGGTTTACACACCTATTTGTCTGTGAAGTTTCCTTTAAAAGATGTCAATGGTATTGCTTATGCTGTTTGTGGTATTTCCACAGATATTACAGATAGAAAACAGGCTGAACAAGAATTACGCCAAAATGAGGAATATTTACGCTTATTAGTGGAGGGGGTGAAAGATTATGCAATTTATATGCTTGACCCTGAAGGTAGGGTAATGAGTTGGAACTCTGGGGCAGAATGTATTACGGGATATCAGGCATCAGAAATTATTGGCCATGATTTCTGTTGCTTTTTCCCAGAGGAAGGTATTTTAAATAATATTCCCAAACAACAATTGGAAATAGCTGCGGCAAATGGTCGATGTGAATGTGAGAGTGTTTTTGTTCGCAAGGATAGTTCCCTGTTTTGGGCAAATTGCATTTTAACACCATTGCATGATGACACTGGTAAGCTCCGTGGATTCTCTAAGGTGACTCGTGATATAACAGAACGCAAATTAGCAGAAAAGTCTTTGTTAAGGTTGCAAAAAGCAATAGAAAGTACAAGTGATGCTATCAGTATTACAGATATTGCAGGTAAGGCTATTTATGTTAATCCTGCTTTTATAGAGATATTTGATTATACAGTGGTTCAATTAAATACAGAAGGCGGTCTTTCGGCTAATTTTCGGAATAAGGAGTTGTTTAACAGAGTATTTAGGACGGTTCAGAGAGGTCAGTCTTGGCGTGGTGAAGTGACTATGAAAACTCGGAGTGGGGAGGATGTGCAGGTTGATTTACGCACTGATGCCATTAAAGACTCTTCGGGAGAAATTGTCGCCTTTGTCAGTATTTGTACGGATATAACGCAGCGGAAGTTAATTGAGGAAGGCTTGCGACTGCGTGATCGGGCAATGGCTGCTAGTAGTAACGGCATTGTGATCGCTGATGTTACCAATCCAGATAACTTAATCATCTACGTCAATGCGGCTTTTGAGCGCATGACTGGTTACTCAGTTGCAGAAGTATTAGGGCAGAATTTTCCTTTACTTCAAAGTGTTGATATCAATCAACCAGCTTTAGAAGAATTGAGAACGGCGATGGAAGCAGGAAAAGACTGCAAGGTGATTTTACGTCACTATAGTCTCGATCACAGACTCTTTTGGCATGAGTTAAATATTTCTCCTGTGTATGATGTATATGGTTATCTTACACACTATATCGGTATTCAAAATGATATTACTGAACGCAAGCAAGTAGAAACAGAATTGCTGATCAGCCAACAACGGCTGCAATACTTACTTACGGCTAGTCCAGCTGTGATCTACACTAGGAAGCCTAGAGAAGATTTTGGGGCTATTTTTATCAGTGATAATATTCAAGGTATGGTAGGCTATGAAGCACAGGAATTTTTGGAAGATGCCAGTTTTTGGTATAGTCACATCCACCCGGAAGATGCTCCAGATGTACTGACAGAACTATCACAGGTATTGAAGAAGAAGCAGTATATTTTGGAATATCGCTTTTTACACCAAAATGGTACTTATCGCTGGGTGTACGATCAAGGCAAGGTAGTCTGGGATGAAGCTGGCAATCCTTTAGAACTTGTTGGCTACTGGGCAGATATTACCAGTCGCAAGCAACTAGAGCAAGAAATCAGAGTAGCACTAGAGAAAGAAAAAGAACTCAACGAGCTTAAATCCCGTTTTATTTCCATGACTTCCCACGAATTCCGCACCCCTTTAAGTACCATTTTGTCTTCTTCGGAGTTGCTAGAACATTACCGTTACAGATGGACACAGGAAAAACAACTGACTCATCTGCATCGGATTCAAACTGCTGTCCATCGGATGACAGAAATGTTAGATGATATTTTGGTGAGTGGTAAGGCCGAAGCTGGAAAACTTGAATATAGACCTTTATTATTTGATTTGGTTAAATACTGTCGTCAATTAGTAGAAGATTTTCGCTTGAATTTGAGAACTCAGCATTTTATTTCGTTTAGCAGCGAATATGAATCAATATCCTGCTATACGGATGAAAAATTATTAGGACATATTCTGAGTAACTTGCTCTCAAATGCAATTAAATATTCTGATAATAGTAGTTTAATTACATTGAAACTCGCTTGTGAGGATGAAAAAGTAGTCTTGGAAATTCAAGATCAGGGTATCGGCATTCCTGAAGAAGACTTACCTCACTTATTTGAATCTTTCCATCGTGCTAGAAATGTCGGTAATATTTTAGGTACTGGGTTAGGACTAGCGATTGTTAAAAAATGTGTAGATATTTGCCAAGGTGCAATTTCTGTGAATAGCCAAATAGGAACAGGAACAAAATTTACTGTTAAACTACCCTTAAAAAAATATACAACATGAGGTTAATTATGCCCAAAATCCTAATTATAGAAGATGAAGAATCCGTTCGGGAAAACCTTTTAGATTTGTTGGTGGCTGAGGAGTTTGAAACAGTTGCGGCTGCTGATGGAAAAATTGGCTTAAATTTAGCTATTTCTGAAGTCCCAGATTTAATTTTGTGCGATATGATGATGCCTGAACTTGATGGCTATGGAGTATTAAAAGCATTACGCCAACAACCATTAACTGCAACAATTCCCTTTATTTTTTTGACGGCAAAATCCGCAAAATCTGATATTCGTCAAGGTATGGATATGGGAGCAGATGATTATTTAACTAAGCCTTTCACGCGGTCTGAGTTATTGAGTGCGATCATGAATAAGTTGGAGAAATATGCAAATTTTAAAAAACATTTATCAAGTCGGACTGCTGTTAATAAATTAACACCGAGAATGCAACTATTAGATAAAATATTGCATAGGGCTATTCTCAATGATGATTTCAAGGGCTTTGAAATTTATTATCAACCAAATATTGATATTAATACTGGTAAAATCACTGGGGCGGAAAGTTTATTGCGTTGGGATAGTTATGAATTTGGACCTATTTCACCTACAGAGTTTATTCCTTTAGCAGAGTCAAATGGTTTAATTTTTGCTATTGATAACTGGGTATTAAGAAATGTTTGTCAACAAATTAGAGTTTGGCGTGATTTGGGGATTAAGTCTTTGACTTTTGCTATTAATTTGTCAGCGGTGGAATTTAATCAACCAGATTTAAGTTCTAGAATCATTAACTTTGTTGAAATCAATAATTTAGAACCAGGTAGTATAGAAATTGAAATTACTGAAAGCAAGATTATGGATGATGTGCAGAGTGCAATCAACACCATGAATCAATTACGCTTATTGGGAATCAAAATCGCAATTGACGATTTTGGAACAGGACAATCTTCTTTAAATTATCTACAACATTTTCCAGTTAATACTATCAAAATAGATCGTGTTTTTATCCAAAATGTTCATCAAGATTATGCTAAATCAATCATTACTAAATCAATGATAAAAATGGCTCACGAGCTAAACCTCAAAGTCATCGCCGAAGGTGTGGAAACGGAGGCAGAACTATCATTTTTACGCGAAAATAACTGTGATGCTATCCAAGGTTTTTTATTCAGTCATGCAGTACCAAGTATAGAATTTGAACAGCTTTTATTTTCTAATAAAACTTTATCTATATAGAGATTAGGGAATAAATAGTGATTCTAAAAATTCCCAAGCTAAAATCTAAAATTGTGTCAAGTGGAAAATCGGTTATGAATCAGCAAGAAAATGAGTTTCAGGTGAATGTGGATGAATCTTCTTCCCACTCAGGAGAACGTTACTGGGGTAATGTGGAAGTAATAGAACAAGGAAACAATTATAGAATTAGTCGGGTGGAAATTAAACCTAGACATGGTATTAAACCACAAATTCATTATCATCGTCATGAACATTGGGTGGTAGTTTCTGGTGTGGCTAAGGTAACTTGTGGTGATGAAGAGATATTCCTAAATCGTAATCAGTCAACTTATGTACCAGCAGCAACTTTGCATAAAGTAGAAAATCCCGGTTCTATTCCTTTAGTAATTCTGGAAATTCAAAATGGTGAGTATTTGGGTGAAGATGATACAGAACGTCCTTTTGAAATAACTTCAGAAGTCGGGAGTTAGGAGTAAGAATACGTGTCAAATAAAAATTTTCAACTGCCTATTTTTTGGCAAGCTGTTCTAGCTGAAGAATTGACCAAACCTTATGTTAGTAAACTCCAAGATTTCTTAGTTCAGGAAAGACGATCATATAATATTTATCCACCTGAAGAAGATGTCTTTTCTGCCTTGGAATTAACAGCTTATCAACAGGTAAATGTTTTGTTATTAGGGCAGGATCCGTACCACAATGAAAACCAAGCTCATGGATTATGCTTTTCTGTGAAACCAGGTATCAAACCACCTCCATCACTGATGAATATTTTTAAAGAACTCAAAACGGATGTGGGTGTTGATATTCCCAATCATGGTTATTTGGTGAACTGGGCTAAACAGGGTATGCTGATGTTAAATGCGGTGTTGACTGTGAGGGCGCATACACCAAATTCTCATAAAAATAAAGGTTGGGAACTTTTCACAGATGCAGTGATTAATAAAGTTAACCAAAAATCTGATCCGGTGGTGTTTGTGTTGTGGGGTGGATATGCACAAAAGAAATTAAAGTTGATTGATACAACTCGACATATTGTTATACACTCGGCTCATCCTTCACCACTGTCTGCACGTAATGGCTTTTTTGGCAGTAAACCTTTTTCAGCTATTAATGCTGCTTTGCGCTCTTGTGGTAAACCGGAGATTGATTGGAATTTGGGTAATGGGTGATGCAATTTTGGATTTTGGATTTTGGATTTTGGATTTTGGATTTTGGATTGTTTTTCTGAACTCCAATCTAAAATTATGAATTATGAATTATGAATTATGAATTAATCAAAACCACCCTTCTTGTTCGAGGGTTTCAATTAATTGTAAGCCACGGGGATCACCTACTCCTAAGAGTGAGGCTTTGGCATCTTCTCTTACTCCCAAATCTTTGTCTTCGGCAAAGGCTTGAATTAATGCGTCTATGGCTGTGGCATAAACTACGTTAGAAGGTAATTCCTTACACAGTTGACCAATTGCCCAAGCGGAGTTACTACGTACTGCGGCTATGGGGTCTTGAACTAGGGCTTCAATTAAGGGGGGCATTGCACCGACAACTAACTCATAACCGACTCCTGCCATTTGTGCTAGGGCGCTGGCAGACCAGAGACGGACGGCGGGAATGTCCGTTTTGAGGGCATCGGCGAGGGGGATTAAGGAACGGCGATCGCGACAGTTTCCTAAAGCCCAAACTACGCCTTTTCGCACATAGCCATTAAAATCAAGGTTGAGTTGATGAATCAATGGCTCAACGGCATCTTGACTGGGGTTGCGACCGATAGCATAAGCTGCACTGAGACGTACGAGGGGACAGTTATCAGTTAATAGGCGAATGAGATGAGGTATTGCCCGTTGATCTTGAATATCACAGAATGCACGAGCTGCTAACATTCGTTGCTGGGATTGAGGATCTTCTAGGAGTTCCAGCATTAGGTCTGGATCAGGTTTGGCTACTTCTGATTCAGCGGTAATTGGTTCGATGTGGTCTAGAGGGCTTTCTAAATCCGCCTCAGTCTCAAGTAGGTTTATATCGTCTTCGTCGTACATAATATTTTTTTTTAATAAGGGGGAGTTATAGAAACTGTTTTTTTGGATAAATTAGGTTTCTAGGACTCATGAAATTAACTCTGATAGAGTAATAGTTTATTTTTCTGGATGGAGTGATTTTATCATCCAGAGGGATTGTGTTTGATAACCCAGTTGTTGATAAAGATTTAATGCGGGTGTGTTAGACGCAAATACTTGTAATCCGAGTTGGCGATCGCCCCTTTGTTTTGCCCAAGTTTCTATATATTGCATTAGGGCTTTACCGATACCCCGACGGCGATGTGAAGGTACGACGTAGAGTAAAAAGATGTGAGCATGACGATTGCCTGTTACTTGATCGATGGCGTTACCGACCCAGACACAAGCTATAGGGGACTGGGGACTCTTTACTGGGGAGCGGGTAAATTCTCCTCTGCTCCTCTGCTCCTCTGCTCCTTTGCTCCCGGTTTCCTGCTCCCTTGCCTCTTCATATACCCACCATAAAGGTGTATCAGTAGAGAAGTATTGCTCAACTGTACGGGCTAGGTGGGAAAAATCTTGATCAGGAAATAGTTCTTGGTAAGTGCGCTGGATGAACTTAACCAAGAGTGCTTTGTCTACGCTAGAGCCTCGGCGAATAGAATAGCCTGGCTGGGAAAAGTCAAAAGTCAAAAGTCAAAAGTCAAAATTAAGGACTGGGGCGGGGAAAAAGATTTTTCCCAATTAAGAATTAAGAATTACGAATTATGAATTACAGCAGATTGCAGATCACTGAGGTACAGAACAAAAATTGAAACCTATACACAAAGGCAGTTTCACTCCTGACTCCTGACTCCTGACTCCTGACTCCTGCTGTAT
>RDYJ01000107.1:0-14945 GCA_004293145.1 Nostocales cyanobacterium | reverse complement strand
CTGTATCAAACCGATGGGTGCGGGTGCTGCCATGTCGGAAGGTAAGAAGATGCGGGCGCTGACTGCGACTAGGGCAATCAAAAATACTAAGACGACGAGTAGGGGGGCGATATATTGACGAAAGATAGCCATATTTGGATTTTAGTTAACCAAGGACTTGTAAGAAAATCTAACTTAAGATTTGTGAAGTTTTCTTAATTTATAAGAAAATAGGCTGAAAACCCTATGAGGTTAAGTTTTGGAGCTTGGCGTAAAAACTTAACAGTCCTTGATAGCAGGGGACGGCAGTTGCTGCCTCTTTCAGAGGAGCTACGCTAACAAGCCGGGAAACCCTTTCAGCAGTTCCTCCTGGGGGAAAACCCCTTTCTGCGGACTGCTTCACCAAAGCACTGCCTCATGAAAGCCAATCAAGGGCTGTCTTCCCTCAGTGACATTCCACTCAGTTCAATCTCCTTCCTTTACATATAATCCACCTTTGTCTAAAATAACAACATTATTCTTCAGGAGGTGATATTTCTGTACAAATGCCAGCCAAATCTAATTAAACCAGATAAATCTCTCAAAGCCATATTAGAATTTATTTGTTCTCAATCTCACAAATTAACCAATTGTGGTATTTACTATGCTAGACAGATTTACTTTAAAACAGGGAAGATAATCAAGAAGTTTGATTTGATTAATGAATACAAAAACAATAAACATTACCAAGTCTTACATTCACAAGCTGCACAACAAACGCTGTTGTCGGTATTTGAATCTTTCAAATCATTCAAGGCTTTAAACAGCAAGTACAGGAAAGGAGAACTGCAAGAGCAACCAAGATTACCTAAATACAGAAAACCTCCTGGATTAGCAGCAATATCTTACCCCAAACAAGCACTGAAATTAGTAGAAGGACAGATTCAAATACCATTAGGTACAACTATCAATAGATGGTTTAATTTGAAGAACTTTCTGCTACCAATTTCATCTAACTTAAACTTTGATGATATCAAAGAGCTAAGAATAGTACCTCGTAATCGTTGTTTCTACGTCGAGTTTGTTTATCAAACTTCAGAGACACAGAAACAGCAAGTAAGTCCAGATAGATGTCTGGGAATAGATACAGGAATTGGTAATTGGTTGACTTGTGTTTCTAACGTGGGAACGTCATTTATTATTGATGGCAGACATTTGAAATCTGTCAACCAATTTTATAATAAACAAATTGCCAATATTAAACAAAATAAATATCAGGGGTTTTGGTCTAAAAGATTAGCTGCTATTACAGAAAAACGGAATCGTCGGATGCGTGATGCTGTAAACAAAGCAGCAAGATTGGTAATAGACCATTGTTTAAAACAGGGAATTGGAACTTTAGTCTTTGGGTGGAATAAAGGACAAAGACAAGAAGTTAATTTGGGAACAAAAACTAATCAGACCTTTGTACAAATTCCTACTGCTAAAGTAAAAAACCGCATTTCTCAACTATGTGAACAATACGGGATTGAGTTTGTAGAAACTGAGGAAAGTTATACATCCAAAGCTTCGTTTTTGGATCATGATTTTCTCCCGAAATACGGTGACGCAGCGCGGTCTTGGGGGTTTCCCCCAGGAGTGACTGCGGAACCACGAAGTGGTGAAAAACCCGTGACGTGGAAAGAATCAGGAAAACGAGTAAAGCGTGGCTTGTATCGTACTGCTAACAATTTCTATGTTAATGCTGATGCTAATGCCGCAGCAAATATTTTAAGAAAAGTAAAGGCAACGTTGGGATTAAATCTCGATGGAGTCTATAGGGGCGCTTTGACTACGCCTTTAAGAGTCCGTTTTTGGGCTGCTTCAGAATCCCCGTGTCTTTAGACCGGGGAGTGTCAATGTAGCGATTTTGGGGACCGGGAAAAACAAGGTTAACGATCATCCCGATCTAAATCATCAAGGACTCGTTCACAATACCAATTTTCTGGCATTCCCGGATAATTTTGCTTGGCTTGCTCAATTAACCGTTCTGCTGCGGCTACGTCACCAGATAATCTGGCGATGAGTCGGTTTTTCAAGTAGTTTCCGGTTATTTCCTCGTCTACTTGGGTGGGTGGAGTGCGATTGACTGGCTGTAACTGCTCTCGTCGCAATTGCCAAAATAAGACGTAGTAAAGTGTACCAAAAATTAGGAGTAGGCTAATTGTTCCCAGGAGGGTGAGGAGGTTAAACGCAAGATATCCTAGAACTAATTGTGAGAGTACGTAGCCCAGTAATAACCCTGTGACAACGAGGACAAATGTACCGACAAGAATTACTACTTGGTTCCCCATAAATCCTCTTCTGCTTCAAGTCCTGGTCTGGTGAATGCTAATGGTTTTGAGTTCCAGGGAGCAACTAGGGGTAATAGCAGCAATCCAGGTAGGGCTGCTACCATAGAGATCAGGAAGAATGAAGGCCAGCCTGTGGCTTTGGCCAAATCTCCTGCGGGTGCGGAAAGAACGTCTCGACTTAAGGCCATAAGGCTAGAAAAGAGGGCAAATTGTGTGGTGGTGAAGTTGTGGCTGCATAAACTCATTAAATAAGCTACGGTTGCCACTGTGACTAATCCGGCGCTGGTATTCTCAATCATGATGGCGATCGCTAACATAGAGTAATCTTTACCAGTGATAGCTAGTGCATAATAACCCAAGTTGCTGAGTAATTGCAGTGCGCCAAATATCCAAAGGGCGCGATAGATGCCGATTCTGGACATTATTATCCCACCTAAGATCACTCCTACGGTAGTGGCAACTAAACCAATGATATAAACTGTTGCGAGTTCTTGGTTATCAAATTTAATCTCTTTCGCAAATAAGTTAGCTGTAATGCCTACGAGGGAGTCACCAAGTTTATAGAGAATGATAAATATGAGAATTATCAATGCTTTGGTGATGCCGAATTTTTCTAAGAATATTTGTAATGGTAAAATTACTGCTTCTTGTAATGTTTGGGGTGTGATATTCTCCTGATTTTCATTTAGTTGAGGTTTGGGGAGAATAATTGAGGCGCTAATCCAAGTTATGAGCAATCCACCTAATATCCAATAAAATACTTTTAAGGGAATATATTCGGAAATTACACCACCGACTAAACCTGTAATGATGGTGATGATAACTAAGAGAAATATAACATCTTTGATTTTTAAGGATTTGTTATTTGCGGATATAGAACTATTTTCTATGTGTGGTTCTGAGGGTACGAAAAGAGTAGTAATTAAACCAATTGACATAAATCCTGCCATGAATAAATAAACTATATTCCAAGGCAGAAATCCGGCTAACCATGCTGCTAGGGAAAAGGCTATAAATAGGGCAACACGATAACCTAAGACCCAGAGAGAAGCGCCTGTTTCCAATTCCAAAGGGTTTAAAATTTCTGTGCGGTAAGCATCACCAGCAATATCTTGAGTTGCACTCAAAAAAGCAATTATAAATGATGTAATTGCCAATGTCATTAATATTTGTGTGTTCTGAGTTGGTTGTTGTAATGCCATTGCTGCTATAGCTATGACTAACCCGACTTGAGTTAAAAATAACCAACCTTTTCTTCCTCCTAAAAATGGGGGAGAAAATCTATCAATTAGGGGCGACCAAACGAATTTTAATGAGTATGGTAAACTCACTAATCCAAATAAAGTGATTTTTGCGACATCAACTTCCGCATCCTTCATCCATAGTTGAAGTGTGCGGGTTGTTAAGAATAATGGCAGTCCAGAGGCAAAGCCGAGTAACAGCAAACCAGACATTTTTCGGCTTTGAAATGCCTGTCGCAGTGCTTGAATTTCTTTCATGCTTTTTTTTGAAGACAGGGAACAGGGAATAAGTCAAAAGTCAAAAGTCAAAATTAAATAACTGCTGCCTTTTGCTAAGTCA
The DNA here is from genome assembly GCA_004293145.1 of Nostocales cyanobacterium. Lineage (GTDB taxonomy): Bacteria > Cyanobacteriota > Cyanobacteriia > Cyanobacteriales > Nostocaceae > RDYJ01. The sequence goes on along the minus strand of RDYJ01000107.1, from coordinate 11,073 downwards.
GGAGGATTGTACTTTCTTTGTTGCCAGTTCGATTAAATCTTCAATTCTCTTAATATTTGGATCTCCTGCTAAATATCCTATACCCCGATGTAGGTGGAGGCGAAATTGGGTGATGAGGGTTTCTTTGTCTGTGTCTAAGCCGTCGTTGTGACAGCGTTGTTTGAGGGCTAAAAGCAAGATATCGGCCATTTCTCCACCAAATACGCGCCAAGTTAGTTCTACGTTGCTATCTTGGGGGATGGGTACGGGGGTGGGTGCGGCTGGTTCGGCGAGGGAACGACAAAACGCCCAACGACATAGTATATTCCATTGTTCTATTTTTGTGTGGCGTTTGAGTTTGATCAGTTGTTCTTTTGCTGTTTGGGAGATTTTAATGCGTTCTATTGGTGATTCCATAATTTTGGTAATTGGTAATTGGTAACTGGTAATTGGTAATTACCAAAAATAACCGGGCTTGATGGTGGTTTCTCGTTTGCTGGAGTCGTATTTGAGTAGATATTCACGGGCGATCGCTTCGGTTTCTTGAAGGGTTTGATATTCTTTTTTACCTATTTCGGTGTCGGTGGAAAGGAGAATTACTTGATGACTAGCTGAGGGAAAGTATCTTTCTACTAGGTTGTTTCTATGGGATGAGTCGAGTCTTCCCAGGGGGGTGTCTATAGCAACTGGTAAGCGTTTTCCTGATACTTTTGCTAAACCCCACAGGAAGGCGATCGCTAATAGTTGTTTTTCTCCGGCTGAAAGTCGATGTTTAGGTACTGGTTTACCGTTTAAATCATATAATGATAAGCCGAAGGTTTTAGCATCAATAGCAATACGATGGACTAAATCTGATTTATGTAATAAATACAAGAAACAATTTTTTACTTCTTCTTCTAATTTATTCAACTTCCGCAAAGTCAATCTTTCTCTAAATATCTTTAATGTATTCTGTACTTGCGTAGCTGCATTAATTAAATGTTCATTACTTTGATATTTGAGATTTTCGCTAGTATAGTTATTTAGCTCTTTTTTAGTTTGATGAATTACTGTTTCTAATTCTATTAAATTACGGCTGGTTATTTCTCTCTGAGTCTGTACTTTATTAAGTTCTGTTTGGGCTTTTTGTAAATCATTTTTTAGCTTTGTATATTCTTCTGGTTCTGCGGCTGTTTGCATTTGTCTTTCTAAGGTGAGAATTTCCTCCTCATAATTATTCAACTCAATTAACTGCTTTTGGGCAGTATTTTGGTTAATTTGGAGACGATATATGAAGTTATCAAGTAGCGTTAAAGTTTCTTCATCAGCATTTAACCAATTTGTTTCTGTTAATGAATTAGCTGCATATAGTTTATTTATATCTTCAGATAAGAAAGATTGAATATTATTCAGTTTGTCTACTTCCAGATTTGACTGATTTAACCAATTAATTAATCTTTGATCTCTAGCAATTAATATATCTTTAGCTAATTGAATTTGTTGAGTACGAAATTCTTTTTCACATTGGGTTTGTACTTGAGATAATAAATTAGGAATTAAAGCCAAAGGTAAAACATCACCAGCTATTTCACATAAAGACTGACGGATATTTTCTGTAATCTTGGTTTTATCTTGCGTTTGTGTTTCCAGTTGACTACGTTCCGCAGCAATTTTACCACCTTCAGAAACAAACTTATTTAAAGCTTCTTCGTGTTTGATTTCTAATTCTTCTAACTTACTATTTAATGCTTCTAATTCTTTTTTCGCAGTTTCTTCATTTTGCAGTTTTTGACTAAGACGGTTTTCAATTTCTTCTAACTTAGCTAAATCTTGATTATCAGCATTTTCTTTCTTTTTGCGATTGACTAATATTTCTAAATCTACTGCTAATTTATCGGCTAATTCCAATCCTAAAAGTCCGTTAATGGCATCAACTACAATAGGTGGTGGTGTTTCTTGTTCTGCTAGTTCCTTGACTTGTTCACCGTCAAATAAAAATAAATTAGAAATACCTAATGGTAAAATATTTTCTATATATTCATCCCAGATATTCGCCAAAGATTGAACAGGCCAGGTTTCATCATCACCTAAAATTCCTAAAGAGTCTTTACCATCTTTAGGATTTTTTTCCCAGGTTCTGACAACACGATATTTAACAGGTTTATCATCTTCAATATGTTCAAAAACTAACTCAATTCTGGTTTTATCAATGGGGTTAGCTTTACTATTAACGCATTGATTTAAAAAATCACTATAACTGAGATTACCACGAGTAGAACATTGAGCGCGATGTCCATATAAAGCGAGACGAATAGCATCCATGAGGGTGGTTTTTCCACCGCCATTCATACCACCTAAAAGAATGATAGGGCGGATATTATCATCATCAATTTTCGGGTTGAGGTTGATAACTTGTCTCCCAGCGTAGGGACCGAAATTTTGCAGTACGAGTTCGAGGAATATCATGGTTTGGATGGTTTTTTAAATGATAAACAATAAAGGGGCGAATGGAATAGAGCCTCCGGCACGCTTCGCGAACGCATCTACACAGGCAAAACCCACCTGCGTGGGTTTCAAATATTTGATTTTCCATTAGTCCACGAAGGTGGACTTTGTTTGTATAGCCGCGATTTCTAATCGCTGGGTGTTCTGGGTGTTCATGGTATAGAATTCAGGGGCGAATATAATTCGCGTCTACACAGGCAAAACCCACCTACGTGGGTTCCATTTATTTGATTTTCCATGAGTCCACGAAGGTGGACTTCGTTTGTATAGCCGCGATTTCCAATCGCTGGGGCTGTTGTTATTTATGACTATTGTGAGATATCAATCATTTCCCATGTGGGGATAAATGATTTTTGTTGATGATGTATTTGTTGATTTCTAATGTAATTAGCTACATTGTCTATTCCTTCATGACTAACTGTAAAAGCACCATAACTACCTTGCCATTTAAAAAACTCTCCTGGTTTAATCTCGTGAGTGATAAAATGAGATGAACTACCTTTAATTTGCTTGATTAATTCTGCTACAGTTACGGTTGTAGGGAAACCTGTTAATAGATGAACATGATCTTCAATTCCTCCAATGGCAATTACTGTACATTTTAATTGTTCACACTCTTTAATAATGGCCGCATAAACTAATTTCTGAATATCTGGGGTCATTAAGGGTAATCTATCCCATGTTGCCCATACATAATGTAAATACAATTGTGTGAAATTTCCTCTCATGATTTTTGCTCATTTGTAAAATGTGAAAATATACAATCAGGGCGAATGTAATTCGCGTCTACACAAGCAAAACCCACCTGCGTGGGTTTCATTTATTTGATTTTCCATTAGTCCACGGAGGTGGACTTCGTTTGTATAGCCGCGATTTCTAATCGCTGGGTGTTCACGGTATGGTATAGAATTCAGGGGCGAATGTAATTCGCGTCTACACAGGCAAAACCCACCTGCGTGGGTTTCATTTATTTGATTTTCCATTAGTCCACGGAGGTGGACTTCGTTTGTATAGCCGCGATTTCTAATCGCTGGGGCTATTATTTATGACTTCCTTTTTCTTAAACTTCCTACCTGCAAAACTATCGGGTTTATTCTCTTCCTTTACTGGCGTTTCACCTATATTTAATTGTTTGAATGTTTCCCGAATTGTCGCCACATCCCCTTTACTAGCGGCTTCTCTTAAATCCCGTTTTAAATGGGCATTTTTAATAGCTTCCTCTTGGGAACGGGAACTTGTATCAAAGCATTTTTCTAAACTTTCATAAATTCCCACACGGCGCGTTTTTTTCTTGAATTGGCGTTCTGTATCCAACAGTTTCGCCATTAGTTCTAATTGCATTCCATCACCATCACATATTTCTTCTAATACTTCCCATTCATCGCTACCAAGTAGGCTATAATCTGAACCAGGACGGGGGTCTTTAAATGCTTCTCCTGTGACTTCTTGATAGATACGGGGTAAACTATCATCAAATTCGTGTTTTTCTTCTAACCATATCCGGCGAATTTCGCTGAGTTCTTCCATAGAAATTAAGGTAATATCGCGCATATTCTCTGGGGCAGTTTGCCGCATTTGGGTTTGTGCGGTTAATAATTTCCTTAACCAATACTCACGCCAATATTTTGTATAAGGTCCGGGTATTGGTTCAATAGAAGGTTCACCATTTTTATTACGTTCAAATAATTGCACTTCTCCCCATATCCGGCGAAAATCTCTTTTTTCTCTATCATTTTCTATGTCTAATTCTCGACGAAAATCAACTATTGGTTGCATCCATTCTTTTTCTTCATCATTTTGAATCATGGCATTTAAAGATTTGTCACTGCTAACTAATGTGCAAACCCAACACCCAAAACGAGAGTTACCACAACTAGGAGTAGATGTATCAACAACTAAAGGACATTCATTATCCGCTGTTGACTCTCTATACATATTAAATAAATCTTTATTACTATGTCCCCAAGGATTTTCCCACTGCATTAAATATAGCCAAACTTCATCATTACGCCAATCTTCAATAGGTGTATACAACAAAGAATTGATAAGACTAGGATGAGGACAAAGCCTATCTCTTACTCTTCCCTCTTCTCGCTTTGTCATAATTAAAGCGCGATTAGTGCTTTCATTTTTGCGAGTTCCTAATATAACAATTGTTTCACCACTAGCTCTAACCACATCACGAATAAAGCGGTTAGATGGGTCAATTTTTAGTCTTCCTGTACACCAGCGAAATGTATGACGGGGGGCTGGATAGCCTTTACCTATTAAACCTGCCCAGTATGTTTGTTTAGTTTCTGGTTGCAGTAAATGTGGTGTCATTGGCATTGTTTGTTCTTGAGCAGCAATTTCCATTTGTCTTAATGAATTACGCACCCAAGCAGAAACATAAGGATTTTCTACACCTGTATCTGTGGTAATGACATGAATAGTTTTGGTTCTTTTTTCTGGTGGTAGTCCAGAAATTGCATTCCAAATAAGTTGTAAAGTTGCTGTACTGTCTTTCCCACCGGAATAACCGACAACCCAAGGGATAGCATCTAAACAATACAATTCTTGAATTTCTGTAGTGAGAACTTGAATATAGTCTACTAATTCTGCTACAGTGCGATTTTGCTGAGTTTTACTGTCTGGTTGTTGTGCTGTAGTCATGACTTTATACCTGTAAATACATGGATATGAATTAATTCTTCCTATAGAAGCAAATGTAAGCAGAGGAAACTAATTATACTAAGTTAGTTTACATTAATTTCCCAAAATAGTTTTCAAAAACTATAATTCTAGTATCCATTTTTTTGGAACAATAAGCTATCTACTCTTGGACTAAGTTTTTAAAAACTACTATGATTGATACCACATCTGAACCAAATCGTAATATTTCTCAACAATATCTAGAAAACGATAATCAGAACCAACAGACGTTATCTGTATTACTAGAGCAGTTTTTAGGTAAAAAAGATCAAATTCTTGTACAGCAAACCCAGATGGGTGGTATTGAAGCTTATGTAGGTTCTGTTACATTGGAATGGTTTGCAAACAGAGTTCAGTTTGCTTCAGCTTTACCATTGTTGCAAAAAAATTACAACCCGGATACAGAAAATATTGAAATTGATGCGGATAGTATTGATGAAGTTCAACAACGTCCTCTCGATTGGTCACGTCAAGCCCCGTTAGTACAATATTTAGCAGCGAGAAAAAATCATAAGTTCCCACCAGTATTAGTTGTAATTAATCAACCTTGGGTTGATAATGCAAAAGCGGATGAGTGGGATAGTCAGGGAATTGCTAAAAAAGCTACTACTGATTTTACACCTTTAGATCAAAATGGTAAAGTTGGTTTGTTGAATATTGCTGAAGAAAATATCAGGATTTATGCGTTAGATGGTCAACATAGATTGATGGGAGTTAAGGGTTTATTAGAATTAATTAAAACTGGAAAATTGAGACGTTGTAAAAAAGATAAAACGCCTAATGATAGTTTTATTACTTTATCAGATTTACTAGAACATTATCAAGTAAATGAAAATTATTTACAAAATATACCCCAAGAAAAAATTGGGATTGAGTTTATTTGTGCGGTTAATGCTGGGGAAACTTACACAGAAGCAAAACGACGGGTAAGGTCGATTTTTGTTCATGTAAATTTAATGGCTGCACCTTTAACTAAGGGTCAGTTAACACAATTAAATGAGGATGATGGTTTTGCTATTGTAGCGCGAAAAATTGCGGTTACACATCCACTTTTAGAAGATAAAGAGAATCGGAAAGAACGCATAAATTGGAATAGTGCGACGGTAGCAACTAATTCTACTGTGTTAACGACGCTGCAAGCTTTACAGGATATGTCTGAACGATATTTAGGGCAAAAATTCCCCCATTGGAAACCTTTGGAAAAAGGGTTAATTCCTATGCGTCCAGATGATGAAGAATTGCAGGAAGGAATTGAAGATTTTAGAGAGTTATTTGATTATTTAGCGAGTCTTCCTAGTTATAAGATTTTAGAACACGAAGATACACCCGTTTTGCGGCGCTTTAGTTTTGAAAAAGGTGGTGGTGAAGGAAATATGTTATTTCGTCCGGTTGCTCAAGTTGCTTTAGCGCAAGCTTTGGGAATTTTGGTTTTTAAAAAAGGTTTTACTTTAGAAGCTATTTTTAAGAAGTTGCGAAAATTTGACCGTCAAGGTGGTTTTAGTGAGATGGAATTTCCCCATTCTTTATGGTATGGGGTTTTATATGACCCCAATAAAAAGCGGGTACAGGTAGCAGGAAAAGATTTAGCGGTGAAGTTATTAGTTTATATTGTGGGGGGAATGACTGAAAAGATGGAAGTTGCTGCTTTGCGTAAGGCTTTAGCTGATGCTAGAACTATGGAAGATAATACTATTGGTTTTGATGGGAAGTTGGTTGAACAGCAAGATGTAGGTTTACCACCAGTTTTATAGTTATAACTGAAAGATGTTGTGAAGATGCCATTGTAAAGCTTCAATATCTGGAAAGTATTTCTCTATGCTAGGAAGTATGAGTTTTTCACCATGAAAATCTTTTATCGGTTTAGCATGGGGTGATACTTCTTCTAATTCTTTGCTAACTATAATTTTGTATTTCTCATCAACACTAAACCAACCTCTATCAAATGCCCAATGATGATTTTTACATAAGGCTATTCCGTTATGTATTCTACTATCATAAAATTGGGCAAATGGTTTGATATGTGCGCCATCCACTATATTTTGAGTAATAGTTTTGTTAACTATTAAGCCAAAAAAAGCACATTGACAACCATAGACAGAAACAACTGCTTTTCTAAAGAAAGCATTTCTAATTATGGTTTTTTTCAAAGTATACTTAGGTTTGCTTTCAGTATAATCAGAAAGTATTTTTTCATCTTCAAAATTCTGATTAATTTGTAAAATGCTATCTATTTGGTTATCTCTATCAGGAAAGAAAGCAGCTATCAGTGCATCTAGTAATTCTTGTCTATAGAGTTCATTTTGCAACAATTCAAATAATGCACTATCTAAATAAGCATACTCAACTGCTTTTTTCAATGTATTAGTTGTTTTTGGTTGTAAGCCATTAAAATCTGGATTAAATTCTAAATGCCAAAAACCTTCACTTTGTAAATGGAAAAAAGGATAATGTAAACCTCCTGTATAAGAATGTGAACCTATTATCTGCCAATATTTTTCAAATGTTTCAATTAATTCATCTGATACTCTAATTTCATTATTTTCAATAATATCTCTACTAATTAAATCTATAACGGATAACACTAATATAGGTTTATGTAGAGCAGTACCACGTTTTTTACTGCTACTTACATTCAGTTTAGATAATTTCTGACAGTATAATGTTAAAGTGTCCATATTTTAGGAAATTGATTGAATGTAATTACATTGCAAATTGTTAATTTAGAAATTTTCTTAAATCAAATTCTCCAGTATCTTCATTTTTGGACTCTTTATCGGAAATTAAAAATAATAAAATTGTGTCTGAATAATCAATTGAACCTCTAAGTTCACCTTGCAAAATTTCTAAACCACCATTAGCATATTCTTCAAAAATTTCATGACGTTGTTTTTCATATTCTTCGTCATTAGGGGATAAAATTTGAATATTTTGAGTTTCTGTAATTCCCAATAATTTAATTAAAACATCATATCCCATTGATATGAAAGTTTCCAACCTTATTGGTGCTGGTTCACGTTTAGAAACCTCCTCAAAAGGAACTCGCTTCTTATTCTTTATCCCCAAAGCAGCAGCAAAAACAATCACATCAGCAAAAGTTTGAAAAGGACCATATCCACCATCAGAAGAAATCAAAGCCTTAACCAAATCAGCCTTATCCTTAGCAACCCTGATTCTACCAGATTCAGCCATAATATTAAAATCTAAACTCCAACCATCTTACAACAAATCGCATTAACTAAAATCAAACCTTTGCATTCTTCTCTCTGCGACTCTGCGACTCTGCGTGAGAAAAAAATCTAAATTTACCCCTCAGTTTTCACCGTCAAAACCTGCGGAGGAGTAGAATCAGGAGGATACAAAAAATCTACCTGAACCTGTCTTTTTTCCCCTGGTGCTAACTGCAAATTTACCAAAGCATCCCCCGGTTGTCCACGACGCTGCACTAAATGGACATAGCGCGTTTCTTCACTTCCCCTATCATTCCGATAACGTACCCGCACCGTACCCCGGAAAAATACTTGTTCCACAGGTGGTTTTAAAAACAATAATCTATCTGTACCACCCTCATCCTTAACAGGTGTTTGCATAGACACCGTTACATTTCTAACTTGACTGCTAGAATTGAATAAAGGCAAAGTTAAATTATACTCTACACCGTAATTACTATGGGCAAAATACGCTGTGTCAGGATAACGTTTTAACATTTTTGTACTCTGTATTTGTCCGGTGCTGAGAGTGATTAAATGTACAGTTCCCAAAGGATAAGAAAAGGATTTTCCTGGTTGGGGTAAAGTTAAATTATTTACATTTGGATTATCTGTAATATTTGCTTCCCATCTTGTCCCCTCGGAAACACCAGCAACGCGACTAAATACTGTGGGTTCTCTGGGAGGGTCTAAAGGTGTGGGGATAGGGTCACGCTTTCCTGCTAAACTGCCAGTATTGAGAAGCTTTTCCCATGCTGTGACGGTGGGGGGAGTTTCGCTGCTCATAGCTAAGTTTGCCATAAAAATGGGGCGATCGCTATTCAACCGCATCATCACCGTGCGACCATTAGAAGAAGGTGCTTGGACAGAAATCGGTAAATTAGCTAAAATTTGCGTTTTTCCTGGTGCAATTACTAACTTTTCAGGAAATATCCCCTGTCTAATTCCCCGTAAAACATCACTCATAGTTCTACTTCCAGGACCAGCATAAACCGTTCCTTGGGAATTATCCACCATATCCGGTAAATCAATAAAAGGTGCTTCCCTAGAAAGATAACTAGCAGCATTTAAAACTTGTAAAGTAGCAGGTTCATTACCAGGGTTATGAACAATAATACCTTGATAAACTGTACGATTTTGAGAAGAATTTTCGGCTCTGACAATATGATGAGAAAAGACATCAAAACGACCTTGAAAAAGATAATTTAAATGTCCATCCTTTACCTGTTTACCATCAGGTGAAAAAGTAGAAAGTAAAATTCCATCAGTATTCACAAGTTCAGGACTATTACTATTAAAAGTAGGAATATTATCTAGTTTTCCTGGTAAAGTGCGAACCTCTTGGGGTTGAACTTCCACACCAGCAATATATTGAGGAGGAACAGCATAAATATTTAAAGCTCGACACATCAAAGCTGCAACTTCTCCCCTAGTCACTGGTTGCAGAGGTTTCAATTGTTTAATATTAGGATAATTAACAACAATACTATTAATAGTTCCCGCAGCTATAGAAGATTGAGCATAGTTAGGAATTTGTTGATCATCATCAAAATAACGTTGTAATATTTGCGTTGGGTTAGCAACAGAATTATAATTTTTACCACCAGCTACCACACCAATAATTTGCGCTCTAGGAATTTGTTGGTTAGGTTGAAAAATATTCCCTGGATAACCAGAGAAAAAACCTTTTTGATAAGCGGTATTAATAGCTTTATTTGCCCAAAAATTGCTAGGTACATCATTAAATGATACCGCATTACGTTTAATAGAAGCATCAGGAAAAGCATTCAACATTAAAACCGCAGCTTCCGCACGGGTAACAGTTGCGTTGGGACGAAAACTACCATCAGGATAACCGGTTAATAACTTCCTTTCTCCTAATATTTTAATGCAATCATTTCCCCAATAATTTTGAGTATCAGAAAACGCTAAAACTGGGGAAGGTAAGAGGGTTAAAAAAATGATAAATGAGATTTTTTTGATTGACATTTTCACACCTGATAATAAATTTGCTTTCTCTCTCTGCGACTCTGCGACTCTGCGTGAGATAAAAAATTGAACGCAGATGAACACAGATAAACGCAGATAAATTTCTTCTCTTCCTCTGCGTCCTCTGCGACTCTGCGTGAGAAAAATTAACCCCTGTCCACCTCCACAATTTCAGTATACTCAAAACCATTAGGACTTTGCCTAACTAAAGCGTATTTTTCCCCACCTACATCAATAAAATCCTGTTCACAGTCAGGTTTAGAAGAATAATAAGTCAGAACATATTCCTTACCAATTCTATCAATAATTTCCTCCTCAACTTCCACCCTCCATTGAGTTTTAGTCACCAAAACCACCAACTGATTTGCTAACTTAGGAATAGTTTGTGCGATGTGACGACGAGAATTTGCATCCAAACTACCAAAAGGTGAATCCATGACAATAGGAAAAGTGCTACTATCAGGAACCATCATCATTTTTCGTTTTTCACTCCATTCTCTGACTTTATCAATAATACTAGCGATAAAAGACAAACTGAGAATTTGATTTTCTCCTGTAGAAGCTGCGACTGGTGCTTCTATTCCTGTGGTATTTTCGACTAGAGTTAGTTCATATTTTTCTGTAATTTTGGGAAGATAGGGAGTTACAGAAAGTTCTGAAAATACCACAGGAATAGAAGCACCAGTCGCAGCTTCTACAGGAGAAAATCAAATTCTCAGTTTGT
>RDYJ01000106.1 GCA_004293145.1 Nostocales cyanobacterium | reverse complement strand
ACCAATAACGATCCAGCCCCTGTATTTGCGATCGCTGCTGCTGAAGCTCTAGAAGGCAGTAATCTTACTTTTACCATCACCCGCACAGGTAATGCCCAAGCTGCACAAAGTGTAACTGTAGCTACTTCTGTTGCAACTGGTGATACAGCCAGTGTTTCTGACTTGACTGCCAAAACTCAAACTCTGACTTTTGCAACTGGTGAAACTGAGAAAACCTTTACAGTAGAAACAATTCAAGATTCTGCTGTGGAAGACAATGAAGCTTTTACCGTCAACTTGAGTAGTGCCACAAATGGCGCAACTATCAGTTCTACTAACGGCATAGCTAAGGGAACTATCAATGATGATGATATTCCACTGGCAGTAGTTACTAACAACAACATCTTTACTATCAAAGGGGTTGGTAATGAAGTCAGACTTAAAGCTACTCTCGTGGCAAGCAGTTCTAGCGTTGTTAACGAATTGGGTGTATTTGCTGTTGACAATAATCTAGGCGAAATTAACGGTATTAAACCAGGACAACAAGGTTACAACGAAGCAGCTTTAGAACGAGCTAAAAACCAAGGTAAAGGCATTTTCTCGGCTATAGCCAATCTTCCTTCTCGGTTTAAAACTGAAATTGAAACCAATAATCTGACACGTTTACTAGGATTCAATTCTGGTAGTCACTTAAAATTATTTTTAGTCAGAGAGGGTACAATTGATGCTTTCCAGGCTGGAAGAATCTCAAGTACAAACATCATCTTTGCTGATACTTCAACTCAAAGAATTACACAAGATAATGATAGTTTCACTCTTTCTTGGAAGGAAAGTTCCACTGTTACAGAATTCAATTCCCTAGTAGTCAAGATTGAATCCACCGATCAATCATCAACTATAGGTACGGCAGTACAAGGATCAAACCAAGCAGAGTTAATCGATTTAACAGGTATCACAAGTACGGTAAAAGCGGATTTCTCTGTTTTCCGAGAAGCTGCATATAACAACGAAGTCTACTTTTATCAAGTAGATACTGCTCAAGGACAAATTGGCGGTTTGCAAGCAACAGCAGCTAATCGTGCAAATTACCTACAAGCTGCAATCAATAATTTGATTAAAGATGTAAATAGTGGTACAGCGATCAAATTTGCTGTTTCTAACCAAGGTTTATTTACAGATAGTGCGATGATTGCAGGTGGTTCAATCTTGGCTCCCATGATCATTATCAATGGTAGTTTATCCCAATTGACTGATAGTAATACTGGTAATGATCCTCAAGTTTACTTCCCTTACTTGGGAGTAAATTCTGATGGAGTAGATCACATTCGCTTGTTAGGAGATAACACTTTCGGGTTTGAAGATTTACCTGGTGGTGGCGATTTGGATTACAATGACATGATTATTAGGTTCAATTTTTCTATTCCCACTGCTATCGCATAATTGAGAGGATGTTTGTAAAGCCCCCTGAAAAATGGTGTCTTTGACTCTTCACCAATAAACCCGCCAGTAGCCTCACACTAATGGGATTCAGTGTTAAGAGGAGTGGCGGGTTTTTCCATAGAGTTCAATGCAGTGAGATGACAACCCACAAATCTTAGAGCTTGACTGGCTGCGTTTTTTCTGTAGTCTGGGAATGACTACTATTGTTCACAGGTTTTACTTCTAAAAAAGCTTCTTTACCTGTAATCAATCGAGAACGACGATTACGAGTAATATAATTCCATGCCCACTGAATTACTACTACTAATTTAGTGTCAAACTCGATTAGGAAGTAGATGTGAATTATTAGCCAAAATACCCAAGCAAGGAAACCTGTGAGTTTGATGAAGCCTAAATCGACAACAGCTAAATTCTGGCCAATCATTGCCAAACTACCCACATCGGTGTAATGAAATTCTGGCAAAGTATGACCTTGAAGCCGGAGTTGAATCAGTCCACCTACATATTCTCCTTGTTGTTTGGCTACGGGTGCAACACCAGGTAAGGGTTTACCATTTTGATGGGAGAAGTTGGCTAGATCTCCAATTACGAAAATGTTTTTATAACCCTTGATACTCAAGTCAGGTTCTACAATTACTCTTCCAGAGAAATCGCATTCTACATCTGTTCTTTCTGCTAGGACTTTCCCCAGCGCCGAACCTTGAACACCTGCTGCCCACAATACAGTTTTTGAGGCAATTTCTGTCAATTCGTTGCTTTGCTTGAAAGTAACAATGTCATTTTCAATATTTGTCACTCTGGTTTGGGTGTTAATAACTACACCTAACTTTTGCAAAGATTCTGCTGCTACTTTGGATAACTCTGGTGCAATGTGTGGGAGGATGCGATCGCCCCCTTGCAATAGTAAAATTTTCGTTTCTGAGGTGTTGATGTTGCGGAAATCTTCTTTGAGAGTTTTGTATGCCAACTCGGCGATCGCACCTGCTAATTCTACACCAGTCGGACCACCCCCCACAATCACAAAAGTCAAGAAAGCACGGCGTTTTTCGGGATCAGTTTCTTTTTCTGCTGCTTCAAATGCCGAAAATATCCGGCGACGCATTTCTATGGCATCTTCCACAGTTTTCAAACCAGGAGCAAATTCTTTCCAGTTATCTTTACCAAAATAGGAATGGTTAGCACCGGTGGCGACAACTAAGGTATCATAAGGTATTACTTCATCACCTAGAATAACTTGTTGCGCTTTTGGATCAATATGATTTACTTCTCCCAGCAACACTTTTGTATTCTTGCTTTTGCTGAATACAGATCGCAATGGTGCGGAAATATCAGCAGGTGATAAGGTACCTGTGGCAACTTGATATAAAAGCGGCTGAAATAGGTGAAAGTTACGTTTATCAATGAGAGTAACATTTACATTTGCGTTAGCAAGAGCCTTTGCTGTATACAGTCCACCAAAGCCACCACCAACGATAACAACCTGATATGATGGCTTTTTATCAACTGAAACTACCATAAGAAGTATTTCCTTTTGTTAAGAGTCGTGTAACGTTTCTTAACAAATATGTAACAAAATTATAAGGCATTTTGCCGTTTATTTGGAACTCTTGAAAAAATACTAAAAGTAGTCAAAGTTACTAATCAGTTATTATTAAAAGGTAACAAGGAGAAGAGGCAGAAGAAGTTGGACTAATAAACTCAGTTGTACTCCTGTTTTCTCTTCTAACCCAGTTGTAGGTGGGTTTTCGTTCCTAGACCCAACACTATTGGTATTTTACGATTAATGTTGGGTGCAATTAGTTAAGCTCAAGCAAAAGCATTAGGAGAATTTTTCAATGTTTCTTCAGCATTGTTTATTTAATAGTAAAGTCACTCAACAGAAACTGATGACACTAACCCTCAACATTTACCCTCCAGCATTTCTCTAGTTAGTTTACAGCTTAGAAAACTGATGAATAAAAAAATTATTCTTTTAGTAGTAGCTTTTGGATTAGGGTTAACAATATATTTTTTAACTCATCTTCAGATTCAACTCTCCCAAAAACCTATTAAAGTTGGTATTCTTCATTCTCTGACTGGAACAATGGCAATTAGCGAGAAATCGGTGGTAGACGCTACCTTACTTGCTATTGAAGAAATCAATCAAAAAGGAGGTGTTCTCGGTAGAAAAATTCAACCAATAATTGTTGATGGTAAATCTGACTGGAATACATTTGCCAAACAAGCTGAAAACCTAATTACTCAAGAAAAAGTAGTTACAGTTTTTGGCTGCTGGACTTCCGCCAGTCGTAAAACCGTCAAGCCTATATTTGAAAAGTACAATCATCTCCTAATTTATCCTGTTCAGTATGAAGGACTTGAACAGTCACCAAATATTGTTTATACAGGTGCAGCACCAAACCAACAAATTATTCCTGCTGTCAAGTGGTCTTTTGATAATTTAGGTAAACGATTTTTCTTGGTCGGTTCTGATTATATTTTTCCGCGTACAGCCAACGCTATCATCAAAGATCAAGTAACCGCTTTACAGGGAGAAATTTTAGGGGAAGAATATATACTCTTGGGTAGTAATAAAGTAGAAAATGTGATCAAAAAAATTTTATTAACTCAACCAGATGTCATCTTAAATACAATTAATGGTGATAGTAATATTGCCTTTTTTAAAGCTTTGAGACAAGCAGGAATTAGTTCTGATATCATACCTACTATTTCCTTTAGTATTGCTGAAGAAGAATTGAAATCTTTACCAAATAAATATGTGGTCGGTGATTATGCAGTTTGGAATTATTTTCAGAATATTAATAATCCTCAAAACAGGGAATTTATCCAAAACTTTAAAACAGAGTATGGTGAGAATAGAGTAACATCTGACCCCATTGAAGCTGGATATTTTGGAGTTTATTTGTGGGCGCAAGCAGTAAAAAACGCTGGTACAGATGAAGTTAATGCAATTCGGGAATATATGAAAGACCAAAGTTTTAAAGCACCACAAGGAGTTGTATATATAGATGCTAATAACCAACATACCTGGAAAACAGTTAGGGTTGGGAAAATTCAGCCAAACGGACAATTTAAAATTGTCTGGAATTCCGGTAAACCAATTCGTCCTGTACCTTATCCTATCTCCCGTTCTAAAGCTGACTGGGAACTATTTATAAACAATCTTTATCAAGGCTGGAATCAAAATTGGGCTAATCTTAATAATGATTAGATAAATATCTAAATTTGGAGTGAAGGATTTGAAAAATAAAAAACTTGTTAACAAACTGCTATTGTGGTTTTTATTAATTGCCTTAGTCCCCTTGAGTATAGTTACCTCTATACAATATTACATTGCCCGTAATTCTTTATTCAAAGAGGTTAATAATAATTTAATTTCTATTGCGGACAGTAAAGGAAAATTTTTAGATTTTTATATTAACGAAAAACAAAAAAATGCCGAAAATATCGCCCAAATACCCAATATAATTGATGCTACAGAAAAATATCAAAAAGCTTTTAACGAAAAGGGAATTAAGACGAGAGAATATCAGGAGGTAGACAAACAATATCGTCAGTTTATTACTAATTATTTAGATATATTTGGTTATTCTGATATTTTGTTAATCTCTCAATCTGGAAATACAATTTTTTCTATCAACAACGATAAAGAAATCGGAAAGAACTATTACAAACCCAACTATAAAAATTCCGAAATAGCCAAAGTATTTGATCGTGCTAAAACATTAATGCAAGTAGAAATATCCAATTTTACCTATTATACATCTAATAATGAACCCACTGCTTTTATTGCTGCCCCTATCTTTAAAAATAATCTAATTATTGGTGTATTAGTGCTGCAACTGAACAATCAAGAATTTAATAAAGTAGTCAATGATTATACTGGCTTAGGTAAAAGTGGTGAAACAATTGTCAGTTCATTAGTTGATGAACGCATAATTTTTACTGCTCCCACTAGACATGATCCAAAAGCAGCTTTTCAAAGATATATCAATATTAGCAATAATCAATCACACCCACTCAACCAAGCAAATCAGGGGATTAAAGGAAATAGTATCACAATTGATTACCGGGGTAAAGAAACTATTGCAGCCTGGAGATATTTACCTTCTTTAAATGCCGGACTTTTGGTAAAAATGGATGTAGCAGAAATATTTACACCCTTAAAAACCCTGCAAAATATTCTGATTATTTTAGGAAGTATTACACTCTTATTAGTTACATTGGCAGCTATTATAGTAGCCAAATCTATTTCAAAGCCAGTTATTGCACTTACCCAAGTAGTTCAAGAATTTGCTCAAGGAAATCTCAAAAAACAAGCATCAGTTTTTAGTGATGATGAAATTGGTCAATTAGAACTATCATTTAATCGCATGGCTGCACAACTAGAAACATCCTTTGAAACTATTCAAGAACGGGAACAGGAACTGACTACCGCCAAAGAACAACTAGAAAAAGTTTTAGCAGAAGTACAGCAGGAGGCGCATCAACTAGCGGCTCAATTGATTCAAAGTGAAAAGATGTCCAGCTTGGGACAGTTAGTAGCGGGTGTAGCACACGAAATTAATAACCCAATTAACTTTATCTATGGTAATCTTAGTCCTGCCAATGAATACATTCATGATTTACTTAGACTGTTAAAACTTTATCAGCAATACTATCCTCACCCAGTCCCACAAATTGAAGAGGAAGCACAAGCAATAGATATTAATTTCTTAATGACAGACCTACCTAAATTGCTGACTTCAATGGGAATTGGTGCGAAAAGAATTACCGAAATTGTGCGATCGCTACGAAACTTTTCTCGCTTAGATGAGGCAGAAATGAAAGCAGTAGATATCCATGAGGGTATTGATAGTACACTAATGATTTTAGAAAATCGTCTCAAAGCTGCATCTAATCGTCCAGCAATTGAGGTGATTAAAAAATACGCTGATTTACCACTAATAGAATGTTACACAGGACAACTTAATCAAGTATTTATGAATATTCTTGCCAATGCGATTGATGCTTTGGAAGAGAGAAAAATCAAGAACTTTGTCGGTTTAGATAAACTCCAGATTCACATTTACACGGAATTGTCTAATGACAAACAAGTAGTTATTCGCATTATAGATAACGGTGTCGGTATCCCGGAGAAATTGAAAAGGCTATTGTTTGATCCTTTTTTTACTACTAAACCCATAGGTAAAGGGACGGGTTTAGGTTTATCTATTAGTTATAAGATTATTACTGAACAACATCAGGGAAAATTGCAGTGTATTTCTTCACCGGGAAAGGGTACAGAATTTATAATTACTATTCCCTTGTATCAAAATAATAGAGAAAAGGTGACAGGTGACAGGGAAGACAAGGAGGGAAAGTAGACAAGGAAGTTATCCCTGTAGGTAAAAAGCAGAGAAATTGATTGAGAAAAGGTCAGTGGGAATGGAAATAAGCCATAGCAAAACTTGGTGTAAGCATACTCCTTCCTACTGGCCTCTGTCCCTGTCTCTTAAGCCCCAGTCTCTTCAGTTGGTGCTTCTGCTGGGGGAGCAAGTATAGCATCTGGGGCAACTTCCTCAACAGGAATGGGTTGTTTTTCCTCAGTTTCCTCTTGCGCTTGTGCCACTAATTCAGGAGTTGGAGGAGTTGGGGGTATTGCTTCTGATACAGTTTCGGTTTTGACTTCAGTTTCACTCTCAGGTGTAATTTCCTCACTCACTTTTGCTGCTTCCGGTTCTTCCGTCTCAGCCGTGGAAACAGACTCCACAGGTTGTTCAGTTGCAAAAACAGTTACCGCTTCATCTGCTAGTGTTGCTGTTTCACTCGGCTGTTCTGGAACTGGAGTAGTTTTATCAATAATCTCCACAACAGGTTTTTCTGTAGAAGCGGTTGGCTTTTTGCTCACAGTCTGCTGTACCTTGCCTTTCATCCCACTGAAAACATTAGCAATTAATGATGGTAATTGTCCCAGCTTTTCCTGTAAAGAAAACTTAGATACCTGTTCTTGTATACTCACCTTAATTAGCTCAGGACTGGGAATAGGCGTTTGTTGTACCTCTGGTGTAAGTTGGCGACGGAGTGAAAGAGTTTGCCAACCAAACCAAACCAAAAGCGCCACACTAGCTACATGACCTAGTAACAGACCTCCAGTAATCCGGGGTGCAAAAATCCATAATACCAAAGCGTAAAATAAACCTACACCACTCCAGATAAAGTCATTCTTGCGGTGGATTTCTGGGAAAAAGAAAGCCGCTAAATAAATGGCTAAACTGCCAAATCCGACTACTAACGCTAGGAGATAGGCCAGCATTTTTTCATACTCCTTACTGTTTGATTTGTGCCACTATTTCCATTTTGCAAATTTTGTCACTAAATTGTTGACTTAGATACAAATAAAAACTAATTATTAGACATAGTTGTGATTTTTTGTCGTTTACCTCAACTCTTAATATCTTCTTTAGGAGTGAAGCGAAAATCTCGGACTACCCTTAAAGAGAAAGGATCTGCAAGAGTTAGCCAAACCCAAAAAAATATTTGAACTATGACACTACAAAGCTTTGGTGTGATTGGATTAGCCGTTATGGGCGAGAATATCGCTCTCAATGTTGAGCGCAATGGCTTCCCAATTGCAGTTTACAACCGTTCTCGCGAGAAAACCGATGCCTTCATGGCGCAACGCGCTGGAGGACGGAATGTGGTTGCAGCCTTTACCTTAGAAGAATTCGTTGCTGCACTAGAACGTCCCCGCAAAATTCTAGTGATGGTACAAGCTGGTAAACCTGTTGATGCGGTAATTCAACAGCTTAAGCCTTTATTACAAGAGGGTGACATCATTATTGATGGTGGTAACTCTTGGTTTGAAGATACCGAAAGACGGACTCAGGAATTAGAACCCACCGGTTTACGCTACATCGGTATGGGTGTGAGTGGTGGTGAAGAAGGTGCGCTGAATGGTCCTTCTCTCATGCCTGGTGGTACAAAAAGTTCCTATGAGTACCTATCCCCCATTTTCAACAAAATCGCTGCTCAAGTTGATGATGGTCCTTGTGTAACTTACATTGGTCCCGGTGGTTCTGGACACTATGTAAAAATGGTTCACAACGGTATTGAGTACGGCGATATGCAGTTAATTGCAGAAGCCTACGATTTGCTGAAAAATGTCGGTGGTTTAAATGCTGCACAGCTACATGAAGTATTTGCTGAGTGGAATAAAACCGACGAACTCAATTCATTTTTGATTGAGATTACAGCCAATATTTTCCCCTACGTTGACCCAGAAACTAAGAAACCCCTAGTTGATTTGATTGTTGACGCTGCGGGACAAAAAGGAACTGGTCGTTGGACTGTACAAACTGCTTTGGAATTAGGCGTTGCTATTCCTACAATTACTGCTGCTGTTAATTCCCGGATTCTCTCTTCGATTAGAGATGAACGGATTGCTGCTTCTAAACAATTAACTGGTCCTGTTCCTACTCAGTTTAAGGATACTAAGACTTTTGTGAACATGGTGCGTGATGCCCTTTATTGTTCCAAAATCTGTTCTTATGCTCAAGGTATGGCGTTGATATCTACAGCTTCTACCACCTATAATTGGGGTCTAAATCTGGGTGAAATGGCTCGGATTTGGAAGGGTGGCTGTATTATTCGTGCTGGTTTCTTGAATAAGATTAAGAAGGCGTTTGACGAAAATCCAGCATTACCTAACTTGTTGTTAGCACCTGAATTTAAGCAAACAATTCTGGATAGACAAGCTGCTTGGCGGGAAATTATTGTGACTGCTGCTAAAATGGGAATTCCTGTTCCTGCTTTTAGTGCTTCTCTCGATTATTTCGATAGCTACCGTCGGGAACGTTTACCTCAAAACTTGACTCAAGCACAACGCGACTATTTCGGCGCTCATACCTACAAGCGTACCGATAAGGAAGGAACTTTCCACACTGAATGGGTTCCTATTGCTGAAGCTAAGAAGTAAGATACTTCTAGTTAAGCTTTAAAGTCAGTTCTTGCTGTTAATTTGGGCAAGATTGACTTTTGGGGCGGGTTTTCCCGCCCTTAATTGTAAGATTAATACGAGGTTTTTTGAGTAAGAATCAATTATAACTTTAAATATTATGCGATACAATATTGTGCAATCACGCAATTGCTGAACCTTTTTGAAAGAAATTAAGCATTTTGACATGAGATACTATCTTCACGGCGATGAAAAAGAAGACGAGCCAGGAATTTATTACTGTAGAGCTTGTGATGCTTTTGTACCAAAAAATCACTTTTATGAAGATTGTAGTGAAGAGAATGATTTTAAAAGATTTCAACGGACGCTGAAAATCTGGAAGCAGATCAAAAAGAGCGGAACTCAGTATACAAGACCTACAAATGCGAAGAGTATTTTTCAGTAAATTTTTTAGTAAATTTTTTAGGGAATATTAATTATAAATGCCAAAGAGCGATCGCATTGACTAAAATAGTATAATAGCGATAGCGAAGCGTTGCTGCAAGCAGATCGCCCTTGGTTGATTGAAATAAGTTAAGATAAAGGATGTATTGCGGTGTTTAATAATAGTGAAATATGACAAATCAAGAGTTTTTAGGTGAATTTTTATCTCTGCCTACAGAAGCTCAAAATCAAGTAATAAGCCTGATTGCCTATTTGAAACAAAAGTACACATACACTGAATCTATCTCTCCGTCACCGGATGTCGATTTAAACAACGATGGATTTATCGGAATGTGGCAGGATCGTCAAGACTTAGGTAGTGCTAATTGGGTACGAAATCTGCGAGAAACCGAGTGGTCAATAATTTAATATGAATTAAAGTACCTATTTTTGGGAATTATGGCCAATGCGAGATCCACAGAAAAACCATATTAAAATTGATCCAGCTACCGTCGTTTTGATTGCATCTGCATTGATCCTCTTACCCTTGCTGTTTGCAGGTTTTTTAGGACAATAAATTATAGCAGGTGCGAAGAAAAAAGTTTTTAACAATTTCCAACGGCTAGTAAGAAGTAAATCTATTGACTTCGATCTAAAAATGTGGTATCGTTGATTTTGATAAGGAAGAACTATCAGCAATTACCTGAGAATTATTTAGGGGATGCTAAATAAATGTAAAACCTAGATAAATCAAGGGATTCAGGGGTAAAAAAGGTTAAGAAGGTGCAAGGAATAAGGGATGATACCAGCAAAAATCAAACAGTTTTTCAGGTTTTGAAGGATTCTCAAAAATTCTCTTTTTCCCCTCCTGACTCATGTACAGACGTTCCAGCTTGCGTCACGCTACGCTATCACGAACAACTTATTCAGCAAACCCTATTAAAAATTCCCCTACATTGGTGGGCAATGCCCACCTGATGTTTTATTCCATCGCCTCATTGACAGGGAAACGATCAATCAACTGCATAGCCCGTTGAGCGTTCCGGCGCAGAGATTCCTGGACATAAGGGACATGGGGAATTTGAGATAATAAATCCAATGTGCGACGTAACAGCCTGACCACATCACCCTCATCCAAAGTAGTATTTGCACATAGTTCTACCCATTCCATACCTAGCGCCCACTGTTCGACAATGGCAATTAACTCAAATTCCAACCAAATGGGCATAGCCACATTCTGGCGGCGTTGGATTTGGAACAATTGACGACGAATTCCCCGCAACTTTGCTAAAGCATCGGCTACTTCATTACTGAGGTCAAAGTGGACTTTACTATCTGGGCGTGGTGTTTCTGTCACCAAAGCCGCAGCCGCAGCCGCTAAATGATGGGGATCTAAATTATCCAATTCACCACTGGCGATCGCTAAACCTAACCATAATTCATTTTCACCCCGAATTGCCGCAGCCATTTGCCCCAATTGCGTGGGTGCTAGTTCATCCAGCCCGCCAAATTGCTGCAATATCTGAATTAAATTGAGAAACTCTTCCCAGTGTTGATGGGACTGCTCTTCTACCTGCTCCTCTAAACCTTCCAATTCGGCTTCTAATTCCACACACCGCGCTCTGTCTTTAAATATCTTGGCAATATTTCCTGATTGATGCAAGGGGTGATTTTCTAATTGCGATTGCACAGCGTTAACCCGACTCAGTTGTGTAGCCACTTCCGGGGGCATATACATAAACTCGCTCGGATCGGGTATACTTTGAGCGATCGCCGCAGTTTCTTGATTACCGCGCACCGATTGACCTCGTTTAAAACCCAATTCTGATGGTGGTAGGATATGATCTGGAACTTCTACCCTGGGCATTTCCGCATACAAATCAACTACATCCGCAGATGTGGCTACATACCAGCGGTTATCTTGTCCCAAACAGACAAAGTAAGAGATTTGACCTACTTCTGGGGCTTTACCCACTAATACAGCGGTTAAAGGTAAAGTCGCTGTCATGTTTTTGTCTTTCAGACTCAACAGCGTCCCAGTTACCGCAAAATCCAACATCATTGACAATTGTTCTTGTCTGTCTTCCCGTGCTTGTTCTTGTAGAGTTTTAAATATATGGCGTTCTACTTTTAAACGTTGCCGTAATTTTTCATATAGCGCCAATTCATTTTCATCAACTGCGGCCAGTTCGGTCTGAATTTTTGCTAATTCTGCTTTAATATCTGCTATTTCGTCATATTCTGGTTTTAAATACAACGTTGCCATGTATTGGCCAAAACTTCGTTCTATCAGTTCCCTAGCTTGTTCTATCGTATGGGTTTGCAGCAAGTTTAAAACCATGCCATAGCTAGGTGTAAACTGACTCACCAAAGGATCGGCTGGGGATGTGGCTAAATAGGCAGCTTCTTTTGCGCCTTCAAAGGGAGTTTGCAATGTCACCACATAACCTTGTAAATCCATGCCCCGACGACCAGCACGCCCGGACATTTGCAGAAACTCCGAAGCTTTTAACAAACGGTGTCCGTTATCAGTACGTTTGGAAAGGGTAGAAATTACCGTTGTCCGCGCTGGCATATTAATACCCGCTGCCAGGGTTTCGGTGGCAAAGACGACTTTAATTAATCCCTGTTGAAACAGTTCCTCAACTAAAACCTTCCAAGCTGGTAAAATTCCCGCATGGTGAGCCGCAACACCTCTGTACAAAGGTGCAATTTGTCCCGAACGTCCCGCTTCCGGGTTACGAGCTAAAAAGTCATCAATCTGCCTACGTAAGATTTGGGATTCTTCGTTATTAACTAGCCATAAATCACCTACTTCTCCCACGGCTTTATCACAGCCCCGACGGCTAAAAATAAAGAAAATCGCTGGCAGCATATCCCGCTGCTCTAGTTGACTGATGGTATAAATGATGCCGGGTGCTTCTGGTCTACCGGCTTTCCCTCTTTCCCCAGGTCCTTTTTTACCACGTTTGATCAACCGGGGGTTAATTTTGGTGTTGCTGTCATTGAGTAGGGGGAATAGCCCTTTGGGATTACAAAAGTGAAATTCTAAGGGAACTGGGCGAAAATCGGAATAAATCAGGTCTGTTGGTCCATGAACCCGATTTAACCAGTCCGTGAGTTGGTCACTGTTATCAACTGTGGCGGAAAGGGCGACCAGTTGGACTTCACGAGGACAGTAAATAATGGATTCTTCCCATACTGTACCCCGTTGGCGATCGTTCATGTAGTGGCACTCATCGAGGACTACAGCCTCAACGTCTGTTAACGAGATCCCGATTTGACCTATGGGTGTGCCATAGAGCATATTACGGAAAATTTCGGTGGTCATGACTAAAATCGGTGCATCCCTGTTAATGGAAGCATCTCCGGTTAAGAGTCCGACTTGATCAAATCCGAATTTTTCCCGAAAGTCGCGTAATTTTTGATTCGATAAGGCTTTGAGGGGAGTGGTGTAAAATACACGTTTTCCTCGCGCCAGGGCGCGATAAATGGCGTATTCCCCAATTAATGTTTTACCAGAACCTGTGGGCGCACAGACAACTACTGAGCGGCCAGCATTGAGGGAGGCGATCGCATCTAGCTGGAATTGATCCAACTCAAAGGGAAAAATAGACCCTAAGTTAATTTCTGAAGACGGGGCGGGATAGTTCACTCAATCATCTTTTGCATCCAGACTATCTTCTATCATAACCTGATTGGGGAAGAGGTGATTGCTAATTGGTAATGGGTAATTGGTTATTATGCTTGTTGGCTGTTCCCTATTCTGCTGAATGTTTCTGCAATTCTGCGTAGCACTCGACACACGCACTCTAATTCGCTTTGGGTAGTTAGAGGTGCAAATACTCGTGAGATGGCATACTGCTGATTTTGTACTTTGACAAAGACAATATCATCACCATTAGTTAGCATCCCAAAAGTAGGCAAATCAGTATTTGGACTGGCCATCAAGTAAGCGAGAGTTTGGGGCAATGCTGACCAAACTGATAGCATGGTTTTTTTGGACTCTAAAACAATTATCCACAGGCGATCGCGCAATACTAAAACATCTATTCGACCCTGTAGAGTTTCTTCGCTATCGGCTACTGTTATTTGTACAGATTCTTCAGCTTTGATGCGAAAAGGTGGATCGTATAAACCAGCAACTGTCAGCAATGGAGAGACAAGTAATAGCATCACCGTACTTTCTAATAAATGCCCACCGTAACGGTGATAAATATAACGCTGCCATAAAGTTTCTAGGTTGGTGCGGTCATTAGAATTAATTTCAGGTAATTGATCATGCCATTCTGTAAAAAAATCCTGAGATTGACTGCGACTTAAGCCAAATCGTTTTTCTGCTTCAGCGATGGTGGTGATAGTTTCTGTAACAGCTAGTGTTTGCATGGTAGCTTTCTGTTTTAGTAGTTGCATCTACGATAAAATAATTTCACCGACCTAATTTTATCTAAAACTCTATTATGACTATTGCCGAACAGATTTATGCGATCGCTAAAACTCTTCCTCAAGATCAAGCTGATGAGATTCTGACTTTTGCTGAATTTATCCGTGCGAAATATCTAATACCATTTCTTTATGAGGCTGCGCTTAATTTTGTAACCTTATCTTTTTCTTCTCTGTGTCCTCTGCGTCTCTGCGGTTCGTTCCTTTTTAAATTTGGCGCATCTTTATACAGAATTGGTATAAATGCTAACCAAACTGTTAAAAATATTGACCAGTTACCTTGGTCAGAATTTGTTTATTCACTTGCTGGAACTTGGAAAGATGACTTTCCTACTTTAGAAGAAATTCGCACCGAATTGGGACAAGACATCTTGCGAGAGAGCCTCTAGATGTCCGTCTTCTCAAATTATCTCAAGGTATCTGTATATATTAATATCAGAATTTTGAAAATTTAAACACAACAACCAGTTCTTCTACAGTATTCATTAGCTTCCCGCTCTAAAGTCTCAATATCCCTTCTCCATCGTTCAAGTCTGTATGAGCGATCTCGTAATTGTTCTGTTGTAGGTTGTCTAGGAGTATTGCTATTTAAATTAGGTATAATTCCCTTATTTTGTAACCAGTAGTGGGAAAATACTTGCCAAAGATATTCATGATCGTGTTTTTCACCACCTAAAGAACGAATACATTTAACTGAAAGTTGAGATTGATTAAAAAGGATTTGCTGATTTTCAGGATTGTTAGGGAAAAGGCGTGTTTCACTACCTTTCCCTCTAAAAAACTCTACTACTATCCAATCACCGAAATCAAATATACAAACCTCTGTAGGTTCGCTACCATCATTTTTTAAAATATCAATATCTCCTGTTAGCTGATTACCAATAATGTGTAATGAAGATTCAGGTAAGAGAATCCGCATTTTCTCAAATCTGTTACTATAGTCACTCCAAAAATCTCTGCGTCTGCGTAGTCTATTCTCCTCGAAGTCTTGTAATGTTAATCTATTTAATATGAGGTTGACTAATTTGTAAAAATCACCATAGTTAATTGATCCGATTAAACCTCTTAGTTTCTTTCTAGCTAGTTCTGAAAGTCCTAACCAATTTTCACCACTGCGATAATTTTGACCAAGCCATGATACTAATTGACTATATTTATTGGCAATATTTTCATTAACATTGATTAATAAATCATCAACGGCTGTAAGTTGCTGTACTTTAGACATTTCTTGCAAACAACTTAATAACCAACTAACTTGTTGATTACTGGGATTATTGATTGTACAGAAATGGTGCGTTATATATTCTCCAAATTGATTAAATGCTGAAATCCAGACGGGAATATCTGATTTAATTTCATTGATAAATTCTCCACGATTGAAATTATATTCACAGGCTATTTTAGCTAATTTTTTACCTGTATTTTCACTATTAATTGCTAAAATTACTTTTACCTTTAATAAAGTTTTAATTTTCTCATTATTAGCAAAAACACCAAAAGAATCAACGAGAGATTTGGGCAAAACCCGTTCTTTTTGACCATTGCAATATATAGCTAAACGCCATATTAGTTGATGTTGTAACCAAGAGTTAGAAATTGCTACCTGCCAAATTGCAGAAGATGTTGATTGGCTACGATTAGTATTTTGATTATCCCATTCTTCTTTAGCAGAAATACAATAAATCCACTCTAATTGACTAACTTGATCAGCTTTTCCCTGTTCAATAGCTTCTAAGACTTTATCAACCGTTGGGATAGAAACTTTTACATCTGGTAATGTACTTGCTAACTGCATCATTCCTTTAGGTAATACCTGGGGTATTTCTGGTAAATTAGGCATGGAATAATCAAAATTCACAGCTATTTCTCCTTTTTAGGTAATTTTTTACTAGCTTGTTGATTTAACTCATCACTACGAAATTGAAAGCGAAATAGTACCTTTCTATCAGCAGGGTTATCACGTTTTTGATCAGCTTCTATTTCTCCACGTCCAGCAGCTAATATTTTCTGCCTTAAAGCAGGTTTAGTGGGAAAATTCAGTTCATAAAAAATGTATTTATAGACTGAAGATGACCGTAATACACTAAGTTCTAAATTAGTTTTATTGTCTGCATCTGAGCTAGTGTGACCTTCTATAACTACGCGGCTAATTTCTTTTTCAAATTCAGGTTTAGAAAAAATTACTCCACTGTAAACAGGAATAAACTTACGGAGAAATTCTTTACCTGCTGGTTTAAGTTGAGTGCTTCCTTTATCAAAAAGAATTGATTCTTGAATACTTATATCTCCAGTTTCTGGATTAACTTGAACATTGATATTTTTACTTTTCATTTCACCAACGACATTACCAATTACTATTCTTTTTGGTGCATCTCTTTCTGCTAGTTGTAGTAGTGCAGTAATGAAAAGTAATGCAAAAAACATCAGCAATCCAGACATGAGATCACCAATGGATAGATAAATACTAGATTCATCATCCTCGGTAATTTCAGCTTCTACAAATTCGTTATTAATAAAATCATCCATGTCCGTTTCTTCCATTACCAAAATTACCATTATCTTTTGCAGATACTAGAACTTCTGCACTTCTTAATAAGTCGCTACAAATTCTCGTCATAGCATGATCAGAACTTCGGAAAAAGTTTTCCTGTAAGTCAACTGTGTTTTTCATAGAACTTTGAAGAAGGTTCTGCCAAGTAATTAAACTATGAGCAAATTTTTCATCTAAATTCTTGTAGGACTCTTCAACTCTCTGAACTTGTTGACCTATATTTTCAGCAAGTGCATTTAGTTGAATTAGTCTATTTGAATCATGTAATCCTGAAGCAATAGTTAATTCATGGATTCTTTCTACAGAATGTTGAATTTTTTTCATTGTTGTATCAACTTCTTGAGTTAACTGACTACGACGGTTAGCTTCCTCCTGAAAAACTTGATCTAAATTTTGCACTACTTGATTTAATCCATCACGTTGTTGACCTAAAGTACCTTCCAGTAATTCATTTTGTTGTTGAAAGAAATCCTGTAGATTGGCTTGATATTCTTCGCGGAATTTTGTTAAATCATCTTGCACAGTTTGACGAGTTGCTGTGAGTGTAGAATCAATATTTGCTAAGGTAGCTAAAAGATTATTTTTAGCATCATTCATTAATCCAGAAGCCTCAGTACCAACTGTTTGTAGAGTATTACTTTGCTGCTGGAAAGCTGTATTTGCTTGAGTGAGAATTCGCATGATTCCATTCCGAGTACCTTGAAGCATTTGCTGTTCTACTTCTGCTCGTTCGTGTAGGGCTGTTTGCAGTTCTTCTCGAATACCCCGGAAGGTAGCAGCAGCTTGTT